>JAAYNZ010000109.1 GCA_012520595.1 Candidatus Epulonipiscium sp. | reverse complement strand
TTCCTGTCCATTGTTCATAATCTACTTCTTTACCTTCTTTATCTAATCTCCGCAATGTAACTTCCTTCATTTTACCATCCGCAATTACTACAGTGGCATCTTCATTTCCGTGTTCCCATTCATCCCCTTTTTGTGTATAGGTTCCATCTTTATACATACCAGATGTTGGCGTTGTTGTTTCTGGCGTTGTTGTGGTTCCAGGGGGTGTCGTTTCAGGAGTTGTTGTGGTTCCTTTATCTGTTGTACCTCCATCTGTTTGGCCTTCTGTACCCGTATTAGGGGTAGCCGGTGGGGTAGTTCTACAGCCCGAAAAGAACACAACGCTTACACAAAGTAAAAAAACTCCAATATATTTTTTCATATTGCAACCTCCTAATGATCATACTTCTTGTTAAGATTTTTGGCTATATGTTCATTATGAGTGTTTTTTGATATTTTATTCATAAAATTTTATTTTGTTAAAAATGCTCGAACAGGAGACGCTTCCACTCCTTTTATTTTAAGGGGAACAGCATATAAAAAATAATCGCCTGCTTCAATGAAAGCTAGTCTTAACCCCTCTAAAATAACAATTCCTTCTTTCAGCAATTGAATGTGCGTTTCATGTTCTGGTTGATTACGTTCAATCCCTAAGGCATCAATTCCTACACCTTTGATCTGCCTTTCTGCTAAATAAACAGCTCCTGTCTTCTCTAAATAAATAAAGTTTGGATCAAAAAAATCTACATAAGAATTTTTTGTTTTTAACAAAAGAAAGTCATCTTTATGAATGGAATGAACTGCTAAATCTTCTTTTGTGATTCCAGAAGATACATGGGTAAAGTCCAATACCTTACAAGGTGTAATTGTCTTTGTGATATCAAAAGTATCTAAACTATCCCCAGCCTGTATCATATGCAAAGGCATATCAATATGAGTACCTGTATGAAGATCCATAGAAATCCTTGATTCATAACTACTTCCTGTAGTAAAATCCCCCATTACTTGAATCTTAGGTTTCTTCTCCGGTTTATTCTTATAGACCATCATATGTTCTGTAATTTCCATAGAAATATCATATATTTTCATTGTATTCACCTCACAAAATCCACCATTTTCTTCCATCTTTTCGTAATAATTCATCGGCTTCTTTAGGCCCCCAAGTCCCAGCATCATAATTGGGGAATAAAGGCTTTTCTCTTTCCCATGCCTTTGCGATGGTATCAATAAATCGCCAAGAATATTCCACCTCATCCCATCGTGTAAACAAGGTTGAATCTCCCTTCATTACATCGTATAAAAGTCGCTCATAGGCCTCTGGTGAATTACTTCCGATCTCACAATTTTGACAGAAATCCATTTGCACTGGTATGATTTGGGTTTCTGTTCCAGGCTTTTTCGCATTAAATTGCATAAAAATTCCTTCCATAGGTTGTATGCGAATCACCAATAAATTAGGTTTCAAATTTTCAAATTCTTTCCAATATAAAATTTCTGGAATGGATTTAAATTGAACAATAATCTCTGTTGACTTTTTTGGCAAACGTTTTCCAGTTCGAATATAGAAAGGTACGCCTCCCCAACGAAAGTTTTCAATCTGAACCTTTAAAGCCATAAAAGTTTCTGTATCAGAGGTAGGAGAAATACGATTTTCTTGCCGATAGCCTTTTTTCTCTCCATTGGATCCATACTGACCTAAGATGACATTGGAACGAATCTCTTCTACAGACATCTTCCGCAAACCTTTTAATATTTTCACCTTTTCATCTCGAATGGACTCTGTATCCAAACGAACAGGAGGTTCCATAGCTGTTAACGCTAATAGTTGGAGCATGTGATTTTGAATCATATCACGAAGAACTCCTGCTTTTTCATAATATCCTCCTCTTTCTTCTACACCCAAAGTTTCACTGGAAGAAATTTGTATATGATCAATAAATTTATTATTCCATATAGGCTCAAAAAAAGCATTGGCAAAACGAATAACCATAATATTTTGTAACATTTCCTTTCCTAGGTAATGATCAATGCGATAGGTATTTTGTTCTGTAAAAGCATGGGTAATTTTTTTGTTTAAATAGCGAGCGGATTGTAAATCTCGACCAAATGGTTTTTCAATCACAACTCGTTTCCATCCTTCAGAAGAATCTGTCATCTCATACGCATGTAAATGATCTACAATCACTTCAAAATACTCAGGAGCGACTGCTAAATAGTACATCCGATTTCCTTTTGTTCCATATTGTTTTTCCATCTTTTTTAAGTAATCATCTAAACTTGTATATCCCTCCCCTTGTCGAAAATCCAATGGGTAATAATGAATTTTTTGTGCCAGCACTTCCCATTTTTCTTGTTCCATAGAAAAACGGGAGTACTGCTGAACACTTTTTTTAAGTTCTTCTCGATATTCTTCACTGGTTTTATTTCTTCTGCCCACTGAAACTACAGCAAAAGCATCCGGTAATATACCTTCATTCAAAAGATTATAAAGGGCTGGAATTAACTTTCGATGGGTCAAATCTCCGGTACCTCCAAAGATCACCATCAGATTTGAGAGTTGTTCTGCTTTCATATCTTCACCACCTTGTTCATGTAAAACTTACTTTTTCTCCACTGCGTGGCCACCAAATTCATTTCGAAGAGCCGCTACTACCTTTCCTGAAAAACTATCTTCTTGTTCAGATCGATATCGAACCAGTAAAGATTGAGCAATGACAGGTGCTGGCACTCCTAAATCCAAGGCTTCTTGTACTGTCCATAAACCTTCCCCAGATGAACGAATCACCCCTTTGATTTCTTCCAAATTCTTATCTTTTGAAAAAGCATTTTGAACAAGTTCCATTAGCCATCCACGGATTACAGAACCATGATTCCATACCCTAGCTACTTTTTCAAAATCAAGATCAAATTGACTTTTTTCCAAGATTTCAAAACCTTCTCCAATGGCTTGCATCATCCCATATTCAATCCCGTTATGAACCATCTTAACAAAATGCCCAGAACCATTTGCGCCAGTGTGTAAATAACCTTGCTCTACACTAATGTCTCTAAATAAAGGTTCTAAATAAGCAAAAACCTCTTCTTCTGCCCCAATCATTGTACAAGCCCCATAACGTGCTCCTTCAACACCTCCACTGGTTCCTACATCCACAAAATTAATCTTTTTTTGTTGCAGCATTTCATACCGGCGCAACGTATCTTTATAAAAGGAATTGCCTCCATCAATAATAATATCTTGGGGACTCAACAAAGGAATTAATTGTTGAATCATATCATCAACTGGTTGCCCTGCTGGAATCATCAACCATATCACTCTAGGGGTTGATAAACTTTCTACTAATTCCTTAAGGGAATAAGCTCCTTGAATTCCTTCTGTTTCAATTTGTTTTATTTTTTCTTGAGAACGATTAAAAGCCACGATTTCATGCCCATGATCTCGCATATTAAGAGCTAAATTATAACCCATCTTTCCTAAACCGATTAAGCCTATTTTCATACGATCCTCTCCTTTAAGAATAATAAAGAATTTTAATTCTTGTAATCCTTTTATATATTTTATTATAATATATAGATATATAAATGTAAAGTAGACTATCTGCTTCCCTAAAAAAGTCCTTTTCCTGTAAAAGAGAAGGAATTTGATTTTTTATTATTCCAATGCTATGATATGAAATGAATTATTATTGTCTAGAAGGAGAACAACAAAATGAATACAAAAAAATTATTCACTACACCTTGGTTTGTCGTATTTGCAGCAACCTTATGTGCTATTTTATGGGGAAGCGCTTTTCCTGTTCTAAAATTAAGTTATCCAGAAATGGGATTACAACCTGATGACTTATACGGAAAAGTAGTCTTTGCTGGCTTTCGATTTTTATTAGCCTCTTTGATTATTTTTGTCTTTTTTAAATTAACCAGTAAACAATCCATTTGGGTGCCTAAAAAATTTTGGCTCCCTTTATTAGGACTAGGCGTAGTACAAACGGGCTTACAATATTTTTTCTTTTATAATGGTTTGGCTCATACTACGGGAATGAAAGGTTCCATTATCGAATCCATTGGAAATTTTTTCACTGTTGCATTGGCCCATTTTCTTTATTCCAATGACAAATTTAACGTAAAAAAATTCATTGGTATGGGAACAGGATTTTTAGGGATTATTATTGTTAATTGGGGACAAGAATTTGGTTGGTCTTTTTCCTTTCGTGGTGAAGGCTTTTTAATTATTTGTAGTTTATTAGGAGCTATTGCAACTATTTGGGCAAAGGAATTTTCCTTGGATCTACATCCGATTTTAATCAATGCTTGGCAAATGTTTTTAGGATCTGTTTTGTTACTTCTTTTTGGATTGCCCAATGTAGAGCCAGGATTTATGCATTTTACTCCTTTATCCACAGGATTGTTTATTTATTCTGCTTTTTTGTCTTCTGTTGCTTTTTCTCTATGGTATACCTTGCTAAAATATAATAAAGCAGGTGAAATCGCTTTATACCGATTCATTATTCCTGTGGCCGGTGCTATTTTATCCGCTTTATTTATTCCTGATGAAACATTTACTATAGGTATTATAGTTAGTTTGGCTTTGGTTTCTGTGGGTATTATTCTATTAAACTATCCTAGTAAAAATGCCACTACTATAAAGTAAAACGTATTATACTCTTTTCTCTTTTATTTTAAAAACGTACTAGAATCTTTTTCTAGTACGTTTTTTATTCCATGCAAACAGATCACCTGAAATCTCCATTCCTGTTTTTATTCCCTTGTCCTGAAAAAGAATTTTTCTTGTCTTTTTTTCTAGTAAAAAAATCTTAATTTTAGAATTAATACTTTCTTTTACTTTTCGACTCATTTCCCCATTTTTAGGTGCTTTTAAAATACCTCCTTCTCCTTGTTCAGCATAAATGTCTAACTTATATTTTTTATCTTCTATAATGATATGCCATCTTTCCCCTTGATTGGCTAGTTTTTTTATTTTGGCTCCTGTATAGGTGGAAAAACAATACATATATTCTCGTATTTTTAAAAAACACAGAAACCCAACAAAATGAGTAAAGAACCAAGGTATGGGGGCAATGGAAAACATAAAAGAAACATTATTCTGGGTAAAATGATTGCTTTGAATCCAAATCCACTCCGAAGGGAAGGAACGTCCCCAGTCTTTTTCAATGTATCCATACCCCTTTTGGAAACTTTTTTCCTCTCTAGCAATCCACAAACTTCCTCTTATTTCGTGGTGAATATTGACAACACCATGATAACATTCCATGCCTGGCACAAAGCTAAAAGGCCCCATAATTCCTGGTGCATTCCACCTTTTCGGATAAGGAACTCGATGAATAAAATCCAATTCTCCATCGATCGAAATCATCGGATTAGATAGGCAAAGAGAAAGATGATCTTCTGTAAAATGATTTTTTCCAATACGTATGTCAAAATCTCTTGTAGAATACCAAAACTTTTCTAGGGGATAGTAAAAATAATAGGTTTTTCCTGTAATACCGTCAATGACTTGTATAAAAGCATGACTCTCTTCTTGGGTCTTTCCATAAGCAACTCCAGGAATAATGCTATAAATAACATCTTGTTTTTCATCAATCAGTTTGTAATACCAACCTTCAAAATAATTTCGTTTCTTGTATTTCCCTTGAAACATAGAAGGATTGTATATTTTACGTACTAAATACATTGTGTTCTCCTCCCTTTCTTCCTTCATTACTTTTAAGTATTACCGCCTTCTTCTCCCTATAATCACCTTTAAATAAGGATATGCATCTTACGAAAGTCAGATTATGAACCTTCATATTTATACAGGGTTCCAAAATTCTATATTTTTTTTAAAATAATTACGATAAAATTCTTGACATTCATTTTTAGAATGATTATAATAAAGCAGATGTAAAGTTTAGTTAATGTAAACAAGAAGTTTAGTTAATGAAAACAACAAGATAAGGGTGGCATTATGAAAATTGGTGAAAAAATCAAACAACTTCGAATGAAAAACGGTCTAACCCAAGAAGAATTAGCAAATCGCGCTGAATTATCCAAAGGGTTTATTTCGCAGGTAGAAAGAGACCTCACCTCTCCTTCCATTGCAACTTTAGTGGATATATTGGAATGCCTCGGTACGAATTTAAAAGATTTTTTTAATGAGACAGTAGATGAAAAAATTGTATTTTCAAAAGATGATATGTTTGAAACAGAAAACCGAGACTTACTAAATAACATTAAATGGCTTGTCCCAAATGCACAAAAAAATGATATGGAACCCATACTTGTTACACTGCAACCAGGAGGACAATCAGAAATGGATGATCCCCATGAAGGAGAAGAATTTGGTTATGTATTAGCTGGTTCTATTCATCTTCATTTAGGATCTCAAATATATAAAGCTAAAAAAGGTGAAAGTTTTTATTTTAAAGCTACCCGTAATCACTATATTTCTAATGGAGGTAAAACACCAGCCTTAGTGCTTTGGATTTGTACTCCTCCTACTTTTTAGATGTACATGAATCTGGCTTATTAAAATAAAAATTATATAAGGGAGGCAAAGACCATGTCTAAACATATTATTGAGTTAAAAAACATTGATAAAGTATATGATGGGAACCCTGTATTAAAAAACATGAATCTCTATATTCGTAAAAACGAGTTTTTAACTCTTTTAGGTCCCAGTGGGTGTGGAAAAACAACAACTCTTCGAATTATTGGAGGATTTGAAACACCTGATAAAGGTGATGTATTATTTGAAGGAAAAAAAATCAATACTTTGCCTCCTTATAAAAGAAAAGTAAATACTGTATTTCAAAAATATGCTTTATTTCCTCACCTAACCGTAGCTGAAAATGTAGCTTTTGGGCTCAAAATTAAAAAAATGGATAAACACACAATGGAGGAAAAAGTAAAAACAATGCTCCATTTAGTAAACTTAAGTGGTTTTGAAAATCGTTCTATTACTTCTTTAAGCGGTGGGCAACAACAGCGAGTGGCCATTGCCCGAGCCCTTGTGAACGAACCAGAAGTATTGCTTTTGGATGAGCCATTAGGAGCCCTTGACTTAAAATTAAGGAAAGAAATGCAGATTGAATTAAAAAATATGCAACAACGATTGGGGATTACTTTTATCTTTGTCACTCATGATCAAGAAGAAGCCCTAACCATGTCAGATACCATTGTCGTTATGAATGAAGGTGTGATTCAACAAGTCGGATCACCCATTGATATTTATAACGAACCTGAAAATCGATTTGTAGCCAAATTCATTGGAGAAAGCAATATTGTTGATGGTATCATGCTAGATGACTACTTAGTAGATTTTGCAGGATATCATTTTCCCTGTGTGGACAAAGGATTTGGCCAAAATCAACCTGTGGATGTTGTGATCCGTCCGGAAGATGTAAAAATTGTCACTCCTGCTGAAGGTATGATTCAAGGCGAAGTCAAATCCGTCATTTTTAAAGGAGTTCATTATGAAATGCAAGTGACTAGTGGTGATTTTACTTGGATGGTTCATAGTACCTTAATGGAAGCAGAGGGAACTCAAGTAGGAATTCAAATTGGTCCCAATGATATTCATATCATGAAAAAGGAGGCAGAGGCATGAATAAAAAATGGATTTCTGCACCCTATCTTGTATGGATGGTTATTTTTATTGTTGTTCCTTTATTTTTAGTAGGTTTTTATGGAATTACTGTTCGAACGGATACTGGATTTGTTTTTTCTTTAGAGCCTTTACAAAGATGCTTCGAACCTACTTATTTAAAAGTTTTAGGACGTTCTGTATTGCTGGCTGCTATTAGCACTGTTATCTGTTTAATTTTAGGCTATCCTATTGCCATGATTCTTACTAGTAAAGATTTTAGTGATAAAAATATTTATTTAATGCTCTTTGTCATTCCCATGTGGATGAATTTTTTACTACGGACCTATGCATGGCTAACCTTATTGGAGAAAAATGGTTTAATTAATGTTCTTCTGCAAAAAATAGGACTCAACCCTATCCATATTCTTTATACTAACCAAGCTGTTGTTTTAGGAATGGTTTATAACTTTTTACCATTTATGGTTTTACCCATTTATTCGGTATTAAAGAAACTAGATTCTTCCTTAATTGAAGCCGCACAAGACTTAGGGGCCAATGGCTTTCAAACCTTTATAAAAGTGATTTTTCCTTTAAGTATACCAGGTGTAGTTTCAGGCATTACTATGGTTTTTATGCCAGCTGTTACTACTTTTGTGATCTCTCGTTTATTAGGTGGTGGACACTACTACCTTATTGGAAATTTAATCGAAGAACAATTTTTAAGTGTAGGTAATTGGCATTTTGGTTCTGCCCTCTCTATTTTCTTAATGATTATTATTTTAATTAGTATTTTTATTACCTCTCATTATGAAACAGATAAAGAGGGGAGTGTGGGATTATGGTAAACCGTATAATGCAAAGGATTTATCTCTGTTTGATTTTTTTATTTTTATACGCTCCTATTGTTATATTAATTGTATTTTCTTTTAATGATTCTAAATCCAGAGCCAAATGGAATGGTTTTACTTTGCGATGGTATAAAGAAATGATACAAGATCCTCAAATTCGATCAGCTCTATATTATACCTTAGCCATTGCCATCATTGCAGCATTGATTGCAACCATTATTGGTACCTTTGCTGCCATTGGAATTCATAACATGAAACGTTGGAAACGAAATATAATCATGAATCTTACCTACTTACCTGTACTTAATCCAGACATTGTAACTGGAATTTCCTTGATGATTTTATTTATTTTTATTTCCTCTCGGTTTTCCATTCTAAGCCCTGGATTTGGTACTATGCTTCTTGCTCATATTACTTTTAATATACCCTATGTTATTCTATCCGTATTGCCGAAACTAAAACAATTGGATAAAAACTTATATGAAGCCGCTTTGGATCTAGGAGCCACTCCTTGGTATGCTTTTTTCCAAGTCATTCTTCCTCAAATTGCTCCGGGTATTGTAACAGGTGCCTTACTTGCTTTTACTTTATCTCTCGATGATTTTGTCATTAGCTTTTTTACTACAGGAGCTGGGGTTTCTAATTTATCTATTTTAATTTATTCCATGGCACGCCGTGGAGTCAATCCTAAGATTAATGCCCTTTCTACTGTATTATTTATAACTGTGCTATTTTTATTATTATTAATTAATGCTCGTTCTTCTAAAGATCGAGTAAGAAAGGAACATGCATAATGAAAAAAAGTGTGATTTTATCCATTTTATCTGTATTTCTCATAACTATCTTCTTAGGAGGTTGTGGATCCAAAGATCAAACTACACTCAATGTATACAATTGGGGAGATTATATTGATTCTAGTGTTATTAAACAATTTGAAAAAGAAACAGGAATAAAAGTAAATTATGATACTTTTGCTACCAATGAAGAAATGTATGTAAAAATTAATAAAGGAAATGCAAGTTATGACATTGCCATCCCATCCGATTATATGATTGAAAAAATGATCAAAGAGGGATTAGTAGAAAAAATTGATTTTAATAATATTCCTAACTACCAATATATCGAAGATCGATTTAAAAATTTAGAATTTGATCCTACTAATGAATATTCTGTTCCGTATATGTGGGGAACCTTAGGAATTCTTTATAATAAAAAAATGGTAGATGAACCTGTCGACAGTTGGGATATTCTTTGGAACCCTAAATATGAAAAACAAATCCTTATGTTAGATAGCCAACGTGATTCCTTAGCTGTAGCCCTTAAAAAATTAAATTATTCGATGAATTCTACTAATGATGCTGAATTGGAAGCAGCTAAAAATGCTCTTATTGAGCAACGTCCTCTTGTATTGGCTTATGTAGGGGATGAAGTAAAAGATAAAATGATTGGTGAAGAAGCTGCACTTGCCGTAGTATGGGGCGGAGATGCTGTTACCATGCACCGTGAAAATCCTGATTTAGAATATGTAATTCCCAAAGAAGGAACCAATTTATTTGTAGATAGCATCGTTATTCCTTCTACTGCAAAGCATAAGGCGGAAGCTGAAAAATTTATTGACTTTTTATGCCGAACGGATATTGCTTTTAAAAATACCGATTATATCGGGTACTCTACTCCTCATATGGAAGCCCGTAAACAATTAGATCCTGAACTTGCCAATAGCCCTATTGCATACCCTGAGCCAGAAGACCTAGAAAATGCTGAAATCTTCATTGACTTAGGAACTTATATTGAGCAATATAATCGGGTGTGGACAGAAATTAAATCCCATTAAACAAAATACGATGGATAAATTCCATCTCACCTAAAAAAGAAGTACATGATGACTTACCTATTTCATTTGGTAAGCATGGATGTACTTCTTTTATATTTTGTTTTTAGGTATCCAATAAGGTTTTTGTGTATCTCCATGATAAAAAATAGTACCGGAAATTCCAAATACATCTTGCAAAAGCTTTTCCATAGGAATCTTTTTTGTATCACTATCAATATAGATTGTTCCTTCCTTCATCGCTAGTAACCGATGGGAATACTGGATGGCCTGATTTATATCATGTAAAATCATAAATACAGTCAGTCCTCGTTCTTGATTCATTTTATAAATTAAATCTAAAAAGTCCAATTGATAGGATATGTCTAAAAAAGTAGTTGGCTCGTCTAAAAGTAGTATTTCTGTTTGCTGGGCCAAAGCCATTGCAAGCCAAGCTCGTTGCCTCTCTCCTCCCGATAAAGTGGAAAGTAGTTGATCCTTCTTTTGATATAAGTCTGTAGCATCAAGAGCCCACTGAATAAACCCTTTGTCTTCCTTAGTTAAACGTTGACTAAAACCTAGGTAAGGATATCTTCCATAAGAGACTAAAGTTTCTACTGAGATATCCATAAATTCTCTTCGAACCTGAGGCAGTAAACCTATTTTCTTTGCTACCTCTTTGGACTTCATTCTAAAAATATCTTTGCCTTCTAGCTCCACTCTTCCTTGGATAGGAAACAGATAACGTCCCAAAATTTTAAATAACGTAGACTTACCGCAACCATTGGATCCCACTAAACTTACAATTTCTCCTTTTGAAATATTCAAATGTAGATTATCTAAAACTTGCTTTGAACCATAATTCATAGATAAATGATGACAAGAAAGCATTCTCCTACCCCTTCCTTTGCTGTCTTAATAAATACAGAAAAAAAGGAGAACCAAGAAGGGCCATAATAATACCTACCGGAATCTCTATGGGAGAAAATAAACAACGAGCCATTGTATCACATAACATAACAATCCCTCCCCCTAATAAAATGCACGAAGGAAGTACATAGCGGTAATCCGAACCAAAAAAGATACGTGAAATATGAGGAACTAATAAACCTACAAACCCCAGTAATCCTGCTACACTAACCGCACTGGCTGCTAAAAAAGATGATAAAACAATAAATAAAAATCGTATCTTTTCTACATTCATTCCTAATCCTATAGCCACCTCATCTCCCAAAGATAAAATATTGAGTTTTTGAGGTAGTAACAAAGTAATCAAAATACTAAGAAATCCATAGGGAGCAATCATCCAAAAGTCTGGCCAACTCCGTGCCGCTAAGCCTCCTACGGTAAATCCAATGGCACCAATCATTTTTTCCGGATAAAAAACAGTACATGCATGAATTCCTGCATTTAAAAAGGAGGAGACAGCAATTCCAGCTAAAATCAAGCGGGTTGGTTCAATTCCTTGTCTCCACGCCAGAAAATAAATAACCAAAGTCGTACTTAAAGCTCCAACAAAAGCACCTGCTGGAATTAAATAATGTTGTTCTGGAAAGAAAACCATGATCATACAGGCCATGAAACCTCCCCCAGAAGATACCCCGATCAAATTAGGAGAAGCTAAAGGATTTCCCATAATTCCTTGCAAAATAGCTCCTGAAACAGCTAAACACATTCCCACTAAACCTGCCACTACCGTTCTAGCTATACGTACATTCCATAAAATCTGATGCAAAGTCCCTTCTCTTTCATAAAGCAACAAATGAAAGATCTGTTTTAATGAAATATAAACAGCTCCCTGAACAATGCTTAAAAATCCACTAGCAATGAAAAAAACAAAACAAACAAATAATATTATCTTCTTATTTT
This sequence comes from Candidatus Epulonipiscium sp., assembly GCA_012520595.1. Lineage (GTDB taxonomy): Bacteria > Bacillota > Clostridia > Lachnospirales > JAAYNZ01 > JAAYNZ01. The sequence continues at coordinate 28,285 of JAAYNZ010000109.1, read as the reverse complement.
TCTTTCGATTTTTACTCATGGACTACTCTCCAAAAACTTCAGGATATAAAATCCTTGCTAATCCTTCATAAGCTTCTATATATCGATCATTAGGCTTATATAAATACAGTTCTTTAGGAAGAAGGATACACTTTTCTTGTTGTACAGCCGTTAAAGTCTTCCAAGCCGGATGGGTTTCTAATTCCATTTTCATTCTTTCTTGAACCTGATCTACTTTTCCCATGGTCTGAATAAAAATAAAATCTGGATCTCGTTCTAAAATTTTTTCCATACTAAAGATTTGCATTTCTTCTTGAGAAAGTTGGGCATCATAAGCAACATGAAGGGCTCCTAAATCCTCTAACATAGAACCCACTGTAGAATTAGAAAAACGAACCTTTACCTCTCTTGCTGTTACAAATAATAATAAAACCTTTGGTTTTTTATCTTGGGGGGCTTGAGAAATTAGTTTTTCGATTTCTTTTCTTTGTTCTTCTCCATACTTTTGGTATAAATCATCTCGCCCTGTTATGGTTGTAAATAAACGAAAAACTTTCAGATATTCATCAAAAGTATCATAACGTAAAGCCAAATATGGAATATTCTGCTGCTGTAACAAAGAAACGAATTCATCCTTTCCGTTCATGGTAGGACTTAAAATCACTAAATCTGGTTCTAATACTAAAAGCTTTTCTATATTGGGAGTCCCTGTAGTTCCTACAATATCTGCTTGTTGGGCTTTTTCTGGAACAGGCTGATCACTTTGCACTCTTCCTACTACACTACCTCCAGCTAAATCCCATAACTCTAGGTAAGAATGATATAAACATACCACTCGCTTAGGATGCATGGGTACTTCTACTTCATCCCCAAAAGCATCTACAAATGAAAGCATTTCTTGATTTTGTTCTATTTTTATAGTAGGGGTTCCAGAGATACATCCTGTTACCCCTAAGATTATCCATATTATTACACTGCATAAACGAAGCTTTTCATCTCTTTTTTTAAGACTCATTGTTTTTGCTCCTTAGCAAGTAAAATCGTCTCTAATAAATGAACTCCTACCCGTTCTAATGTATCAGCAAAACGTTCTCTTTCTTTTCCATGTTTTTTATAAAATTCCAATATCTTACCTACTAAATCTGGAATTTCTTCGTAGGAAAATAATCCTGGAATACGATCTCCTAAGCGATGACGTCTCCCAAAACGTCCTCCTACAAATAAAGCAATTCCACTGGCTTGGGATGTCATGGCTCTTCGCTTACAAGCCTGAACACATTTCCCACAATCTACACATTTTTCCCTATCAATGATGGCCTTTTTATTTTCTATGGAAATGGCTCCTGCTCGACAACTATGGGTACACAACCCACAACCATTACATCTCTCTTCATCTAGCTTGGGAATCATTTGTCCCATCAATCCCAAATCGTGGAGTTGAGCTTTTGTACAATTATTAGGGCAACCTGCAATACCTATCTTAAATTTGGACGGTAAGGTATATGTAAAATATTGTTCATGAAGGGTGTTGCATAATTTTTGGGTGTCCAATAACCCTTGGCTACATACGGTTCCTTTGCAAGCTACCAAAGGTCTTACTTTAGCCCCTGTTCCCCCCGAATATAACTTTGCTTCTTTCAATTGTTTTTTAACTGCCGGAATATTTTCATAAGCAATCCATGGAACTTCAACACATAATCGAGTGGTAAATCCCATATAACCTTGTCCATATTTTTCTGCAATCTCTGCAATCTCCATCATTTCTTTAGAATTTAAATTTCCTGCATGGCTTAAAATTCGAACTGCAAAATAATTTCCTTCTCTCTGTTTAATAAACCCCTGACCCTTTAGTTCTGCCAATTCTTCCTTGCTTATCGTCATCTTATTGTCGCTCCTTATTGTTTTACATTTTTCGTTCCCATTATATCATAGAGATCATATAAAAAATAATTATATATTTTTATGTATCCATAACTATATTTTATCATTATAGTGTGAGACCATGAATGTGGATATCTATAACTCTATGTAAAGGAAAAAGCCTACCATAACAGTAAGCTTTACTAATATTTTCTGCAGAAAGAAACAAAGGAGTCGATAAAAGAATGAGTTTCTAAATATACAAAATTAAATTCTCTTTGAATCTTCATATCTGCCACAGGTTTTAAAAGAACACTTTCCCTCTCTACTTCTTTTTTTACTGCTTCTGTCGAAAGGATAGTATAGCCCATATTGGCTTCGACTAAGGAAATAATAGCACTCATACTTCCTATTTCCATATGCCCCTTTAAAGGATCTAAGCTATAACCTTGTTGTAAAAAGGCATTTTCAATGGCTTGCCTTGTTCCTGATCCTGGCTCTCGTAAGATTAATTTGCCTTGTAAAATTTCTTGTAATGTTAACATTTCTTTCTTAGCAAAAGGATGTTGGGGCGAACATGCCAGTAATAATTCATCATCCTTCCATTTAGTATAATGAAATTTAGATTTGTCAAAAGGACCTTCTACAACAGCTAATTGTATGTCTCCATTGGTTAATTGTTTTAAAATCATTTCTGTATTATGAACATATAAAATAAGATCTACTTGAGAATTCACTCTATGGTATCCCTCTAGTATATATGGTAATACATAACCACCAATGGTCATTGTCGCTCCCAAACGATAGGTTTCTGTTTTACTTTGTATATCTTGAATAGATTGAAACAACTGTCTTTCTAAAGATTTTATTTTTATGGCATATTCTTGAAATACCTTTCCTGCTTCCGTTAACTCAATATAACGACCTTTTTTTTGAAACAATTCGGCTCCATAATATTCTTCTAAATATTTCATTTGTTGTGAAACTCCGGGCTGAGTCATATTTAATTGCTGAGCTGCTTTCGTAAAACTCTGGGTTTTAACAACCGTTAAAAAAGTATTCATTCGTTCCAACACAATGGTTTCATCCTTTTATGAAGGTAAAAATCCTTCAAAAATAATATTATCACAATACTGCCTTGCTTGTTCAAAGCTTTCTTTGTTTCTCGCTGTCCAACCTAAAATGGGAAGTCCCTTGGCTTTTGCTTGATCTACTGCCCAGTAAGGCAAATCAACAATTCCATAACTAATAAAATCAGGTTTCGTTTTGTAATTAAACCCTAAATTTTGTAGCATATATTTTTCAAAAGGTAGGAGCTGGCTGGATTCCATATTACAAGCGAGTTGTCCTCTGGGAATCCATGGAGCCTGATGGTAAAACCATTCTAATGTAAAAGGATCAAAGGATTGGATGGCATATAATCCTTGGTATGATTGGAGCAAGAGTAACACTTTTTCTTCTAATACTCCCACCGGATTGGAGTTCTTAAGTTCAATAAGTAAGGGAACTTTTCCATTTACTAGTTCAAGCACTTCTGCCAAAAGAGGAATTGAATAATTGGAACCAAGCAACATATATTGTTGTAATTGTTCTGCTGTAAAATCAGTAATCTTTCCTTCTTCTCCTGTCATTCGTTTTAGAGTAGAATCATGAAAAACCATTACTTTTCCATCCTTTGATAAATGAAGATCCAGTTCAATCGGAAAACCATGTTTGATGGCTTGCTCAAAAGCGATCATAGAGTTTTCAGGAATTTGATCATCATTCCTATGAAACCCCCGATGTGCAATGGGTTTTTCTATAAGCCAGTACAAATTCATCTGTATCTTCTCCTCTCTTTACTTCCATTTTTTGTGATAAAAAGGTTCGTGAGATTCCATAGCTTTTATTAATACTTTAGGTTCCTTTTCGATAGCCAATGCTTGTAAATAAGCCTCATCCAAGAAATCTTCCTTTATCATATGCTGCAATAACTTTAAAAAAGGATCATAAAAATTTTCTATATTTAAAAGACCGATAGGTTTTTTATGATATCCCAGCTGATACCATGTGTAAATTTCACTTACTTCTTCTAACGTTCCGATGCCTCCTGGAAGTCCAATAAATCCATCTGCTAGGGAGTACATCTTTGCTTTTCTTTCGTGCATATCTTCCACAATATATAATTGTGTTAATTCAACATGCTGTACATTTTCATAAATTTTTTTAGGAATAACTCCTATAACTTTTCCTCCTCCTTTTAATACCGTTCGAGCTAATTCTCCCATTAATCCTACATTTCCTCCACCATAAATTAATTCGATGGAATTTTCCGCCATATACCTACCTAATTCTTGAGTTTTATTTAAATATTTTTCTCCTTGACCAAAACTTGAACCACAAAAAACACAAAGTTTATGAAGTTTTCTATCCATAAGAATCTCCCTTCTCAATAATTTTTCTCTATAAATATTCTCTCCTTCAGTACATTTCCATTTTTTATCTAATCAATATCCTTATTATGAATTATATGCATAAAACCATAAGATAGCAAGAATTTTACTATTAAATTTATTTTAACTTTTAGGAATATAAAAAACCTTATTCTCACGAATAAGGTTAAAATAATCGAACTGCTTTTACATAAGTTCTTACATAATAAGCTTCGCTTAAATGATTAATAACAACTCCATGGTTTGTAGAAGCATGTATAAATTGTCCATCTCCAATATATAAGCCTACATGAGAGATAATTCCTTGATTTTTTCTACCACGAGTATCAAAAAATACTAAATCTCCTATTTGGAGCTGCGATTTATCTACATATTGTCCGTTGTACACTTGGTCACCTGAACAACGGTTTAAGGATATACCAAAATTTTTCATTACCGCTTGTGTAAAACCTGAACAATCTACCCCCTTACCTAAAACCGTTCCTCCATAACGATAAGGAGTTCCAATAAACTGTTTAGCATATTGAACAATGGCTTGCTTTTCAGTGCTATTGCTAATAGGAGCTGGTGGAAGAGGTTCGATTACAGGTACAGAAGTTAAATCTCCTCCTCCTACGTAATCTGCATAAATCCAAGCCTCTTGTTCATTGTAGCAAATTTGGTACCAATGACCTTGTTTTCCTGTTATCCGTAAAGGATCTTTTTTATTAACTTGTCCTAAAACTTGACAAGATGTATTTGGGTATTTTCGAATATTAACTCGATCTCCTGTACTATATCCTAAAACCTCAATGGGTTGTTTCTCTTCTTGTTCTTCTTGAACTGCCACTGTAGTCTCTACTGCAACTTCATCTGCATAAACAGTAGATAAACTTAAAAGTCCAATCATCATTCCCGTAACAGCTATCTTTATTCCACGACGAAAATACGATTCCATTTGTTAAATCCCCCTAATCAAAAGTTGTTACGTAATTGTTACAAATTTATTATATATCCTTAAAATAATTTTGTCAATAGTTAAAGATTTTTTTCTCTTAATAATTTTAAAATTTGACAAGAGGATATTACAATATTTAAAAGGAATCTTACCACCGAAAATGGAATGCTTAGCTAAGACAGCTCCTTTATTAGGGTAGCCCATGACTTAACAATAGAAAATCCTGCTGCTTCATACATTTTCCTAGCGGGATTGTTTTCTCCTGTAAAAAGGCTCATAAAACTTGCCCCTTTTAGCTTTAGTTCTTCACAAAGCTTAAAAAATAAAGCAGTCCCAATACCCATACCACTATATTCTGGATGAACACCAATACCAGCAAAATATCCTCTACCACTTTTTTGCACAGATAAAGGTCCTGTAAATCCACAAATTTTTCCGTGATAATTTGCAATAAGAATCGACTTTGGTTCTTTTTGGTTTATTTCTGTTATAATTTCTTTTCTCCAAAGTTCATTGTGTAAGGCATTAAAAAGCTCATTAAATCCATGATGTTTTTTAGGATGATAATATTCAATATAAATCTCCTTTTTTGTCAATAACTTTACTGTATCTGAAACCTTTTCAGGGAGTTTAAATCTTTTCAATGGAAGATAATAAGAATTTTCTTTTGTCTTGTGAATATATCCCTTAGAAATCAAAAATGGATATGCTTGGCTGTCCATAAGAACTCCTGGTGCATTAGGATGATCATGTCCCTCTTTTTTAGAAACAAACCATTCTAGCTGAATGGGATTAAAAAAAACAACTTTGATTTCCTTTTTCCCATTCTCTTTTAAAAATGTTTCTACCTTTTTTAAAAGTTTTGTTCCTATTCCTTGTCGTCTATAGTCTCTATGAACTAAAAGGAATGTAAGATACCCTGGGGTATTTTCATGGGTTTCACTTGATAGAAAATCTTTTTTATAAACTCCATTTGCAAATCCAATCACTTCTTGATCCTCTATGGCAATAAAAGTTCCTTTTTGGCTAAAATGAGGATTTTTTGAAAATGTATTTTGAAATTCATCTTCATCAAAGGGTTTATACACCCTATCTTCTTCACAAAATTGATTCCAAAGTTTCACTACATCCCCAATATACTGATCATTCCATTGAATTATTTTCATTTTTATCTCCCACTGATTTATAATATAATTTTCCCCATGATCACTCCATGCTTTGCTCCTGTAACTTGAGGTACATTGTTGTTATTTCCACTAATGGTTTCATTAGCAAGAACAGCAAAAGCAATGGCCTCCTTGGCATCACTACTGAATCCAATTTCTTCTTGGGTTTGTACTACCTTATCTTTTAGCTCTTTTTGTAAAAATTCAATCAGTGTTTTGTTGTAACTTCCACCTCCACTTACAATAATACGATCCACCGATTGCCTTGGAAATACATACTTCTTATAACTATGAGCAATGGATCTGGCTGTAAAGGCTGTCACTGTAGCAATTAAGTCCATTGCTTCCATCCCTTCTTTTGTCGCTCCCTCCATCACTCTATCTACATAAGAACTTCCAAAATATTCTCTTCCTGTTGTCTTAGGAGGCTGAATTTGAAAATAAGGATCTTCCATAAGCTGATTTAAAAATTTTTCATTGACTCGCCCCTGTTTTGCTAATTTCCCATCTTGGTCATAGGTTTGTTCTGATTTTGTAATCCTTTGTACCACTTCATCAATAATCATATTTCCAGGTCCATTATCAAAAGCCCAGATTTGTTCTAAAGAGGCTCCTGCCGGAAGTAGAGTAACATTTGCAATTCCACCAATATTTTGTAGGGCAAGGGTTTCTTCTTTTTGTCCATAAAGCAATAATTCACTATAGGGAACTAGAGGAGCCCCTTGGCCTAAAGCAGCTACATCCCGTACTCGAAAATCAGCAACTGTAATAATACCCGTTCGTTCTGCAATAACAGAAGGTTCTCCGATCTGAAGAGTAGAACGTAGTTGGTATCCTGTATCTTGAACAAGTTCTGGTAAATGGTATATGGTTTGTCCATGGGAACCAATAAGATCCACGTCTTTCGGTTCTAACCCTGCTTTTTTTATGATCTTCCATGCCGCTTCTGCAAATACATTTCCTAATAGAAAATTCATATGACAAATTTGATCCACAGAACTGGTCTTCGGATTAAAAAGAGTAAAAATACGCTGTCGTATCTCCTCTGGATAAGAATAATTTTCAAAAGCAAGCATATCTACTTTCGTATTAATACCATTCTCATCAATTTTTACTAAGACCGCATCAATTCCATCTACAGAAGTACCTGACATCAAACCAATTACGATACGAGAGGACTTTTCCATAACCTTTTGAAGTCTCTGCATTTTTTCCCTCCTCATGTATATCAATAGGCAATACCTAATTGGAATACATCAAATATTTTTCCCGAATTTTGTTAAACTCTTTTCTTTGTTCCTCACATTGTTTCAAATATTGTTCAACACTATTTTCTTTTATTGCTTTTTGAAGTTGATCTGTCCCAGCTAAAAGATCAAAAAAACATCTTCCTCTTCCTTTAGGAGAAGGTAAAATTTCAAATTCCTTATAGGTAGATGCAATGGCTTGCACAATGGAAACTCCTACTTTAAAAGGTTGAACACGGTGTCGATCTTGGATATGAATTTGTATTCCTTGACATAATTCACCTTTATGCTTGGAAAAAGTAGGGGTAAAATAATGAGGGCGAAAAAGAATGCCTTCCATCTTCCTTTGATTGAGTTGTTCTGCCAATTCTTCTCCTCGAATCCAAGGAGCACCAATCACTTCAAAAGGCTGGGTTGTCCCTCTTCCTTCGGATACATTGGTTCCCTCAAATAAACAAGTTCCCGTATATAAAAAAGCTGTATTCATGGTAGGTATATTGGGTGATGGAGCAATAAAAGAAAGACCTGTATCTTCAAAATTCATTTCTCTTTTCCATCCTTCTAAAGGGATGACTTCTAAATCACAATCAATATGAAATTCTTTATTAAATAAATAAGCCAATTCCCCAATGGTTAATCCATAACGAACAGGAATGGGATATAGACCAACAAAAGATGAATAAACCTCTTCCAAAACATTTCCTTCTATGATTTCTCCCCCTAAAGGATTAGGACGATCTAATACAAATATTTTCTTGTTAAATTCCTTCGCTGCTTCCATTGCGTAAGCCATTGTATATAAGTAGGTATAATATCGAACTCCTACATCTTGAATATCAAAAACAAAAGCATCTATATCCTTTACCATCTCCGCATTGGGTTTTCTGTTTTTACCATAAAGACTATATACTTGCACTCCTGTCTTTTCATCAACGTAATCCTCTACATGATCTCCCGCTTGAACATTACCTCGAACTCCATGCTCTGGTGCAAATAAACAGGTCAAATGACCATATTGATGTAAGATATCAATAGTACTTTTTAAATTTTGATTCACCCCTGTGTAATTCGTAATTAAACCTAACCGAAGATTTTGAAACACTTCTGGTTTTTCCATCACTACATCAATTCCACATTTTACTGGCCTCATCATAAATTCCTCCCCATTCTAAACCCTCATCTATAGATATACACCCTAAAAACCTAAATTTTTAGCAAGCTCATATACTGCTCTCCTGCTCCGACTGTCCTAACTCTTGCTCCTATAAAACCAAATAAAAATTTCTTTTAAGAAAGCTCTTCTTTTGATATGAGAGTGTATATCGATAGGGCGTTTTAAAATAATCATCATTGTACTTTAATGTTACCATGCATGTAATAAACTTTCAACTATATTTTAATAGTTTGTAACATTTTTTCAAGTCTGTTTTTGCTGCATTAAAAAACTCAGGAAAGAATAAAGCTTCCTGAGTTTTTATCTTTTATACTTTTTGTTTTTCAGAGTAGGTTGTATGAAGCAATGCATGGGCTTTTTCTCCCATAGGCTTTCCTAAATAAGTTTCATATAACTCTTGAATAGCAGGATTCTCATGAGACTTACGAATGGGTTTATTACGATCTTCTTTATAAATAGCAGCGGCTCGTTTTTTTAATATTTCAATATTTCCATGATGATAGGGTTGCCCTCCACCGCCAATACAACCACCGGGACAAGCCATAATTTCAATGGCATGAAGGTTTCTAGGATTTCCTGCTTCAATTTCTTCCAATAAAGCTCTTGCATTTCCTAAGCCATGAGCGATTCCAATATTCAACTCAAAATCATCAATCGGCACTGTTGCTACTCGAATTCCATCCATCCCTCGCAACTGCTCAAAGTCAATGGTTTCTAATTCTCTACCTGTTAACCATTCATAGGCCGTCCTGGTAGCAGCTTCAATAACTCCTCCTGTAGTTCCAAAAATAACCCCAGCTCCTGTAGACATACCTAATGGGTAATCAAATTCTTCTTCTTGTAATTCTCGCAAATCTAAATTTGCTTGTTTAATTAAATGAGCCAACTCTCGTGTAGAGATAGAAAGATCTACATCTGGATTACCGTCTACTTGAAATTCTTCTCTAGAAGCTTCTTGTTTTTTGGCTAAACAGGGCATGACTGAAATAACCACCATCTTTTCTCTTGGAATCCCTAGCTTTTCTGCATAATAGGATTTGGCAATGGAACCAAACATTTGTTGCGGTGACTTGGCACTAGAAGGAATATCTAAAAGCTCTGGAAATTGACTCTCAATAAAATTGACCCAAGCAGGGCAGCAAGAGGTTAAAATCGGAAGAGGTACTGTCGTATCCCCTGATAAATATCGCTGAAGCCGATCTAATACTTCAGATGCTTCTTCCATAATGGTTAAATCTGCTGCAAAATCCGTATCAAATACATAATCAAATCCCAATCTACGGAGCGCTGCCACCATCTTTCCTGTTACAATGGTTCCTGGTTCATAACCAAATTCTTCTCCTAAGGCAACACGTACTGCAGGAGCCGTTTGAACAACAACAACCTTATCAGGGTCTGCTAAAGCTTCTACTACAGCCCATACATTATCTTTTTCTGCTAACGCTCCTACGGGGCAAACGGCTACACATTGTCCGCAATGAGTACATACAGATTCCTCTAAAGGGACTTCAAATGCAGTAGCAACAACAGCATCAAAACCACGATTGATTCCCGAAAGGGCTCCTACCGTTTGTACATCGTTACACATGGTTTCACATCGTCGGCACATAATGCATTTATCCATGTTTCGGATAATGGAAGGAGAGTAGTCTTTTTTATAAACGGATTGGCTTCTACCTGTAATACGAACTTCGCGTATTCCAAGGATTTCGGCTAAATCTTGAAGCTCACACTCCCCAGACTTAGAACAAATTAAACAATCTTTGGGATGATCCGATAAGATTAATTCCATTACCGTCTTTCTTGCATTTAATACTCGTACACTATTGGTTCGAACCTTCATTCCTTCTTGTACTGGTGTTGCACAAGCTGGCATTAGCCTGCGATTCCCTTCAATCTCCACCACACAAATTCGACAAGAAGCGGTTTGATTAACCATTTTTATATCATGTAAATCCAAATGACACAAAGTTGGGATAAAAAGCCCAATCTTTTTGGCTGCTTCTAAAATAGTCGTTCCCTTAGGAACTTCTACTCTTTTTCCATCGATGGTTAATGTAATATTTGGCATCTTATACACTCCTTTTTATCTCTTTTCAATTGCATGGGTGGGGCATCGATCATAACAGGCTCCACATTTTATACAAGTAGCTTGGTCAATCACATGGGGTTTTTTCCTTTCTCCCGTAATGGCATTTACAGGACAAACCCTTGCACAAACGGTACACCCGATACATTTTTCTTCATTAATGATATATTTTAATAAGGCTGTACATTGTCCTGCTGGGCATTGTTTATCTCTTACGTGGGCAATGTATTCTTCTTCAAAGTTATTTAACGTTGATAAAATAGGATTAGGAGCTGTTTGTCCTAAACCACATAGGGCTGTTTCTTGAATGACTACACTCAATCTTTTTAATTCTTGTAAATGCTCCATGGTCCCTTGTCCTGCCGTGATTTTTTTCAAGACTTCAGATAAACGTTTTGTTCCCACACGACAAGGAGTGCATTTTCCACAGGACTCTTCTTCAGTAAACTCCAAATAAAACTTAGCAACGCTAGGCATACAATCATCTTCATCCATAACGATCATACCCCCAGATCCCATCATAGATCCTTTGGTTAATAAAGTATCAAAGTCAATAGGGGTATCCAAATCCTTTTCTGTTAAACAGCCACCGGAAGGACCTCCCGTTTGAACAGCCTTAAATTTCTTCCCATCTTTAATACCTCCACCAATATCAAAAATTACTTCTCGCAAGGTAATTCCCATAGGAACCTCAATAAGACCTACATTGTTTACTTTTCCTGCTAAGGCAAAGACCTTCGTACCCGGAGATTTTTCTGTTCCAATCTTCTTAAACCAGTCGGCTCCTTTTAAAAGAATAATAGGAATATTGGCAAATGTCTCTACATTGTTTACGTTTGTAGGTTTTCCCCAATACCCTGATTCTGCTGGAAAAGGTGGTTTGGTTGTAGGCTCTCCCCGTTCTCCTTCCATGGAATGAATCAGAGCGGTTTCCTCTCCACAAACAAAAGCACCTGCTCCATATTTAATTTCAATATGAAAATGAAAATCGGTTCCTAAAATATGATTCCCTAACAATCCATACTCTTCTGCATCTTTCATTGCTTTTTTTAATCGCTGTATGGCCAAAGGGTATTCTGCACGAATATACACTTTTCCTTCATCGGCTCCTATGGCATACCCACAGATGGCCATGGCTTCAATAATGGAATGGGGATCTCCTTCTAAGATGGATCGATCCATAAAAGCTCCTGGATCTCCTTCATCTGCATTACAAACAACATATTTTTTGTCTGAAGAACTTTTCCTCGCAAATTCCCATTTTAACCCTGTTGGAAAACCTCCTCCTCCTCGTCCACGAAGACCCGATTTCTTAATTGCATCAATCACCTGTTCTGGTGTCCATTCTGTTAATGCCATGCCCAATGCATGATATCCATCTCTAGCAATATACTCATCAATATTGGTAGGATCAATAAATCCACAATTTCGAAGAGCAATCCTCATTTGTTTTTTATAGAAATCCATGTGTTTTGAATCTTCAATGGTTTCTTTGGTACCTGGATCTTTATATAATAATTTTTTAACTTTTCTTCCCTTTACAATGTGTTCTTCCACTATGATTTTTGCATCATCCGGTGTCACTTGTACATAAAAGGTATTGTCAGGAAGAATCTTAACAATGGGACCCTTTTCGCAAAAACCAAAACAACCTGTTTTTACAACCTGTACTTCTTCTTCCATATGATGTTCTTGTAAGCATTGAATTAAATTTTCTACAATTTTACCAGACTCTGCTGAAATACAACCAGTCCCTCCACAAACCAGCACATGCATCTTATAGTTGGACATATAAACCCTCCTCTGTTCTTAGTCTTCAATCCCCTTATGGGTAACAGGTATGATTCCGTCTAATAATTCTCCCTTTTTAATATATTTTTCTATGATGGCTTGTACTTTCTTTTCGTCTACCTCACCAAATACAATGGGCTCTTTCCCTGGTATACGTACTTCTACTGTAGGCTCTGCATAACAATATCCCATGCACCCGGTTTGGGTCACAACAACGTTGTCTAAACCTTGATCTGCTATTTCATTGATAAAAGCATTCATAACGTTTCTTGCTCCTGCAGCGATCCCACAAGTAGCCATGGCTACCCGTACTTCTACCAGTTTTTCAATATGATCTCCTTTTTCTCGAATATCCATTCGAGTTAACACTTGCTCACGAATTTGTTTTAATTCCTCAAAGGATTTTATTTTCGACATACAGATCCCCCTTTTATTGATACTCTTTTAAAATATCCTTAACCATCTCAGGTGTTACACGTCCGTATACTTTTTCTCCAACCATAACAACAGGAGCTAAACCACAAGCACCTACACATCGTAAGGATAAAAGCGAAAATTTCCCATCCGGTGTTGTTTCACCCACTTCTAAATTTAATTCTTTTTTAAATTCATTAAGTACTTTTTCTGCTCCCCTTACATAACAAGCCGTTCCCATACAAATGGAAATGGGATGTTCGCCCTTCGGTTCCATACTAAAAAAGGAATAAAAACTAACGACTCCATAGACTTTTGCTACTGGCACTTCCAAACGTTTTGCAATGTGCTGTTGTACTTCTTTCGGCAGATAACCAAAGATTTCTTGGGCCTTATGCAATACAGCAATCAATTCCCCCTTTTTGCTTGGCAATTGATCAATAAACTGATCCAATTGCTTGCATTTTGATGGATCCAATGTTTGGGATACAACGGATGAAGACATACATTTCTACCTCCTTTATTTTCTCAAGCAATTATAAAAATCTGTGCTTTATTGAAAGTATATCAAGACTTATCTAAAAAGTAAAACAATAATCTATTATGTATTATTTTTTGAACATTGTTAACAAAAATTCAACTTAGAATATTAACTTTTTTACAAAAAAAGTTCCTTCATCATGCAAGGAACTTTTCTTCTCTTGATATAAAGATAGCAACGCTTTTTTCTTGAACTTGATACTCCCAGCTAACAGATTGGGGCTCCATTAAAAAATCATAAGGACTATCAAAAAAAGTATCAACTACCCGAAACCATCGTTTATTTTTTAACTTAGGTAATTCAAATACTAAGGGTTCTATATAACTATTTAAAATTACATAAATATCACAATCCTTATCCTCTGGATCTTCCAAAAGACCTTGCCCTCGAATCATAAAGGCAAGACTTTGGGAGTAATAATTCCAATCAGGCTTATAAGGACGAACACCATGCCAAGTAATATCCGCTTGCTGCGGATTTCCATCTGAAAAGAAATGTTCTCTCTTTAAACAGGAATGTTTTTTTCGAAAATCAATCATTTTGCAACAAAAGGTAAAAATATCTTTATGCTTTTCCTTGTATGTCCAATCCACCCAACTAATTTCATTATCGTGACAATACGCGTTGTTATTTCCTTGTTGAGTTCTCCCAAATTCATCTCCCATAAGAATCATTGGAATACCTTGAGAAACCATTAAAATAGCCATCATATTTTTTACTTGACGCTTTCGAAGATGTAATACATCCTGTCTTTCTGTATTTCCTTCTACTCCATGATTGTAACTATAATTAGCATCCGTTCCATCTCGATTTCCTTCTCCATTCATCCAATTATGTTTTGTATTATAAGATACTAGATCCCACAAAGTAAACCCATCATGGGCTGTAACAAAATTGATGCTGTGATAAGGTCTACGCCCACTCTTACCAAAAAGATCAGGACTACCGATTAAACGAGTAGCCAAATCAGAAACCATGCCATAATCTCCTCGAATAAATCGACGTATGGTGTCTCTGTACTTCCCATTCCATTCACACCAGCCGAAAGGAAATTCTCCCAAATAGTATCCTCCTGCTGCATCCCAGCCTTCAGCGATTAATTTTGTCCCTGCTAAAATAGGATCCTCTGCAATGTCTTTTAAAAGAGACAAATCCCCAATCCACTGACCTTTATCATCTCTTCCTAAAATAGCTGCTAAATCAAATCGAAAGCCATCCACATGCATTTCTGTAACCCAGTATCGTAAACTATCTAAAATCATTTGCTTTACTACCGGATGATTGGAGTTAATGGTATTTCCTGTACCAGAATAGTTAGCATAATATCGTTTATAAGGCTCTAAGAGATAATAAATAGAATTGTCAATGCCGCGAAAGGAGATGGTAGGACCTAGATGATTTCCTTCTCCTGAATGGTTGTAAACCACGTCTAAAATAACTTCTAACCCTTCTTTATGCATGGTTTTTACAAAATCTTTAAAATCAAAGACTTGTTCTCCCAATTGAATAGCAGGACTATAATTACCTGTCACAGCAAAAAAGCCAATAGGATTATAGCCCCATATATCCCTTAACTTTTCCCCTGTTTGAGGATTTGTATTTTCAATGGAATTCATATTAAACTCAAAAATAGGCAATAACTCTACAGAAGTAATTCCTAATTCTTTTAAGTGATGGATTTTTTCTAAAATTCCCTGAAAAGTTCCCCTTTGTTTTACATTGGAACTAGAATGCTGAGTAAAAAGCCGTACATGCATTTCATAAATAATGGTATCCTCCATAGGGATCTTAGGTCTTACATCCCCTTCCCAATCATATTTTTCTGTATCGATCACAATGCTTTTACAAGTAACTTGGGCAGAATCCAACACACTAAAACTTAAATCTTTATCTGCTTTATTGAATTTATCATAACCATACATTCGTTCATTTGAAAAATCATGGGTTCCTGAAATAGCCTTTGCATACGGATCCATCAATAATTTATGAACATTAAAACGATGTCCATTTTCAGGTTCATAAGGTCCATCTACCCGCCAACCATAAAAAGTGCCATGTCCGATTCCCTCTACATAAATATGCCACACATCTCCTGTTTTATTGTATTTGGGATCTAAGTGATATTGAAACATAGGAACAATGTCGTAAAAATTTTCATAAAACTCTAAAATAACTTGTGTTGCATGGCGAGAAAAAATAGCAAAATTAGTACCGCCTGGATCCACAGTGGCTCCGAGCTCCGGTCTTCCATCCCGAATCTGAAAACCTTCTTTTCTTCTCATTAACATCGATTTCCTTTCATCATAGCTTTGTATCCATATACACAAAAAAAGAGGTTCTAATACCTATTATAGGCATGGTACACTCTTTACTATTATTATGCATTATGATTACTTTTATGCTTATGATGGATTAAATTTTCCTAATCGTATTAATGATAATCCATCAAATGGGTCCTCTTTTTTATTCCATGACTTCATGAATTTTTTGGTGCATAAAAATCTCTTTTAATCCTTCTTCCCATACAGCTGGCACTAAATCATATTCTAAAATATATTCAGATGTGGTTACCTCTGCTACAGCTCTATCATATCCTTCTCTACATTCTTCTAGCGGAACAGGTTTTCCTGTTTTCAAATTCCATGCTTTACTATTTTCAAAACGCCCATCTTTTCCTAAAATAAAGATTTTTTCATCATCAATAAAACTACCTCGCCCTGTATGAGGTTGTAAAACAGCAAAACCTTTTTCTTCATTTAATAAATCTTTTCCTAAAAATCGATAGGGAGGGAGAGAAAGTCCTAACAAATTAGCAATTGTGGGTAAAAAATCCACTTGTCCCCCAACACAATGAATTTCTTCTTGGATGGATTGACCTGGCATATGAACAAACAAAGGAATACGATACATTTCATCTTCTTCATAAGGCTTACCTAGAAAATGGGAAAGTAATTCTTTATGTTCTTCATCTTCTACACGAAAGGCTTTATGATCTCCATAAAGAATAATCACCGTATCTTCATATAAACCGTTTTCTTTTAAATCCTTTATAAAACCTTCTAGTGCATGATCAAAATAGTGAACACTTTGGATGTAGTCCCCTAAAATAGTACCTTCATATTCTTGAGGTAACGTTAACTTACAGTATTTTTTATCCATTACAAAAGGATGATGAGAAGTTAAAGTAACAAAAAAACTATAAAAAGGAGTATTTTGTTTCTTTAGAATAGGAATAGCTTGACGAAACAAGGAGCTATCACTTAACCCTACCCCCATCATTTCGTCTGCTTCTAATTCATTCAAACTAATAAACTGATCAAATCCTTGTTTGGGATAGATGGTTTTTCGATTCCAAAAATCTGGTTCATTCCCATGAAAAACCATGGTTTCATACCCTTTTTCTTTTAAGAGAAGTGGAAGGGTTTTGAAAGTATTCCCTTCATATTCCTTGTAACTATACAATCCAGAAGATGGGTATAAACCATTATTTGAAATAAATTCTGCATCTGAAGTATTTCCCCAGCCTACTTGTTCATAATATCGACTAAAATATAAGGTGTCATCCCGTAGTAAGCGATTTAAAAAAGGTGTAATTTCTTGTTCTTCAATGGTTTTGTCTAAAACAAAACCTTGTAAAGATTCAGCCTGAATTACAATAACATTTTTATTTAAGCCAAGACCAAATCCTTTTAATTGAGGTTGGGTAGGCGTTATGTCTTCGATGACTTTTTCTACCTTTTGTGGTTTTACATCTGGTTTGGATACAAATTTTGCCACATCATACATATGATAGCTAAGAACTCCTAAGTTATAAGGTGTATAAAGGCCTTGTGATTCACCAACAATTCGTTGACTTATCCCCATAATCCCTATAATAAAAGTAAGAGAAAATAAAGCCACTACTTTTCTCCATTTTTTTGTTATTTTTATTACCTTAAACTCCTCATCGCCAATGGAATGTCGTTCATAAAAAAATAAAATAAAAAAATCTACAAAAAACAAAAGATACTTAGGCTTTAAATAATACCATACACTATCTGAAACTGTTCCAATCTGCCCAATTTGATAAACGCTATATACAGGAACAAGGGTGAAAAAATTACTATAATAAATCGCATCAACAAATAACAACATGGAAAATAAAAAATGGACAATATAGAAGGTTCTTTTTCTACGTTCTTCTTTTACTAAAAAAATAAAACTATATAGGGCCAATATCAAACAGAAATTTTTTAATGTTAAAATCCAAAATTGTTGTTCTACACCAATATATTGATGAAAGATCATTAGTTTTATTAAAATCATAGCGCTAATAATACCTATCTTCTTGTACATGTTTATGGCCTCCTAGTAAAAATTAATCTTACCATATACATACGAAAAAAAAATTACAAAGTATGATTGTCCTTATAGATATCCCCTGTTATTCTTTATTATCTCATTACGTGTGATAATACATCCACAGGTTGTTGCCCTATGATTAATTTTTCCCCATCTGTATATCCTTCTTCTCTACCTTCTAACTCTTTTATTAAGTACTGACGCAATAACTTAATTGGTGCTTCATAAGAGGGATCTTCAATAAGATTCCTTTTTTCTTCTGAATCAATTACCAAATCAAAATACTGTTCTTCTCCTGTTTGAGAATACCAAATATATTTTTCCTTCCCGTTGGTAATGTAGTGGTTCGACAAAGGACCAAAGCTATGTTCCCCATGAATATAATCTCTCCATGGAACATCTTTTTTCCCTTGTAAAATTGGAACCGTGCTTTTACCTTCTACTGTAGGCGGTATAGGAATTCCAGCTATTTCTAAAAGAGTAGGCATAATATCTCTTAATTCTACTACTTCTTCAGCTTCTAAACCTTTTTGTATTTTTAGCATATTCCCTGGATCATATACAATAAAAGGAACACGACAACTTCCTTCATAGCCTAATGCTTTTCTAAAGAAATGATGATCCCCCAAAAGGTCTCCATGATCCGATGTAAAAACAATAACCGTATCTTTCAAATGCCCATATTCATGCATTGCTTTTAAAAACCTTCCTATTTGGTGATCGATATGAGTAATGCTTCCATAATAAGCCGCTCGAGCTCTTTTTAAAGCTTTAGGAGAAATCAGCCCTTGAATACAGTTTACATTTTTCCCCTTGTCCTCTAAGTTTTCCTCTTCAACCCAATCTCCAATAGGAGGCATAGGAATATCTTCATGAATATATTGATCGAAATATACCTGAGGTGGATCTAACGGTGAATGTGGTCGAACAAAAGACATCATAAGAAAAAAAGGTTTCGTTGGATCTTTTCTTCGTAAAAAATCAATGGATTGATTGACAACCCAATTAGTAGGGTGAAGATATTCTTCATAAACCCAAGGCCTTGCTACCCAGGAATTACAATCAATTCCCGTATCAATAATATCCGCTTGGGGTCCCAATTTATTCCGCAGCCAAACTAAATAATCATCACAATGCTGGCTTGACTCCGTAACAGGTTTATTGTGATTTCTATGATAATGAAGATATCCATCATGTAACTCAACATTGTGAAAACCACATAGATTTCTTTCTGGATGAACATGCATTTTCCCTACACAATAAGTATGGTATCCATTTTCCGCCAATGTACTTGCTACCGTATGTTCATAGTTCCAATCAACTCCATCTAAATACCCTACCCGCCCATGGGCCTTTTGTGACATTCCGGTCATAATAGCAGCTCGAGCAGCAATACAACTAGGTACTGCCGAATAAGCATGGGTAAACCTAACTCCTGCTTGTGCCATCATGTCCAAATGGGGGGTTTCCACGATGGACCGACCTTCCATTCCTAGACAATCCCCTCTCATTTGATCCACTGTAATTAATAAAAGATTTGGTTTATTCATTATTATACCTCCATTTCATTGATAAGAAAGTTTAAACCTCAAGTTCTCATCTTACATGAGCTTGAGGCTTAGACCTATCCTAGTTTCTCTTGAATCATTTCGGCTAACGTATTTGCTGCCGTTGCTAATATTTTTTGATCCTGTCCTTCTAACATAATTCGAATCAAAGGCTCTGTTCCTGAAGGACGAATAAGCACCCGCCCCTCATTGGAAAATTCTTCTTCTAAACGATGAATTTCTCCGGCAATCATTGGATCTTCTAAATATTTTTCTTTTTTCTCATTGCTTACCTCTACATTGATTAAAACTTGAGGATAAATTTGTATTACTTGTTTTAGCTTTGAGAGAGGTTTCTTTTTTTCTTGAAGAACTTGAAGAAGTTGAAGGGCTGTTACTAATCCATCCCCTGTTGTGTTTTTATCCAAAAAAATAGTATGTCCTGACTGTTCTCCTCCTAAATTATATCCATGTTTTAACATGGTTTCTAATACATAGCGATCTCCAACTCGACATTGTTGAATAGAAATACCTTGTTCTTGCCCCATCTTAGACAATCCAATATTGCTCATAACCGTAGAAACAATGGTGTTTTTATTTAAAATTCCTTTTTCCTTCATTCGGAATCCGCAAATGGCTAAAATCTGATCTCCATCAAGAATGTCTCCTTGTTCATCTACCGCTAAACATCGATCTGCATCTCCATCAAAAGCAATACCTATATCAGCCTTTGTTGCTTTCACAAATTGTTGTAATGGTTCTAAATAAGTGGAACCACAATGATCATTAATATTGGTACCATCAGGCTCTGCCCCCATGGAATATACCTTCGCTCCCAACTCTTTAAGTAGCGTTGGAGCTACTTCATAAGCAGCACCATTAGCACAATCCACTGCTATGGTAAGTCCTTTTAAATTACCTTCTATTGTTGTTTTAAGAAAATCCAAATAATCAGCCACACTTGTCTTACAAACACTTCTCACTCCTACTGCATCACCTATCGGATGAGGAAGTGTTTCAAATCCATGAAAAATAAGATCTTCTATTTCCTCTTCTAACTCATCTTTTAACTTATACCCCTGATTATTAAAAAATTTAATCCCATTATACTCTACCGGATTATGTGAAGCTGAAATAACAACACCAGCATCTGCTTGATAATACCGAGTTAGGTAAGCTACAGCAGGTGTTGGGATAACTCCTAATGATATTCCATGCCCACCTATAGAACAAATCCCTGCCATAAAAGCCGCTTCTAACATATCTTTTGAACGTCTTGTATCCGTTCCCACTAAAATTTTAGGTTGATGCTGGGTTTCTTTTGTTAGTACATAAGCTCCTGCCCTGCCTAACTGATAAGCAACTTCACAAGTCAATTCTTTATTTGCAATTCCTCGAACACCATCTGTACCAAACAACCTTCCCATGTATAATAATCTCCTTTCTGAGTTTCCTATCTAGCACCTAACGTTACTCTTGTTAAAACCCTCTACTTTCTACAATCTTCTACAATTATAGCATTGTCTCTTTTATCCTTCAATCTATTTTATGATAAAGGATGAGAAAGGGACCTTAGATATACATGAGATCTTAGCTCAACTATCTTTTGATGGATTCCACCTTATTGATATAAAGAATTTTTATAATAGAAAAATAAATAACTTGGAAAATAAGATATGCTACCATCACTATTAAGCCCTCCTTAAACAAATTCTTTTTTAATAAGTTTGAAAGAGATTTTAATGCAAAAAAAGAATGAACCGTACTAACAAAAAAAGGTAAGAAAAATAGAATCCCTATTTGCTTAGTAATAATTTTTTTAATTTCTTGTTTCGTTGTTCCAATCTTAGTTAAAATACTATATTCCATTGCATCTTGGGTAACTTCATTGAATAATTTAAAATAAATAATGCTTCCTGCTGCAATAAAAAATAGAAAAGCAATAAAAAATCCGATAAATAAAATCATACCAAAACTTATTCTAGCAGCTCGATAAGGAACTATTTTAGAAAAATAAAATCCTTGGTATGCCTCTCCTAGTCTATCCTTAATTTCATTCACTGCATAAAAAGACTGTCTCCAATTTTTGATGTTAATAGCTGTATATTGTATCCTCTGCTCCTGAGATGCATTTTCTAAAAACCAATCAAAATCCTGATCATGTAATACAACTAATCTTCCACATCCCATGGATTGGAAATACGTAGTGGTTTCATAAATTCGATCCGTTACTTCAAATTTTTTCTCTTTTCCATCCTTAATAAAAAACAATTCTTCTTTTTCTTCTTCGTGAGAAAGCCCTATCGTATCAAACTGATAATTATAAATTGCTTCATTTCTTCTCACTTGGATAGACTTTTTCCCTAAGGAATGCATCAATTGATTTAAATGGGAATTAGATATCAAGAGAAAGGTTTCTTCTTCCTCCTCATGTCCTTGATTTTTCACTCCTTTTTGTTGGACCATTGTTACTTCATCCCAACTTTTAATTTCTAAATCATGTTCTAACAAAATTTTTTTGATTTCTTCCTCGTTAAAAGGATTTTCCAAATTTTCATTTCTTTCAATAATAGCAATATCTTGAGCCGTACCCATCTTAGGAACTTCCACAAAAAAAGAATAAATGGTTTCTGTAGCTGTAAATGTAACAGCTCCTAATATAGCTGCTAAAAATAATACCCTAGCTGTATCCTGTAACTTAAAAATCATTTGAGAAAAAGCAACCATATTTACTTGGTTATAAAAAATCTTTTTATTTTTGCATAATTGGCTAGCCATAGCAATACTAAATTGAGTAAAAACAAAATAAGTTCCTATCACAACAATCAAAATCACAGGTAGCATAGCTGTTATTACTCCTACACCATGAACATTCCAAGCAATGATATAGCCTGCTAAAAGCAATAGCACACCCAATATGGCTTTGATTTTAGAAAATCGTGGGATATCTTTGGGCATTTGACTTGCTTTTAGTTGATCAACAATGTCTTTATTTCTTATGCCCAAAGACATAAAAACACCAATGACCTCAAATAAAATAAAAAACACCAAAACCGTAATCCCTAATGCTTTAAAAGAAATATGAAAAGGAATCATGATCCCTAAAAAAGATCCCATTATCATAAAAAATAATTTTGAAAATAACATTCCAACTCCAATCCCTGTTACCAAGGATAGAATCCCCATGATTGTATTTTCAATCACTAAATAAACCTTAATTTGATCTTTCGTCATTCCAAATAAAGAAAGAAGTCCAAACTCTTTTCCCCTTGACTTCAAAAAAATAGACGTAGAAAAAATAACAAATAAAATAGAAAAAGCAACAATAATTACTTGACAAGCAATCATACCACTTACAACTCCTGCGTATATGGCAGATTTACCAGAATCTATGTCACTTTTTATAACAGGATGAAATACAAAACTTGCAAAAATAAAAAATACAGATACAGCAAACGAATTGCTTAAATAATACATAATATAACGATAGAGATTTCCCTTTATATTTTTTATGGCTATATTAGAGATTCTCATTATAGCCACCTCCCAAGAGGGATAAATAGTCTAATATTTCATTAAAAAATACTTGCCGATTGGAACTTTTGTTAATTTCTAAAAAAAATTTTCCATCCTTAATCATAATAATTCGATTGCAAAAGCTAGCTGCAAAAGGATCATGGGTTACCATTAAGATGGTTGCTTTTTGTGTCTTATTAATTTTTTGCAAAGAGTCCATTAAATCATAGGAAGATTTTGAATCCAAATTGCCGGTAGGTTCATCTGCTAAAATAATGGATGGATGATTAATAAGGGCTCTAGCACAGGCTGTTCTTTGTTGCTGTCCTCCTGATACTTCATAGATTCTTTTATTTAAAATATCCTTAATATTTAATACCGCGGCTATTTCTTCTACTTTCTTTTCGATCTCCTTTGCATGCATACGTTCTAATACTAAAGGTAAAATAATATTTTCTTTGATGGAAAGACTATCTAATAAATTAAATTCTTGAAAAATAAAGCCTAAATTTCTTCTTCTAAATAAAGCTAGTTCTCTTTCTTTTAATTCATAAGGATTTTTATTATTCATCAAAATTTTACCCTTAGAAGGTTGATCAATGGTGGCTAACATATTCAATAGCGTTGTTTTCCCACTTCCTGAAGGTCCCATGATTCCGACAAATTCTCCTTCTTCTATCCGCATATCAAAATTATCTAAGGCACAAACTGTAATACTGCTTCCTTTTGTTTTATAAATTTTTGTTAAGTTTTTAACTTCTAATACGGTCATTTCTATACCTCCTAACATTCTATCTACAATAATTATAAAAAAATAAGAGAAATCTTCCTATTGATTTCTCTTACATGAAGGCTTTTAATCTTACAATATTGTCATTTATTCTGAAAGGTTGTATAAGCTCTTGCCTTTGAAAAAAAATATCCTTACTGTTGTTCCCTTACCTCTGGTGGATTGCACCTCCAAATCATGTCCTAATTTATCACAGATCACCTTTGAAAGATACATACCCATTCCTGTGGATTCTGAAGTGCTTCTTCCATTAACACCTGTAAAGAAGGGATCAAAAATCCTAGAAAGATCTTGTTTGGGAATCCCTACTCCTTCATCAGATATGACAAGTTCTGCGCCCTTTTTCTGCTCTATGATGCGAAAGATTATCTTTTTCCCTGTCTTATTATCAATAATAGAATACTTGATAGCATTTGAGATGATTTGATGAATTACAAAAACAATCCATTTATAATCTGTATTTACTTTTATATCTTCAGAAGTATTTACTTTTGGATAAATACGGTGTTTAATAAAAATTTTTTTATTCTCATTAATGATCTTTCTAACTAATTGTACAATATCTAATACCTCTACTTTAAAATCCAATTCAAAATCATTAATCCTAGCTGTATAAAGAGCCATTTCTAGCCCATGAGCCATTTTTTCTGTTTCTTCTCTAATATTTTCATACGTTTTTTTCATTTCTTTCATTGTGCCATAAGAATCATTTTGTAAACTTAAGTTAATAATAGATAAAGGTGTTTTCATCTGATGAACCCAACGATTAATAAAATATAAATGCTGTTTATGTTTTTCACGATATTCATCTAAAATACTTTCATATGCATTGTAATTTTTAAATAAAATTTCTTGAAAAATCTGGTGTTCATGATTTGTATGATCAGAAAAATGAAATAAACATTGAATGGAATGATCCTGTTTTAAAATCGTATTAAGTTCTTTATAGAAAGCCTTTTTTTGACTATAATCATAAAGTAAAAAAAGAATACAAAAAAAGGTAGATAACAGAAGAGAATATAAAATATGAGAGAGGTTTACTCTTTCCTTTTTCAATATTAAATCCAACTGCATAATAAGGATGATAAAAAAAGAACTTAAAAAATATACCAATATATATCCTTTACGATCTGCTAAATATTTTTTAATATTCATTCAAATCACCTGTAACCCATGTTTTTGATAACAAATACCCCTGACCTCGTTTTGTCTCAATGGCATCATAAATATGAATTTCTTCCAATTTCCTCCTAAGTCTAGTTACATTAACAGATAATGTATTATCATCTACAAATTCAATTTCGTCCCATAATTCTTCCAATAATTCTTCCCTGTTTACAATTTGTTCTACATTCTTAGCCAACTTATACAGAAGGGCAAACTCTTTCTTGCTTAATTCAATTTCTTTTCCTTGAAATCCTACAACATTATGACTCATGTATAAATGTAAACCATCAATCTCATAAATATCCTTTTCTTTGTTTTTTGAATATTCTCCATAAGTTCTTCTTATTACACTTTTAATTTTAGCCAACAACACCTCAAAAGAAAAGGGCTTAATGATGTAATCATCCCCCCCACTTTCAATGGCCATAACTTGATCCATGTCAGAAAATCTGGCAGAAATAAAAAGAATGGGTACCTTAGACATTTTTCGTATCTCACGGCACCAAAAAAAACCATCAAAATTAGGTAGGTTAATATCCATCAAAATGACGTGAGGATTGGTTTTCAAATATTCTCCCCTTATATCTGAATAATTTGTAACCACAGTCACCTCATACCCGTATTGTTCTAACTTTTTTTCTACTAATCTTTCTATTTTTTTATCATCTTCAACGATTAAGATTTTATACACTTTCTCACACCTTATCCTTGTAATTTAAAAAAGTCAGATAGATCTTGTAAGACCTATCTGACTTTTAAATTAAGATGTTTCTTCAGAAACTGTCTCCTCTTCTTGAGCTTCTAATAATTCAATAGAAATAGTAGGTGGATCTCCTACTAATTTTACTCCTCTAGGAAGGTTCAAGGATACCTCTACCGTATGGGTTCCTTTTTCATACCCATTTAAGTTAATACTGGCTCGAATCATATGAGGTTCTACTCCATAAATATCTCCTTCTAGCCCTGTGATGACGATAGGAATATCATCACGAGTAATAAAGCGAAATTGTAATCCTTCTGGAAGCTTTTGAACATTAATTTCTTTCATTGGTATCTTCAACTCACGTAAAATCTCTTTTCGCAACTCAACGGTTACCTTCGCTTGCTCTATCTTACTGTAAATCCCTACATTTCCTGGCAATAAGTTTCGAAGATCTTGAGTAAAAACAGTGGTACTAGTAATGTTGCTTAAATTCAAACTAGGAAGTTGAATTCCTTGAATTTGATTTAATTCGTTTTCTTCTCCAATAAGAACGATTTGAGGAGGATCCACCTTGGAATCAATCACAACATATCCATTGGGTGGGTTAGCTTCCCAAGGTCCTATTTGAATAGGTACCGTCTTTAACTTTTTAATGGGAATATATACTTCTACTCGATCAATGCTCTTTTCAAGTCCTAGAATTTCATTTCCATCTTGATCATAGGCAATAGGTTCTGCATAAATGGATATATCTTTTTTCTTATCCTGCACATCCACCAATACTTGAACCGTAGCAATCTTAGATACTTGGGATTTAGGACCCGTAATTGCAATTCCATTGGTAGGTTTGATAAACCCTTCTTGAACAACGTAACCTTCCGCTGGTTTTCCTGTCAATTCATAAGATATATTTTTTTGTACTGTAATTACATCTTCTAATTCTACTTTCATATGAGTGGGTGATTTTCGAACAATGCTAAATTGATCTGGCACCCATACTTGAATTTCCACAGCTCCATATTCATTAATAAGCTCAATATCTGCTGTAACAATAATGTCACTTTTTTTTAGTTTTTCTAACTCTAGCCGTTTTCCTCGTATGGTAACAGAAATTGTTTTACCCTCAATAAATTTAATCGCTTTGCGGCGATTGGTGATTTCCTCCTGGTTTTTGATTCGTACCTCAATATCAGAAAAATCTCGTGTTTCTACAGGATTTTCGATATTAATAACAATAAACCAAAGGAGAATAGCACTTAATAATGATATGATTTTTAGACCTATATTTTTTGTGAACAGTTCACTCATGCTTTCTTCTACCTTTCCACAATACCAGTTTCTTTTTGTCTATTTTTCTTTTCGGTATATAGGTTAATTGACTTTTTAAGTATTCTCTATTCACATTTCGAACCAAATTGCCCCCTGAAGCAACAGAAATTTTCCCTGTTTCTTCAGAGACTACAATAATAATACTATCAGATACCTCACTAAGACCCAAAGCAGCTCGATGTCTAGTTCCTAGCTCCTTACTTACCTCTAGACTATCTGTCAGTGGTAAATAACAGGTAGCTGCTGCAATACGATTGTCACGAATAATAACTGCCCCATCATGAAGAGGCGTCTTGTTTTCAAAAATATTTAGTAGTAATTGGCTACTAATTTTAGCATCTACAATAATCCCTGTTCTTTCATACTCCCCTAATTTTACCTCTTGTTCAATGGCAATTAAAGCTCCTGTTTTTGTTTGACTCATTTCCTCTACTGCTCGAATAATAGCTTCTGCGGATTGACTAGAAATTCTCTCCTGTTGTCTTTCTCGATATTCTTCAAGGGTTAGTAAAGAAGATAAAAAACTCCCTCTTCCTAACTGCTCTAAAGCTCTCCTTAATTCTGGTTGAAATACAATAAGAACTGCAATAATACCAACAGAAATCGTATTAGAAAGAATCCATAATATGGTGTTTAATTGAAAAAACAAAGCAATGGCCCACATTAAGAAAATAACTAAAATTCCTTTAAAAAGGGTCCAAGCCCTTGTATCTTTAATCCAAGAAATCAATCGATAAATCAAAAAAGCAATAATAAAAATTTCTATGATATCTTTTATGTGAATTCGGGGTATTTCTATTGCAGCAAATTTAATTTGGTCTAATATTTGCCTTAATGGCTCCACACTATACACCTCTTTGCCTTATCTTACTTTTATTATAACATGTTTATTCTTATTTTGGTATTTTTTTATCTCAAACCTACAAGATTTTAGACCCACTTTTAGTATTCAATTTCCTAACTTTTAATATATACGTATCTTATCCCTTTTTTTATTCCTATACCTTTAAATTATTTCATAGATATATACGCTCATAGTTAAAAATACGCTGATGGATATGCATCTTGCGAAATTTTGTTTATGAACTTAGATATCTATAAAGTTGTTCTATAAATCAAAAAGGATGTTGATATTACATCAACATCCTTTTTGATTGGTCTCTTTACTATTGAACTTCAAACCCATTGATCAGTCGATACATCATAACTGCTGCATCGGATCGTAAGGTATCTTTTTTAGGTGCAAAATTGTTATTTCCAAC
>JAAYNZ010000108.1 GCA_012520595.1 Candidatus Epulonipiscium sp. | reverse complement strand
GTTGTATTTGTTCAGGAGAAGCAGGTTGGCTTGGTGTATAATAACCTTTTTGTTCAGCTATTTTATATAAATTAAATTGTAAAGTTTCACAGCTATCTCGCATTTGTTGTAATTCCTGTCGAAGTTGGGGATTATTAGTTTGGGTGATCATGGAAGCATAAGTGTTTAGGCTACTGTTTAGATTGGATAAAATATCATATACCATATCTTTTTCTTGCATGTATTGATTCCTCCTTTTATATTAACCTAAAAATGAAATTAATTTTTGTTTTGTATTTTTTGCATCTTCTGAAGATTGATGAAACATTTGTTTAATTTGTGGGTCCGTACATTGATCAGCATAGGAACATAATTTTTGTGCAACAGTTTCGTGAGATCCAACTAGGTGACGTATGTTTTCTAACTCTAAATGGGATAAATTTGTCATAAAAAAACTCCTTTCTTTTTTTCATACACTCTTAGTATTCTAAAAAATTTTGAAAATATTCTTCTTTTCACTCACATACACTGAAAAAGATTTCATATTATAGTAACAGATCTAAAAAAACAAGTTAACTTTGAAAAATTTCAGTATAAGCAAGCAGAAGAGTATATAAAAATTATTAAAATTAACAATAAGAAAGAAAGGGGATTTTTATGAAGTGGAAGGAAAAGATAAAATTTAAAATTTTGCAAAATACATATAAGAATAAAGTGTTTGAGAAATTTCCTAATGAGGTATCAGGGATGATGCGAGATGTGGATCAGTTTTTAGATCAGAGTTGGAAAGCTCAACAAGAAAAAGTCATAAAAACTAAAAAGAAGAGAAGAAGAGTGAAGTGATTATTGTAACCAAATTTATATCTTCACTCTTTTTTTCTACATCACAATTTCAATGAATATAGAAAATATAATAAAGATTCCTATGGAAACATAAACAGGCCAAGTTATGATCTTTTCTTCATTTACAGATTCCATAGCTACAAGGGAAGAGGTTTGTTTTAGTTTAAATAGGGAATCCCAATTTTTGTCATGCTCTTTGCATAATATGTACATCAACAGAAAAGCCAAAGGAGTTAGAAATAGGACTAAGGGAAGAATGGTTATGATGGATAGTATTTTTTCTTGAAAAGATGGATTAGAAAGGCCGGCCATATTTTCTATACCCTGAGTTTTCATTGCCCAAAGGGCAAGTTGTGAAAACAATACTTGGCTAGAATTGATGGTAAAATGAGCAATCATACTTGAAAAAATAGATCCAGTAATTTCGACTAAATAGGCAAAGAACACTCCCATTACAAAAGCATAGATGAATTGTTGAAAATTCATATGAAGCACACCAAAAAATAGACCACTAAGAAGAGCAGCTTGAAGCGTGGAAATATTTTTATACCCTGACAAGATAATTCCTCTAAAAGGAAGTTCTTCGAAAAGAGCGGGAGTAATTCCAATCATTAAAATCATTAAAGCTAAAGGCATTTCACTAATTTGTTCCAGCATTTCATTTACAGGGTTGGAAAAAAATAAGCTACCAATACCCGAAATAAGCATCATTAAAGGTTGAATGGATAAAGCAAATCCGATGACTAGGAAAATACTTTTTATATTTAGAGAATAAAAACGAAAAGTATCTTTTGCATTGGTTCCAGTGATTAGTATATAGAGAATACAGGGAAGTAATAAAAATAAAATTTGGGGTAAAATAATTTGGGCAAGATATGGAAAGTCAATTCCAAGAAAATCCAAACCTACTTTCATGAGTCCTACGAGTACACTTCCCATAATCCAAATAAGAATTAGGATCATGGCAAATAGATTAGATCGAAAAACAGGTTTCATAGGTAAACCTCCTTATAAATTAGTTTCCTTTTTATCATAACAAATATGAATCTAAAAGAAAACCATAAACTAAATTTTATTTTACAAAAAGGGTTGCAAAAATTATTATATTGTAATATAATGATATTAAGAAATGATGGATAAGAATTAGGAGGAATGTTTTATGTCATTAAAATTTACAGATTCAAATTTTGAAAAAGAAGTATTGCAATCTGATGTACTTGTATTGGTAGACTTTTATGCAGATTGGTGTGGACCTTGTCGTATGATGGCACCTATTATTGATGAATTAGCTAAAGATTATGAAGGCAAAGCAAAGATTGGAAAAATAAATGTAGATCAAAATGGAAATACAGCATCTGAATATGGTGTTATGAGTATTCCTACTTTATTACTTATTAAAAATGGAAAAGTAGTCGATCAGATTGTAGGGGCTGTTCCCAAACAACATTTAGCACAGCGATTAGATAATGCTTTATAAAAAATGAGTT
>JAAYNZ010000107.1 GCA_012520595.1 Candidatus Epulonipiscium sp. | reverse complement strand
TGTTACGGAAGGAGTTAGTAGAATGACAAGTATATTCAAAGAACAACTTGTGAAAAAAGAAAGTACATCCAAAGATACATTAGCTAAGATTGGAATTATTGTGGCAGCCATTATCATCATCCTTTTAGCCAATGTTTTAATACCTACTTTTGGCCTATTTATTACGGTAGGTATTGGATATGGGGCTTTTTGGCTTTTTCAAAGGTTTGATGTAGAGTATGAATATATTTTTACCAATGGTGAGTTAGACATTGACAAAATTTTTAATAAAAGCAGAAGAAAAAAAGCATTGACGGTCAATGTGAAACAATTTGAAGTAATGGCCCACATAGAGGACCCTATGCATATTCATGAATGGAAACGAGCTCAAAAAGTCTTAGATTATAGTAGTGGGAAAACAAAAGAAAATACTTACGGAGCAATTTTTACTCAGGAAGGTCAACTGGTACAACTTATCTTTGAACCCAATGGGAGTATTTTAGAAGGTATTGGTCACTATATTCCAAGACAATTGCATAGAAAAAAATAAGGGCTGGTTTTTGCCAGCTTTTCTTTTTCGTATTTTTCATTTTTTCGCAGGATTTCTTCATAAGCATATAAGCATATAAAATAATAAATTTGCATAGACTTATTGACAAGTGAAAGGATTTTTGTTAAACTTTCGTACAACCCATATAACTAGGACGTTGAAAATACAAGGAAGAGAGGTTTTATTATGCATAAACTGGTAAAAGAAGGGTTAACTTTTGATGATGTATTATTGATTCCTGCTTATTCTCAAGTTTTACCGAAGGATGTAGAATTATCTACCTCATTGACAAAAAAGATAAAACTCAATATTCCTCTCATGAGTGCAGGAATGGATACGGTAACAGAGGCGAGAATGGCGATTGCTATGGCAAGACAAGGGGGCATAGGGATTATTCATAAAAATATGTCCATTGAAAGGCAAGCAGGAGAAGTAGATAAAGTAAAACGTTCCGAACATGGAGTTATAACAGATCCTTTCTATCTATCTCCTGATCATTATGTCTATGAAGCTAATGAACTAATGGCAAGATATCGCATTTCTGGAGTTCCTATTACAGAAGGAACAAAATTAGTAGGAATTTTAACCAATCGTGATTTGCGCTTTGAAACCAATCATAATAAAAAAGTATCGGAAGTAATGACAAAAGAGAATTTAATTACGGCTCCAGAAGGGACAACCCTAGAAGAAGCCAAAGAAATTTTAGCTAAATATCGTATCGAAAAATTACCTATCGTAGATAAAGATTTTAATCTAAAAGGTTTAATTACGATTAAAGATATTGAAAAAACCATTCAATATCCTTTTTCAGCCAAAGATGAGCAAGGACGCTTGCTAGTTGGTGCAGCTGTAGGAGTGACTGCTGACGTATTGGAACGGGTAACTCACTTGGTAAATGCAAAAGTGGATGTAATCGTAATTGATACAGCCCATGGTCATTCTCAAGGCGTTTTAGATACCGTTAAAAAAGTAAAAAATGCATTTCCGGCTTTACAAATTATTGCAGGAAATGTAGCTACAGCAGAAGCCACCCTTGCTCTCATTGAAGCAGGAGCAGATGCAGTTAAAGTGGGTATTGGACCTGGTTCCATTTGTACAACACGTGTTGTAGCAGGAGTAGGTGTTCCACAAATCACAGCTATCTATGATTGTGCCCAAGCGGCCAAACCTTATGGGATCCCAGTGATTGCTGATGGGGGTATTAAATATTCCGGTGATATTGTGAAAGCCATTGTAGCAGGAGCCAATGTTTGTATGATGGGAAGTTTATTTGCTGGTTGTGAAGAAAGTCCAGGGGCAACGGAATTATATCAAGGACGAAAATATAAAGTGTACCGTGGAATGGGATCTTTAGCCGCCATGGAAAAAGGAAGCAAAGATCGTTATTTCCAGGAAGACAGTAAAAAGTTAGTTCCAGAAGGTGTGGAAGGACGAGTGGCTTATAAAGGTTCTGTAGAAGATACCATCTATCAATTAATTGGTGGTCTTAAAGCAGGCATGGGTTATGGAGGAGCAAAAACAGTTTTTGATCTTCAAGAAAAGGGTCAATTTGTTCGTATTACCAATGCAGGGTTAAAAGAAAGTCATCCTCATGATATACAGATTACAAAAGAAGCACCAAATTATAGTGTAGAACACTAATGGTGATTGTAAGGAGGAAAAAAGATGAACCATGAATTAGTACTCATATTAGATTTTGGAGGTCAATATAGCCAACTCATTGCTCGAAGAGTTCGTGAAGCCAATGTGTATTGTGAGGTACTACCCTATGATGTTTCCCTAGAGACGATTAAAAGCAAAAATCCTAAGGGGATTATTTTAACAGGTGGTCCTAAAGTGGTTTACGAAGAAGAAGCACCTACCGTAGATCCTGCTATTTTTGACTTAGATGTTCCCGTTTTAGGCATTTGCTATGGACTTCAATTAATGGGACATTTGTTAGGAGGCCAAGTAAAAGAGTCCGCCTATCGAGAATATGGAAAAGTGAATATTTTTGTGGATAATCATGATAAATTATTTAAAAATGTGGATAAAGATACCTCAGCTTGGATGAGCCATACTTATTATATTAGTCAACCACCTCAAGACTTTAAAGTGACGGCTCATACAGAAACAACTCCAGTAGCAGCCATGGCTCATGATACAAAGAAATTGTATGGAGTACAATTTCATCCTGAAGTGGTTCATACTCCCCGAGGAACTCAAATGATCCATAATTTCTTATATGATATTTGTGGTTGTGAAGGCGATTGGAAGATGAAAGATTTTGCTGTCGAATCCATTCGAGCTTTACGAGAACAAATTGGGGATAAAAAAGTTTTATGTGCCTTATCCGGTGGGGTTGATTCTTCCGTAGCGGCTGTTCTCATTCATAAAGCCATAGGCCAACAACTTACTTGTATTTTTGTCGACCATGGATTAATGCGAAAGAATGAAGGAGACGAAGTAGAACGTACCTTCAAAGAACAATTCCATATGAATTTGATTCGGGTCAATGCAGAAGATCGATTTTTAACAAAATTAAAAGGTGTTACAGATCCAGAAACCAAAAGAAAAATAATCGGTGAAGAATTCATTCGAGTTTTTGAAGAAGAAGCAAAGAAAATTGGAGCGGTTGATTTTCTTGTTCAAGGTACTATTTATCCAGATGTGATTGAAAGTGGAGCCAAACATGCAGCGGTTATCAAAAGTCATCACAATGTAGGAGGATTACCTGAGCATATTGAGTTTAAAGAAATCATTGAACCCTTGCGAGAGCTTTTTAAAGATGAAGTAAGAGATTTAGGAAGAACCTTAGGAATTCCTGAATTTTTGGTAAGTCGTCAACCCTTCCCAGGTCCAGGATTAGCTATACGAGTTATTGGAGATATTACCAAAGAGAAATTAGATATTTTAAGAGATGCAGATTACATTTACCGAGAAGAAATAGCCAAAGCAAAACTAGACAAAGAAATTTGGCAATACTTTGCTGTGCTCACTAATCTTCGTAGCGTAGGTGTTATGGGAGATGAAAGGACCTATCACTATACCCTGGCTCTACGGGGTGTTACCAGTGTAGATGGTATGACTGCTGATTGGGCTCGCATACCCTATGAAGTCCTTGAAAGGATTTCAACTCGGATTGTAAATGAAGTTCCCTATATTAATCGAATTGTATATGACGTAACATCAAAACCACCAGCAACGATTGAGTGGGAATA
>JAAYNZ010000106.1 GCA_012520595.1 Candidatus Epulonipiscium sp. | reverse complement strand
TATAGCTGATAAAGCTAAAAAGGTATACGGTGTTGAAATAGTTAAAACAGCCATAGAAGATGCTAGGGATAATGCCAAATTAAATGATATAACAAATGTAGAATTCATCGTTGGAAAAGCTGAAGATGTCTTCCCCAAAATGATGAAACAAGGAATAAGAGGAAACAAAGTAGTTGTAGATCCACCAAGAAAAGGTTGCGAAAAGGAAGTATTAGAAGCCATAGTAGAACTTAATCCAGAAACAGTAGTATATGTATCTTGTAACCCCTCAACAATGGCTAGGGATGTGAAGTATTTAGTTGAAAATGGATATCAGGTAAGGGAAGTACAGCCAGTGGATATGTTTCCTCATACGGCTCACGTTGAGAGTATAATTCTGATGACGTATTGTGGTTCGGAGGGGAAATAATAGGGTTCGACCACAACATATAGTGGTTTGATGATGGAATCTGGGGTCAAAAAACAGTGAAAAAACACCGTTTTTTGACCCTTATTTTTGGAGTGATTTATAGATGACATAGGGTAAAAAGAATGATGACAGAGAAAAAATGGAAATCTTAGTTGATAAACCGATGGATAAATTATATTATATATTTTAGAAGATGTAGAGTAGAAAAACATGAACTATTTATAAACAATTAGACAAATAGGAATTTGTAGGGAAGATTATTTATATAACCTCTATTATAGCTGTCTGCATTTGTGGACAGCTTTTTTAAAAGCCAAATAAAAATATTTGAAAAGTTTTGTAAGATTTCTATATATGCGAAGTCTTATAAGTGAAAGGAGGTGGTAGAGTAATGGAGTTTGAACAGATATACAATACTTACTTTAACCATGTATACTTATATATCAGAAAGTTATCAGGTAATGAACATATCGCCGAGGAGATAACAAGCGAAACATTCTTTAAAGCAATGCAATCCATTGATAGCTTTAGAGGAGATTGCGATTTACGTGTGTGGTTGTGCCAAATAGCAAAAAATTGTTATTATTCCCATCTAAAAAAGCAAAAAAATATTAGCAAAATTGAAGGAGTGGAAGTAGAAGATTTAGTAGACCTCAATTCATTGATTGATGAAAAAATCATTACCCACGAACAAACAGTACAAATTCAAAAGGTATTGCATACTATCCCAGAACCTTATAAAGAAGTATTTATGTGGAGAGTTTTTGCAGACTTGAGTTTCAAGCAAATTGGTCAAATATTCAATAAGACCGATAATTGGGCTTGCGTTACCTACCACAGAGCTAAAAATCAAATATTAAAACGAATGGAGGAACAAAACAATGAAAAATCGTGAGTGTAGTATTGTTCGTGATATATTACCTTTGTATGTTGAAAATGTTATCAGTGACGATACAAAGCAATTTGTAGATGAGCATTTAAGCCATTGTGCTGAGTGTAAAAATGAATTGGAGCTATCACAAACAGATATATCTGTTAAAAAAATTTCTGCGGAAAATAATAGCGATATTAAAGTGATAAAAAAAATAGGATCGGATATAAAGAAAAAACGAGTATTTACAGGTGTTATTTCAGCAGTTATTGCAGCTATCGTTGTAATATTATCATTTGCATATTTAACAGCACCTGAATATCTACCTTATGCTGAATCATTTGATATTATTTCTGTAAAGGATAATAATGGCTTTGTAACACTTTCTTTTACAGGTGAATATGAGATTTATCAAAGAGAGCAAGGCGTATATGATATTAGTATCTATAATACAACTTGGAATAAATTTTTTAATATAGATAAAAAGCAAGATATAACTGTAAATCCAAACGGAGAAACAGTTAATACTATTTATTATGTATCTAATGATGGTCAAGAAAGTAAAGTAATCTATGGTAGAAATCCTATTAATAATGGAGGAGTTGTGACTTTACCTCGATTGTTTTTGAATTATTATTTTGTCATTGCCATTTTATTTGCACTTGTTTTGACAATACTTATTGTAATATTCAGGAAGAAAGAAAAAATTAAAAATATAATAGTAAAAGTACTATTTATCCCCGGTTCTTATATTGTAAGTCATATTATGATTAAAGGATGGAATGCCACTTCATATTCAGCAACTCGTGATTTTTATTTGATTTTGCTTTTAGTAATACCTATTTATTCTCTATTTTATATTTTGTATAAAAAGAAACATTC
>JAAYNZ010000105.1 GCA_012520595.1 Candidatus Epulonipiscium sp. | reverse complement strand
GGGTGGCGTTTGGATGTGGCCAATGAAGTAGATCCAGAATTCTGGCGGGAGTTTCGTAAAGAGTTAAAAGACCCCTCTTTTCAAAGAGAGATCGGTTGTGATCCTTTAATATTAGGAGAAATATGGGATGATGCTTCTCAATATTTCTTAGGAGATCAATATGATTCGGTGATGAATTATCGTTTTAGAGGAGCTCTTCTTGACTTTTTAAAGAATGGTAATGCAGAAAATATAAATGAATCTTTGATCTCAATCCAAGAGGATTATCCACCGGAAGCTTTTTATGCTCTAATGAATCTAATGGGATCTCATGATGTAGCCCGTGCTGCTTTTCTATTAGGGAATGGAACGGATACTAGTAATCGAGCAGAAAGAGACAAGGGATACAATAAAGAATTAGGATTTGAGAGATTAAAATTAGCTGCTATTTTTCAAATGGGTTATCCGGGAGCCCCTACAATTTATTATGGAGATGAAGCAGGAGTAATAGGTTCAGCTGATCCAGATTGTCGTAGAACGTATCCATGGGAAGAGGAAAACAAGGATCTAGTGGAGCATTTTCAGCAAGTAGGACAAGTAAGAGTCGACCATAAAGGTTTATTTGCTTATGGCGATCTTTTCAGTCTATATGCCCAAGGAGATGTCTATGTATATGGGCGTAAATACGGGGATGAAGCAGCAATTATTGCTATTAATCGTGGAAATACGCCACAAGATATAAATTTAGATATAAAGTCATTTTTATGTAATGGTATTGATCTAACAGATGCCTTAGATTCAGATTATATAGTTACTGCCCAAAATGAGCAGTTATCGATCCATATTCCCAAAATGCAAGGAAGAATGCTTATTACCAATTCAGATCAGTCCCTAGAACCACCTACTGTTGTAACCAATGTTCAAGTAACAGAAGAAAATAAAAAAGTCATATTAACTTGGACGGGAAATCAAGAGGCCGTTTCCTATAGAATTTATCAGTCTACTATTCAAGGGGCGGGATATGAAAAGGTCGAAGAAGTAGTAGATACTTACGTAGAGATTGAAAATCTAATGAATGGTCGATCCTATTATTTTGCTATTACAGCGGTGGATGTCAACGGCAATGAATCGATGATGTGTTATGCAGAAGAAGCCATTCCTCATTTTGATCTTTCTTCCAATGATGGATGGTGGAGTGGGAATATGACAGGATTATCAGATGCAGTATTAGATCTTTCAAAAACAAATCAAGTTAGTGCCCAAATTTGGATTGGGGGAGAAACGGAAGGCGGTTTAGCGGAAGGTTTAGTAGCAAGGTTGGCTGTGAAAGAGTTGAATGATACAGATTGGACTTGGCATGAAGCTAGATATGAGAGACAAGATGGAAATAATAATGTGTTTACAGCAAGCTGGATTCCTTTGGAAGAGGGAACCTTCTTGTATAAGATGGAATTCTCTACAGATGGAGGACGTCATTGGTATACCAATGGGGAAGAACCCAAACAGGTTACTTTTACAAAAGATTCAGAAGATACAACTCCACCAGCCCAAGAGATTACATTGCTAACCCCGGAAGTAGAATCAGGTCAAGTCCATTTACAATGGAGCATTACATTACACCCAGAAGATCTAGAAGATGGTCCTTATCTTTTTCAGGTGTATCGGGATGAAGAGGATTTAGAAGACCTATGGGATATACAAGAAAATGAAGAAGGAATCTATTCTTTTATTGATTTTGAAGTAGTTAATGGAAACACCTATCATTATTTTATTCGTGTCTATGATAAAGCAGGTAATTTTATAGATTCCAATACCATTGAGGTAACACCAGAATTGGTTATGGTGGCTGTTACTTTTAAAGTCAAGGGACCGGAGGATACTCCACTTGATACTCGTATCACTATTCCTAATAGCCTGAATGGATGGAATACAGGTGCATGGGAAATGTCAAGGGGAGGAGCCGTTACACCGGATTGGCAGTACACAGTAGAAGTCCAAGAAGGAACAGAAATCACCTATAAATATGTCAAAGCAGGAAGTTGGGATCAGGAAGGATTAGCTCATCACCGTCCCTATAAGATTCATGAGGATAAAGAAGACATTAGTTACTATGGGGTAGGAAAAATAGGAACAGACTTAAAAGTTGTGATTCAAAATCAAGGCGGTAATAAAATGACCATTCAAGATTATATCCTTCGTTGGGTGGATATGCCTATTGTTATTACTACGCCCCAAAATCATACAACGGTATCCAAAGACAATATAACCATTGCAGGTAATGCCATTAAAGGTAGCATTTTAACGATTAAAGGGGAATTAGATGAAAAACCAATTCAAGTAGAAGTAAATGAAGATATGAATTTTTCCCATCTTTTAAAATTGAAAGAAGGGGAAAATAAGATTCAAATTCATATTGAACCTACAGAAGAAAGCAAGAGGCAGAAGTTTGAAAATGATGGTGAAGCCATTGCAAAAAACACCAAAGAATTGACTTTCACTATTCATTATAAAAAAGAGAAAGAAGAAATACCTGTAGATTCGAACCCTGGTCCTAGTTCAGACCAAGGCTCTCCTTTAGAAGATATAAAAATCGGTCATGATACAAAAAATAGTATAAAAGAAGCACAACAAGTTATTAAGGAAATGGCAAAGAATTATAATGACATAAAAGAAAAGCCAGGGGAAGAAGCTAAAGAGCAGGCAAAACAGTTAAAGGATCAGTCGCTTTTTATAGCACAAATGGCTTTACAAAAAACGAATACTGTAAATATCCCTTCCACAGTACAAAAAGATATGGTTAATGGTACTGTAGGGATAGAAATTATCAATGAAGTACAAAAAAGTATCCAGAAAACTGAAGAAATGGAAGGATATTTACAAGAAGTAGGTATACCCGTTTCGCTTAAATTACAATCCATTGTACCTATCCGGATTACTTCAGTAGATCCAAATTCCATAAAAAAATGTCAGGTTTCTTTCGATGCCAATGTCTTCAAGCAAATGAAGCAACCGGTTCCTTTGATGCTTGATACTCCAGTAGGAAAAGTCATAATTACGAAAGAAACCCTTGGCAAAAAGGTGCAAGAAGCATCTCAAATTCAGATTGTCTTAGAACGTCTTGAAGAAGATCCTCCTTTTGTGGAAAAGGGGACAATTGTGCATCCAACAAAAGTATTGGATTTACAAATATACAGGGATGGTCAATTAGTAGAACAGCTAGAACATCCCGTGAAGGTTTGTATTCCGTATCCTGTAAAAGGTAGAATTAATCAAGATTTTGTTGCTGTTTTTCAGATTCAACAGGACAACCAGATTGTTAAAAAAGCAGGGTATTATGATGACAGAAGGCAAGAAGTTCGATTTACAACCATGGATTGCGGAAGGTATTTTACTGGAATAACGGATGCACATTTTCGGGATATAAAAAATTACCCTTGGGCACAAAAAGAAATTTTGGCTATGGGAGCAAAAGGGATCATAATAGGAAAAGAAGATGAATTTTTTGCACCAGAAGATTTTATTACTCGAGCTGAAATAGCAGTTTTGATGGTGCGTATGTTAAACCTACAGGATCCAACAGCAAAAGTTCCTTTTACTGACATCCAAGAAGATGCATGGTATTCTAAAGCTATTGGGAGTGTATACCAAGCAGGTTTTATGGAAGGGATGGGTAAAGACACTTTTGCACCTGATGCACCCATTACACGTGAAGAATTGGCAAAAATAATTTCAAAGGCACTACAGCAACAAGGGTATGTCCTGGAAGGGGTAGAAGGATTAGAGTCTTTTTTAGATCAAGAAGTCATCGCTCCTTGGGCAAAAATGGATCTATCTTTCCTAGTAAAAGAAGGAATTATCAAAGGAAAAGAAGAGGGAAGGATGTTGGCACCAAAAGATAAAGCCACTCGAGCAGAAGCAGCTGTTTTATTGTACAAAGCATTTGAGTTGTTATTTTTAAATTAAGAGCAAAAGCCATGGTAGTGTTTACTACCATGGCTTTTACAAAATAGATTACTAGAAGGAGGGGTACTAGAAAGTGCATAGTAAATTTAAAAAAATAGGGTTGGGAGTTTTGCTTTTGAGTGTATTATCCATAGGAGTATATGGAATTTTTTTTAGAAAACCAACTCAATCAGAATCATATCCAGAAACATCTTTACAGTTTCAAGAACCAACTCCACAAGTGGTATTAATTGATATTCTTCAAAATAAAGAAATTTTTTCAAAAGAGATGACTTTGGAAAACGTAAACAATGAATTGTATGCTTTGACAGAAACACTAGCAGCAGGTACTTACGAGTGTAAATTAATAGTGGGCAACAAAGAACAAACTGAAAAATGGATCAGTAAAGAACAAATGAATCTTTTAGAGGAGAAAGAAGTAACCTTTACTTTTGATAAGAAAAAACAAGATTTTTGGATGGATTATGATCTTAAAAAATCCGATGGAAAAATCAATCGGACTCAGTTATTTCACAATACTTGGATGGAAACATTTCGCACTCCTTTCGGTGCAGTTCCTGCTAATACAAAAGTAAGATTGCGTTTACAAACTCCTAAAGGAGATCTAACGAGAGCTAGAGTCTTATTTAAAGATCTCAATGGCGAAAAATCAAAAATCTATAATATGACCTATGCTAGCAAAGAACCAACTCTCAAAACAGAAGCAGATCTATGGGAAGTCAATGTTTTGTTAGAAGAAAAAGGGGTCTATGAATATATTTTTATGGTAGGAGATGGTGATACAAAGGCAGAGTATAGCCAAGGAAATCGAAAATTTCAATTAACGGTTTATGATCCTTCTTACCAAACACCAGATTGGATGAAAGAAGCCGTTGTCTATCAGATTTTTCCAGACCGTTTTTACAATGGAAATCGTGAGAATGATACTGCAAAATCCAATG
>JAAYNZ010000104.1 GCA_012520595.1 Candidatus Epulonipiscium sp. | reverse complement strand
TTTCCAATGGCAATGGTTCTTCTTCATAAACATCTAGAACAGCTTTAAATCTTTTCTTTTTTAATTCTTGAATTAAAGCCTGTTCATCGATAACTCCACCTCTAGCTGTATTGATTAATAATGCCCCATCTTTAATTTTTGATAATTTTTCAGCATTTATCATATGATGGGTTTCTGGCGTATGGGCGGCATGAAGAGAAACAATGTCAGATTGTTCAATGGCTTCCTCTAAGGTTCCCATCCTTATGTTTTTTCCAACAATTGTATCTGGATTAATATAGGGATCATAAATAATGAATTCCATATCAAAGGGTTTTAAAAATTCAATAACATATCGTCCCACTTGACCAAGTCCAATCATCCCCATGGTTCGATAAAACAAACCTTCATTATAATAATCATCACTTCTCCATGGTAATCCATTCTTTAACTGATAATCATAATAAGGAATTTCTCGTAAAGCGGCTAAAGCATAGGCTAATACTGCTTCTGCTACCGACTTTGCCATTTGATTGGCTTGATTGGTAACGATAATGTGGGTCTCTTCAAAAAGAGAAGCTTCAATATAGGGTTTTACACCTCCACCTAATACAGATAAGACTTTTAAATTGGGACATCTTTTTAAAGTTTCCGTTGCAAACTTAGGGCATCCCCAACCAAAAATACAAGCATCTTGATCATAAAGATGTTCTGCTAACTCTTCTTCAGTCCAATGTCGATTTTTATCATTCCAAGAAAATTCAATATGGTCCATTTCTTTCATTTTTTTTAATACCTTGGGTGTAAAAAAACTTCTACGAATGGGACCATCAGGCAATGTAATTAATACTTTGTACAGGCTCATGGACCTTCTCCTTCCTATCCTTTATGATTTTTCTTTTACTTTTACCATAAAGTTTTTTATAACGTTTCTTCTAATAAAAGAGTACCATATTGATGAAATCTTTCAAAGTTAATCATGGACTCAATGGAATCTCCCTCTGGAATGAAAATTTGTCCTTCTTGATTCATTTTTAATTCAATGGTATCCTGTCCTTCCCCATACCACCTGGCACTGGCTTCAATATCAGCCGGATAAACAAACCCTTTAAAGGAAGCTAAATTAAGCATAGGAATGGCTCCTATTCCTGACTCTGGCATGGTTCCACCCCAAAGTTCTACGCCATTATCAGATGCTAATTTATAAATCTTTAATCCTTCTAATAGACCACCAATTCTTTGAATTTTGATGTTCCATATTTTAGAAGCTCCACACTCTAGCACTTGTCTTGCAACCCTTTCTGATTTTAAAGATTCGTCAAGACAAATAGGTGTTTTGATTTCTTTTCCTAGCTTGGCATGATCTAAGATATCATCATGGTGGAGAGGTTGTTCATAAAATAAGCATCCGTATTGATCCATTTCAACTAAGGTTTCTTTATGTTTTTCTAAATCATAAGCTGAATTGGCATCAATCCAAAGAGGAAAATCACCAATTTGTTGTCGTACGGCTGCTAAAGGTTCTACATCCCATTCTGGTCGAATCTTTATTTTGATTCGTTGGTATCCTTCATCTACATATTCTTGTGCCCATTTTTGCAGCGTTTCAATTTGACCATCAACGGGAATACCAATGGATACACCCGATTTGATATAATCTTTGGATTCCATAAATTCTTTTGGAACTTCTAGTTGCTTCATTTTATACTCGATAAGCTGTTTTAAATTTACTTTGTTTTTATTGCATAACAAATCCCAATAAGCATTTTCAATTCCAGCCTTTGCAAATGCATTTCCGCGAATTCCCTCACTTAGCACTTCATTCATATGTTCAATGCTTGCTATTTGTTTCCCTAATAATCTAGGAATCAACAAATCTTGGTACAACGCTTTTACAGAAGAAATGGTTTCTGAAGAATAATAAGGTTCTTCAAAAGGTGCAGCCTCACCATATCCTTTGTATTCTCCACTGGATAAAACAATAATTAAGGAACGTCGAAAATAACTAACACCTCCACTAATTTGAAAAGGTTCCTTTAAAGGAATTCCTATTTCATATAATGAAATTTTATCGATTACAGCTTGTTCATTGATCATTTTGATTTCTCCCCTATCTTTTTTGTCTCCTTATTACTTTACTGCTCTCTTGTACAAATTTCTTTGAAGTGCAGTACTCCATCTTTGGAAGGAAGAATATTTTGTTCATGTAGATATTGCATCCCTGTTAACAACCCTTTTTCTGGATGGAAAAAAAGTTGATGAAGACTTTTTTCCACTTTTGACCCTTTTTCCATGGCATATTCAGAAGCAGGCCATTGGAAAAAGCTATGAATCTGTCCATTCTCACATCCACGCAATGCATACTCGATCATCATTTTACCGGATTCTATGTTTCCAGTAGCACTGATGGGTTTTTTTACTTTTTGTTTCCCTTGATTCTTTTGGTTGTATTGGTTTAAGATTTTTAAGTTACGATCACTTAAATCATACCCACCATAAGCGACGCCTTTTTTGCCTTCAAATTCTTTATCTGGATTAAACAATCGATTAAAACAAATGAGATAGTCGGCTTGGCTTTTAGCAGCCGTTTCTAATACTTGTAACTGAAATTCATCGTCAAACATGGCATTCATTAGTTTCATGCCCAAACGAATCCCTTTCTCCCCTGCAACTTCTTTGATTTGCATTGGGACATGAGTAATCCACCATAAAATCATTTCTTGACTTTTGGCTAAAGAAGACCCGGCTAAAGTAGGACTAAAATCTTTTTCTAATAATAATGGAGCATCTTTCCATACTTTTTCCCATACTTCATACAATTTTTGTAATGTATAGCTATATTCTTCTACATGAAATCCTTCTTCGACTGTGGAAGGAAGTTGAAACTTACAGGATGGAATCACTGGAACTTCGGTGGCTTTCCATAAATGTAATGACTGTTCCATAAGTTCAAGATATTCTTCAAAACTTTTATGCCATCCTCTTCCTTTCCAAGTAACTGTGTATCCTTGTTTCCCACTTTTGCTTACTAAAGGTTCCACTGTCATTTTTGGTGCATTGACTTTCCATGCTTCCATTCCTGATGAACCTTTAGGATCTTGAGAAATGACAGTTTTCAGCACAATAAAGCCAAGTCCATCTTGAATGCCTTTCTCTGCTTGATGAATGGTGGTTGATAACTGACCTGAAGCAATCCCAAATGGATTTTTTATTTTATATCCTGCATAGGTAGAGGATACATCCATCTTGTATTTTTCTAAAATATATTCCTCTACTTGTGGTGGTAATCCTTCTTTGGCAAAACGCTGATAATCTTCTGTAACTTGTTTTATAAAGAAGGGATTTACCTCAAGGTTTTCTGGTAAAAGCATATATCCTTTCATTTTGCATTCTCCTATAAAATTCTTTATGGTTTGTAGATCCTTTTTTAGATCTGCCCAATTTTCTTTAATACACTTTT
This sequence comes from Candidatus Epulonipiscium sp., assembly GCA_012520595.1. Classification (GTDB taxonomy): domain Bacteria; phylum Bacillota; class Clostridia; order Lachnospirales; family JAAYNZ01; genus JAAYNZ01. Next base: position 9,397 of record JAAYNZ010000104.1, on the reverse strand, counting down.
TATTTTTTCTGCTTCTTCTACCGATAATTCTTCAATAGGCCCCCATGGATCATACGTTGCTTCTCTAGGAATAACACCAAGGTAATGCAATACCATTAACATTCTTTTAATATAGCCTTCCATAGGAGCTACAAAAGTGCATTCTGCTAGTTCATCGACTTGTAATGCTAGTTTTACGAATGTTTCTATGTCTTTTTCATACCAAGCTTTCATCATGGCTTTTTGAAGATCTCCACAAGCACAAGAAAGGCCGATTAATGCCCCTTGGGCCCCTCGCATCATAGTATATCCAAACATACGATCTTCTCCTGTGATTAATAATTTATCTGGACATTTTTCTTGTATAAATGTACTAATATCTTGATACGTCATCACAGAATCTAAGGATGCCATTTTAATCCCTACTACTTCTTCAATTTGAAATAATTGCTCTAATAATGGAAGGGAATATAAAATTCCTCCTGCTGCTTCATATAAATAAAATAAAATGATGGGCAATCCTACTTTAGCAATTTCTTTATGGTAAGCAAGGATTTTTTCTTCCATGTCTTCTCGACCTTTATAGATCTTAGGTGCGTATACAAGACATGCGTCAGCACCTAATGCTTTGGCTGTTTTTGCCATAGCTACACTCTGTTTAATGTATTCTGCTTCTACATCTTCTGCTTCTTCACAAGCGGCTAGATCGGCACCAACTCCCACAATCATCACTTTATCAGGCATAGCCTCTCGCCATAATGTAAAAATTTCTTTTCGTTGTTCTTCTGTAATATATAGCCCCCGTCCTGTATGAACCCAAAGGGATAAACCATCAACAGGCTGTTTTTTCATATATTCCATATAGGACCGTTGAGCCTCCATGTGGATTTTTCCTTCTTTTGTAAAGGGAATGGGTACTGCGGGAAAAAGCCCTTGGTTTAATCGTTCTTTAATTTCTTGGTATTTACTCATGATAAATGCCTCCTTTTAATTATTTCATATCCTGTATATTTATAAATATTTATTAGCTCATACTCCAATTATCCCTGTTGCTGCTTCATAATTGACGTATTTTCAACTATGAATACTGATTTATTTATTTATAAAACTGAAATTGGAATCGCTTGGTTACCTATGATTCAAGAAATTGTACAGCTGTAATTGCTAGAAACAAAGCACCATCGAGTAATATCTTTTCATCAAAGTTAAACTTTTCATGATGAAGGGGATAAGCATACTTCTCCTCTTTTGTTCCTATAAAAAACATGGCACCAGGAATTTCTTGAAGAAAATATGAAAAATCTTCTGCTGTCATATAAGGACGATCTAGGGTTAAAATCTTGTCTTTTTCAAAAACCATTGATGCAGATTGTTTCCCTCGATTAACAATATCACAATGATTGTTGGTAACAGGATATTGTCTAATATAATCCCATTCGTAAGTAGCCCCAACCATTTCACAAATGCTTTTCAATATTTGTTCTAATCGCCTCTCGATCTGATCTCGTATGACCTCATCTGTCGTTCGAATGGTTCCTTGTAAAACTGCTTCGTTGGGAATAATGTTATAGGATGTACCTGCTGTTAACATTCCAAAAGTAATCACAGCGGGAGCTAAAGGATTGATTTCCCTCGCCTGGAATTGCTGTACTGCTTGGTAAAAAGTAATTGCTACACTAAGAGCATCAATTCCGGTCTGTGGCATAGCTCCATGACCGCTTTTTCCTTTAATCCTAATCTTTATTTTATCATTGGAAGCCATTATGGCTCCTTCCTTTGATCCAATGGTTCCCTTTAACAAATCTGGCCATAAGTGCAAAGCAATTATGCCGTCTACAGCTGGATTTTGTAATGCTCCTGCCTGAATCATTCTTTTTGCTCCACCATATTGTTCTTCTGCAGGCTGGAATAAGAATTTTATATTTCCCTTTATGTTCTTTTTCCATTTTTTTAAGATCCTAGCTGCTCCTAAAGCCATAGCCGCATGACCATCATGACCACAAGCATGCATAACCCCTGGATTCTTGGATATATATGAAACATCATTTTTTTCTTGTATCGATAAAGCATCAATGTCTGCACGTATTCCTAGTGTTTTCCCTGATTTCTCACCTTCTAGCAAACCTACAACTCCTGTGTCACATAGAATATGTTCTTGAATTTCCATGGATTGCAATATGGACTGAATATACTTTGATGTTTTATGTTCTTGTGTAGATAATTCAGGATCCTCATGAATATTTCTTCGAATCTGAATCATCTCTTGTAAAATTTCTTGTTTTTCTTTTTCTTCTAAATGATACAAAAAACCCACTCCTTTCACATTCATTTTGGGCTTTTTCACTATATTGATCAAGTCCTAAATAAGTCCTAAATTCATTATATAACACTTCTTTTGGGGAATCAATCCCTTTCATAAAAGATGAGTTAAAAGATTAATTTCATACATTTTGAATTGTTCTTTTCAATTTTTTCCTATATACTCTACATATAGATATCCAACTTCAAACTCTAACTTTCGCAAGTATCATACTTTCTATAAGATATTTAAATTCATAGAGTAGATGTCTATAAAATAAGTAAATAAATTTAGCCCATTTAAGGAGGAAAGAACTATGAATTGTCTTTACAATGGCCCCATTCTATACAAAGATCAAATTTTAGAAGGTAAAGCCCTTGTCTTTGATTCTAAAGTCCGTGAAATTATTGATGAAGATCATTTAACCAAAGATTCATATGAACACGTAAATAAAATAAATGCAGAAGGAAATTTAATTTCTCCTGGCCTTATGGATATCCATTTTCATGGCTATCAAGGCTATGATATCATGAGCTCTGATCCTCAGGATCTTATTTCTCTTGCTCAAAAAATAACTGCGAACGGTGTTACCTCTTTTTTAGCAACCACCAATACAGCTCCTCTTTCTTCCATTGAATCTGCTCTTGATACCATTCGAAAATTGAAAAATAAGAATATTGAAGGTGCTGAAATACTAGGTGCCCATTTGGAGGGCCCTTTTTTAAGTCCGCTTGTCCCTGGTGCTCAAGATCCAAGTTCTATTATTCCCCCGTCTTTTGAATGGCTGGAACCTTATACTGATCTTGTTTATATGATTACCATTGCACCTGAAGTTCCTGGGGCATTATCCTTTATTGACCAAGTTTGCTCCCTAACAAATATTACGGTTTCTATGGGACATACAAATGCCACTTATGAAGAAGCATTGCTTGGTATAGAAGCTGGTATTTCCCATGCTACCCATTTTTTTAATGCTATGACGGGTCTTCATCACCGCAACCCAGGTGTTGTAGGAGCCATTTTATCATCCAATCATGTAACATGTGAACTTATTGCAGATACCATTCATGTTCATCCTGGATTATTTTCTTTACTTCTTAAAACAAAAGGGGCAGAGGATCTGGTTCTGATTACTGATTGTGTACCCCCTGCCGGACTCCCTGATGGTACATATCTAAAAGGAGAGCGATGGATTGAAAGTAAGGATGGGCAAATTCGCTTGCCGGATGGAACCTTATCAGGAAGTAGCTTACGGCTTAACCAAGGAGTTAACAATTTTAAGCAACATACTAATTGTTCCATTTCTGAAGCCATCCAACTGGCTTCTCTTAATCCAGCAAAAGTAATTGGACTCGACAATAAGAAAGGTTCTTTAGAACTTGGAAAAGATGCTGATATTGCCGTTTTTGATGTGAATTTTAATACACTTCTAACCTTTGTTAATGGAAATTTAGTTTATAGAAGATAACTGGCATGTTATACTATAAACTTTATTTTTTAGAAGTAACAACGTTAAATGTTTTAGAATACTTGCCCTTATATAAATTTAAATACCTGCCGGGGGCGACCTGGACCTGCAGGTTGCTCCTCTCCGACTACCTCCATCAAATTACTCTCTACTAATCGACTTAATATTCTTCTTGCACTTCTTAGTGTAATATTCAATTCTTCTGCTAACTGATTGACAGTAATAGTGTCTCTTCCTCTTTTCTCCATAACTGCATTTACTCTATTCATACTTCCAATGCTAATATTCGAATCTTGCATCCGAGCAATTAACTCTGCATTCTCTGTTTTGGGGTAATATTCTAATTTCCGTTCCTCATCTAGAGGACCGATTACTTTTCCATCTTCTAAAATAACAAAACATTGATTATGTCCATGATAAACTGCATGTTTTAATGCTTCTTCTGCATTTTTTTGAGCTTCATTGGCCGAATATCCATAACCTAAACCCACACCAATATGAAAAGGAAACTTTTCTTTAATATTTTCAAGTAAAGGCATATTTCTATACCCTTGGGTCACTTCTTCAATATTCCCTTTATTTGCGTGAAAAATAAATCGATTTTCTTTTTCTATTTTCATCGTTGCTTTTATTCTTTCACAAAAATCAACAAATTGTTGTGTAAAAGCCAAAAGCATCCTTTGCTGTTCATACTCTGAAGGAGAATATTGATCCATCTGATCCCAATTCACAATTTCAACAATTCCTACACAAAGCTGAGCTTTTTGAAAACGCAAATTGTCTCCTTGCAAAATGGTATATCGCAAGGCTTCTTTTATGGATGACTGGGTAGGTGTAATACGGTATACAGGTACCTGCAATTCTTTTAACTTCTGATAAGCAGAGGTCAAACTGGTAATGGCAAAATCTGTTTTTTTCTCATGATACAGTTTTGAATGAAATTCTACCAAAAATTTAGGTTGTTTTTCTTCTTGATACTCTTGGGCATAAATATTTTCATATTCTACATCACATTCTTTTAAACTTTCAACTACAGTTGAATAAGGAAGAGTATCGATACTAAAATTCAGTGGCTTATGAGGACTTGAATGTTCTTTAAAATATTCAATTAATACTTTATAAAATCCAGTACCAGAATAAGAAACATACCGCATTGGAATATCTGAGATTTGAGCTTGTTTTACGATTTGATAGGGAATGGGTCCTGTAAACAATAATGTTTCCATTTTATCTTTTATAGCTTTATGAGCCAATTCTAAAGCTTCCTGTTCATTTTCATAGGAATAAGATGTAAAAGAAAGTTGAGGATATTTTTGACCTACTTCTATCATTGCTGTAGTTAAATCTACGGGGCCAATAACTCCAATTTTTTGTTTCATCCCCTATTCCTCCTTTCCTGTTTTCTTTATTATACTTATTTTTTAAAACTTAAACAAGCCAAATACAATAAAAGTAAATTTCATGTTTCTATTCTTACATCATCATTGAAATTAGGTTCTAAAGAAATTATGATAAAGGAAATTCTCACAAATAGGATACTAGGAAAGAGGGTATTGTTCATGTTATATAATTTCAATCTTTCAAAAATAGGAACTCAGAAAAGAATGCTACTTTTATAAATAAAAACCATTGACTTTTTTAATTTTATTCTACCATCTTAAAAAATTGTGATTGCAAAGAGTCTATGAACCAGCTATGGTGTACCTATAGGTCTTTGCTATACTTCATTAAAATTTTTTCAGAAAGAGGGAATCATGATGACGACGAAATCAAGATTTAAAAACGTAGGAACCCAATTAACGCACGCCACTGTTTTGGATGGGGTGTTTGATCCTGTAGATCCGCATATTTTATATACAGTTGTTTCAGGTCCTCCTGCACATTTTGTATGCATCAACTGGAAAACAGGTGAACAACTAAAAAACATTCCTATGCCAGGAGTAGTAGGTGCTTGGGCTCTCGCTATCTCTACAACAGGTAAAGTGTACTTAGGAACCAATATGGATGGGCACCTCTATGAATATTGTCCAAATACAGAAATTCTTCGGGATTTAGGTCAGCCTGTACCGAATCAATCTCATATATGGGATCTTTGTCCTGGACCAGAGGGGAAAATTTATGGTGGAACCTATGATCAATGTGCTTTATTTGTCTATGATCCAGAGCAAGATCGTTGTGAAATTGTAAAATCCAATGTAGTTGAATCGGAACACTATATTCGGAGTTTAGTTTATGACTTTAAGCGTGATCATCTTTATCTTGGTATTGGTTCTCATGCCCATTTAATACAATATGATTGTGCTACCGGTCAAACTACAGAATGTTTACCCCCCCACTATACAAAAAAACAATTTGCTTATTATATGGATATTCAAGGAGATCATCTTTTTGTTAAAATGGATACTGGAAATGAAGTAGCTATTATTGATTTAACCTCTTCCAAAATGGTCTATGAATTATTAAATGTAAATAGCCGAAGTATCTCTCCCATGGACCCTAAAACCAAAAAAATCTATTATACATCTCGTGGCTTTTTACATTATTATGATCTTCATGATAACATTCATCAATCCTTGGATATAAAATTGCCTGCTTCCTGGATTGAAACCACATTTATTGATGATTATCTTGTAGGCTTTTTAGGAAATGGATCTGTTTTTGAATACCACCTATTAACCAAGGAACTTCAATTATACCACCCTACATTACCAAAACAAAATTGTCCGATTCAATCCATTTTAAAAGGTCCTGATGGAAATATCTATTCAGGAGGATATTTAGTAGGAGGTGTTGCTAAGTACAATCCCAAAACCCAAACTTCTGAAGAATATCATGACATCCACCAAACAGAAGGAATGGCTACTCTAGGCTCTTGTATCTATTTTGGTGTTTATCGTAATGCGATTTTATACGAGTATAATACCCAATTACCTTGGGATGCTTCAAAGGGAAATCCAAAAAGAGTATTTGACTTAATGGAATATAAACAAGATCGTCCCTTTGCAATGATAGGCCTGGAAGATAAAAATCTACTTGCCATGGGGACTTTCCCTGATTATGGAACATTAGGTGGTGCATTGACCCTTTATAATCCGGTCTCTGGAGCATGGGATGTCTACCCAAATATCATTCCAAACCATAGTATCGCTTCTTTAACCTATAAAGATGGCCTTTTAATTGGAGGTACTTCCATTTGGGGTGGTATTGGTGCTATTCCTACTGAAACAGAAGCACGATTATTTATCTTTGATGTAGAAAAAAGGCAAGTTGTTTTTGATTTTGTTCCTGTACAAAATAAAAAAGCCATTACGGCTTTACAAATAGCTCCTGACGGAACAATATGGGGATTGGCAGAGGGAAATTTATTTATTTTCAATCTAGAAAGTCGCCAAATCTTATATTCAAAAAATCTCTTTCCTGTTGATTATAAAGATCGCTCCTTTGTATTTCGAGATGCCTTTTTTACCTTTACCCACAATGGATTGATTTATGGTACCATTGGTGGTCAGTTTTTCCAACTGGATCCAGAAACGAAAGAAACAAGGATCTTAAAAGAAGAAAATGCTATTCTCTTAACGGTTGATGATGAAGGACAAATTTATTTTGGCAGCAACCATGAACTATGGTGCTATACTCCACCAAGGCGAATCTAAAAGAAATATAGATATCCACGCTCAAACTTTACCTTCGCAAGTATCTATATCGCTTTTCTGCTCCAAAGTTCAAGCCCATATAGATACTTGCTATAAATCATCTGTTTTTCTCTGCCATTTGCTGTTTATACTGCCCAGGTGTCAATCCATACTGTCTTTTGAACCGACGAATAAAATAAGAAGAACTAGTGAATCCTACCTTTTCTGCTATTTGGTCAATGGTCATATTGGTGGTTGTTAAAAATTCTCTCGCCTTTTTCATTCTTTCTTCTGTTAAAAAATCAATAAAATTAATACCTGTCTCCTCTTTAAATAGCTTGCTAAAATAATGGGGTGTCAAAGAAATCATATCCGCTATGGACTGCAATGATAAATCTTCATGTAAGTAATCCCTAATATAGTCTTTCACCCATTGAATGGAATCGGATGTATAATTAGCATTTTTTTCTTGCGTATATTCAAAAACTTTTTTGCTCATGGAAAGTATCCATTCTTTAAGCTGTATGATATTTTCAATTCTTTTTATTTGTTGATTTAAATCGACACCTAAAATTTCTGTTGTATTATGATGTAACCCTTTAACATATTGAGAGAAAATATTCATAATCCGCAACACTTGTCGATGACAATACTCAATGTGATAGACTCTTTCTCTACATTGTTCTTGAAACTCCGTAAGAACTTCTTCTACTTGATTTATTTTTTGTAAGTTTAATCCTTCTAAAAATTTTTCATAAATCCACTCTGGTATCTCTTCACAGGTTGTTTCCATTCCTATTACATCTTCCACTCGAAACACTTGACAAGTTGGCATAAAATATTGATATTCTAAAATACGAAGTACATCTTTAAAAGCCAAATGAATTTGCAGGGGATCAGAAATGACTTGACTAATACTCAAAGCTCCTGTGAGCATAAAATTTGAAAAAATATAAGTCATAACCTGCATACTTTGATTAATAATCTTGCTATCATTTTGATAGCTGGTGTTTATAAGCACTCCTGTTTGGTGCTCTGATAAAGGAATGGCCATACAAAAAAGATCTTGGTTATTCACACCTTCTATGTACTCAATCATATTGTACTTCATAAACTGACTGTTTTCTTCTGTCATGTACATCATCTGCTCTTCTTGTAACTGAAAAACAACACAATAGAAATAAGGATGCTTAAAATCGTATCCTAAAATTTTTAATCGTTCTGCTAAAACTTCTTTACTTGCAATATGGTTATAAAAAAGACTATGGACTAAATTGTATTTAATCAGGGGTAAATTGGATTGTAGTGTTGTTTCTAGTTGATCCACTTTAACGGATAAATCGTCAATAAATTGGTTAATCATTTGATACTCATTTTGAACAAACTCTTGTCCCCCTTGAAAACCTAAAGATAAATTCTTTCTCCGCTCCACAATTAATTGAAGGGGCTTATATATTTTCATAGAAAAAAATCTAGAATAAACGATACCAAAAAAAATGACAAGGATACTAATTCCCCAAATCATCTGAGAAATCGGCTCGGACTGTTTATAAAACTCATCAATCGGGGTTATATTAATCACTTTCCAAGGTTTCTCCTTTAAAGTTACAAAAGAAATCATGGACTTAATTCCGTTTATTTCTTCTATAAAATTACCTTGTTCTTCTTTCGAAGATACAATCCTTTGAATATAGTCTTCCTTCTCCAAAGGTTGATATAATTTTTCTTTGGAACTGTGGGATAATACTTGCCCCTTTGCATTTATGAAAGCCACATCCCCTAAGGATTCTTCTTTCTGTTGAATCAGTGAATAAAAAGCTTCTTGTTTTACATTGATAACTACATACCCCTTAGCTTTCATACCTTGATAGGAAAAAGGATAGGCTTTTACTAAGGTCATCACATCTTTTTGTTCTAAATTATAATCTGTAAAAGTGGACCTTGTATCAATCCAAATCATATTTTCTGATGTATTTTCTATTTCTGAAAGCCAATCTAAATACATCTGAGTTCGATCTG
>JAAYNZ010000103.1 GCA_012520595.1 Candidatus Epulonipiscium sp. | reverse complement strand
GAGCTTAAAATTGTTATACTTAATCTCATGCCTATAAAACAAGTAACAGAAACTCAACTTCTTCGATTATTAGGAAATACACCTTTACAAATTGAGATCACATTACTTCATCCGAAAACCCATGTAAGTAAAAATACGTCCCAAGATTATTTACTTACTTTTTACAAAACCTTTGATGAAATCAAGGATGAAAAATTTGATGGGATGATCATTACAGGAGCTCCTATTGAACATTTACCTTTTGAAGAAGTAACCTATTGGGAAGAGTTAACCCAAATCATGGAATGGTCCAAGATTCATGTAACCTCTACTTTTCATATTTGTTGGGGAGCCCAAGCAGGGTTGTATTATCACTATGGAATTCCTAAATATCCATTGCCTGAAAAAATGTTTGGGATTTTCCCACATACTTTAGAAAACCCACAGGTAAAACTTCTTCGTGGGTTTGACGATCAGTTCGATGTTCCCCAATCTCGACATACAGAAGTTCGAAGAGAAGATATTGAAAAAGTACATCAACTAGATCTTTTATCTACCTCGGAAGAAGCAGGGGTTTATTTGGTCATCTCAAAAGACAGAAAACAAATTTTTGTCACTGGTCATTCTGAATATGACCCACTTACATTAAAAGAAGAATATGAAAGAGATCGCAAAAAAGGGTTGGATATTCAAATTCCTAAACACTATTTTCCACAAGATGATCCGACCAAGTATCCAGTGGTTCGTTGGAGAGGACATGCCAATTTATTATTTTCCAATTGGTTAAACTATTATGTATATCAAGAAACCCCCTATTATTTATACTAAGACAATTTTTTTACTTGTTTTTTCGTAACATTTTTAGATCGTCTCGAGAAAAACAACCCAATGCTCCAATCAGTAGAAGGTAAACAATGCCTAAGAGTAAAATGGACAAAACAGTAGAAAAAGCAAAAGAAAAATAGGGGATAATAAAATGTTTTTTTAAGGGACTTATGATAAAAGCAGCTCCAATGCAAGATAAAATAGGTTTCAAAATCCAATGAGTCAAGTCAAAAGAGACTTTTGTTTTTTTTAATACCTTTCGGAAGTGCAATCCTGTTACCAAGATCGTACTCAAAAGCAAGGCCCAAATAAAGCCTTGTAGCCCAAGTAAGGGAACAACAAAGTAGATCATTAAAATACAAAGTAGAGAACCAGATATGGTATGACGGAAACTAGACATTTGTTCGCCTAAGCCATTTAAGATTCCTGATAAAGTATGTTGAAAATATAAAAAAGGACAGAGCCAAGAAAGGGAATATAAAATAGTTCCTACCTCCTCTTGGTGGTAAATCATTTCCGCCAAGGGATGGGAAAAAAGAATAAACAAACAGGCAGTGCCCATTCCTATGATGGCAGTAATCTGCAAAGACTTGGAAGTGGCATATTGAATTCGATGGGTATTTTTTACGGCATGGGCTTCAGAAATAGTAGGAATTAAAGTCATGGACAAGGAAGTGGTTAAAATGGCAGGGAAAAAAATTAAAGGCATGGCCATACCGGAAAGCTGTCCATATAAGCGAATGGCTTCCACATAGGAAAGACCAAACAATTGCAATCGTGAAGGTAACATAATGGTTTCAACACTATGAAGTATGGAAGAAAACCCACGATTAATAGTAATGGGAACAGCAATTCCAAAAATCATTTGTAATCCTTTTTTTGTTGTTATGCAAGAAGATTTTTTATAAACTCCTTGACTATATTGATGTTTTTTGTAACAAATATAAATATATCCAAAAGAAATCATTTCTCCTACCGTCATTCCGATGGCAGCCATAGCACAAGCATAAACAATTCCTTTGGGGATAAAAAAATCAGCAATTAGATAAATGGTAAGCATACGAATAAGCTGTTCAAATACTTGAGCAGCTGCTGGTTTATCCATTTCTTGCAATCCATAAAAATATCCTTTTAATGTAGAGGAAGCGGCCATAAATGGAATCGATAGACCTAAAATTCCTAAAGACAAACCTGTACGAGGATCTTTTAAAATATAAGTGCCAATCCATTCTGCTCTTAAAAGTAAAATCATCATTAAAATCCAGGCAATACCTACCGACAACAGTAAAGATAAATGCAAAATTTTTCTAACATTGGAAGGATGCTTTTTTGCATTTTCTTCTGCTATTAGTTTAGAAACAGCTACGGAAACACCAGAGGAAGAAAGAGTATATCCAAGCATATAAATAGGAAAAATTAATTGAAACAATCCCATACCTTCTGCTCCTATAAGATGGGACATATAGATTCGATAAACAAATCCTAAAAGACGAGTAATAAAACCAGCAATGGTTAAGATAATAGCGCCCCCAATAAGAGAACGTTTAGACATAGGATCTCCCCTCTTTCATAATGTGTCTGTAGAAAATGTATTCTTTTCCAACTTGTCCTATGCCTAAAGAATACTTTTATTTATAATAGGCTTGTGAAAAATATAGCAAATTATTTTTCCATATAGTATACTTAAGAAAGGGGCAAAAAGATCCAAGAGCAATGGCCCAGGAAGTGAGAGGATTTTATGAGAAAAGAAATTTCAATTACGAAAATTCAAAAGATTTTATTTATACTTCATTTGATCCAATGGATTTCCATCCTTCTACTTCTTATTAATCGGGTTTTACTTCAATTGGGATATATTAAGCAAAATGTATTTAACAAGCCAGATTTTTTATTAAGTTTTATTATTATCATTATTTTATACAACAGTTACATTAATTGGAGAGATTTTAAAGAATTTTTATGGTGGAAAGAACAATCCTATATGTATAAAGAAGCATATGAAAATATTAATATTTTAAATCGAGATCTTCGATCCCAACGTCATGATTTTTTAAATCATATACAAATATTGTATAGTTTAGTAGAATTAGAGGAATATGAAGAAGTGGCTTCTTATCTTCATACCTTATATGGGGATATAGGAAAACTAAATAAACATATTAAAACAGCCCATCCAGCTATTAATGCTTTGCTTCAGGCTAAATCCTATGATGCACAAAAAAGAGATATTGAATATCAGGTCATGATTCAATCTAAATTAGAAGGATTGATCATACCCTCCTGGGAAATGTGTCGCTGTTTAGGAAATTTAATCGATAACGGTTTTGAGGCTGTCACAAGCCTAAGAGGAGAGGATCCTAAACTTAGTGTTTTGATTAAAGAAAGCATAAATGACTTTGAATTTTCTATCCGTAACACAGGTACGCCTGATAATGATAAAGAATGGGAAAAATGGTTTCAGGCAGGGTATACGACAAAACAAAAAGAAGGACGAGGAATGGGGCTTTATATTGTGAAAAAAATTGTGGATCAATACAAAGGTGACATTGATATGGAAGTAGAAGAAGGAATAACCACCATCCATATCAAAATTCCTAAAAAAGAGAAGAAGGACAATTGAGACGAGAAAGTGTATAACATAGACCAAACCTATTGAAAAATCACTTCTTTCAGGGTAGGATAGAATCATAGCATCCCCTTAAGGGAAAGAAAGGAGTGTAAAAATGAACTATCTTATTATTGGTCTGTTGATTCTAGGAATTCTTCTATTAACAGTAGAAATTTTTATTCCGGGTTTTGGGATCTTTGGCGGATTAGGTATTGTATCCATTATCATTAGTATTGTTCTTACAGCACAAAATGTATTCCAAGGAATCTTGATGTTTTTAGGTATAGCGATTATTTTAACCACTATTTTTTCCCTACTCATTCGGTGGGTCGCTAAAAAACAGTTTTATAGCTCATTGATTCTTCGCGACACTCTCCAAAAACAAAAACTAGAATATGATGACATGGATTATTTTATTGGTAAGGTAGGAGTAGCTGCAACCCCTTTACGGCCTTCAGGTAATGTAGATTTTAATGGAGTACGATTGGATGTCCTATCCAATGGTTCTTTTATTCCAGCAGGCCAAAAAGTAATTGTGGTTCAGGTTTCAGGAAATAAGATTGTTGTAGAATCCTTTACACAAGAAAATCAGCAACAGCGATCAAATTAAGGGCCCAATATAAAGTAGCCAAATGTATTGAATTATATGAAAAGGAGTGTTCGTATGCCAGAATTAACATTAATTTTTATTGCCATTATCATCTTGATTTTAGCTTTATTTTTCAGCTTTGTGCCTGTAGGGCTTTGGATTTCAGCCTTAGCAGCTGGTGTTCGCGTTAGTATTTTTACATTAGTGGGAATGCGTTTACGACGAGTTCGTCCGGCACGTATTGTTCAACCCTTAATTAAAGCTTCTAAAGCAGGTTTGGATGTAACCATCAATCAATTAGAATCCCATTTATTAGCTGGTGGACATGTAGATAATGTAGTCGATGCTTTAATTGCAGCTCATCGAGCCGATTTACAATTAAGTTTTGAACGTGCTGCTGCCATTGATTTAGCCGGTAGAAATGTATTAGATGCAGTACGTATGAGTGTAAAACCTAAGATTATTGAAACACCTTTAGTAGCTGCTATGGCTAAAAATGGAATCGAAGTCAAAGCCATTGCCAGAGTGACAGTTCGAGCCAATTTAAGCCGTTTAGTAGGTGGAGCAGGAGAGGAAACAGTTTTAGCTCGAGTAGGAGAAGGAATTGTAACTACCATTGGTAGTGCAGCAACCCACAAAGAAGTTTTAGAAAATCCAGATTTAATATCAGAACGAGTACTAACCAAAGGCTTAGATTCAGGTACTGCGTTTGAAATTTTATCCATTGATATTGCTGATGTAGATGTAGGTAGAAACATTGGCGCCCAATTACAAATCGAGCAAGCAGAAGCAGACAAACAAATTGCCCAAGCAAAAGCAGAAGAAAGAAGAGCTATTGCGATTGCCCAAGAGCAAGAAATGAAAGCAAAAGTACAAGAAATGAGGGCGAAAGTAGTAGAAGCAGAAGCACAAATACCTCAAGCCATTGCAGTAGCCCTTCGTGAAGGAAATATTGGAGTTATGGATTTTTATCAATTAGAAAACATTAAAGCAGATACAAAAATGCGAGAAGGTATTGGAATCGAAGACATTTCCTCTGATAATTAGAAGGAGGAGGCAGCATGAAAAAACCAAAAAAAGTAAAACCTCAAAAAACTCAAAACTTAAGTAGAACAGAAAAATTAAAACAAGTATCCAGAATTCAGAGTTTAGAACAAGCTCAAGCAGTGACAAAAAGAAAAAATTTTTCACAAAGCCATACAGCAAAGGAAACTCCAGGATCATCCCAAGAATCCTTAAATCAGATTACAAGAAAAGATTTAAAAAGAGCTTTTATTCTTCAGGAATTATTATTTAAAAAACCATTAGCACTTAGAAGGGAAAGATAATCCTTGCTTCATGTAATTATTGTGGATGATGAAGAAAAAATGCGTTACATCCTTAAAAAAGCTCTTTTAAAAATGCCAGGAATAGATGTTGTGGGTGAAGCTGAAAATGGAGAAGAAGCAGTAAAGTTAGTAGAAACGGTAAAGCCTGACGGAGTGTTTATGGATGTTGAGATGCCAGGAGTCAATGGCATTGATGCTGCTAAAATGATTGCAGATGTAGACCCTAAATGTATGATTGTTTTCATTACGGCCTATCAAGAATATATGCCAGAAGCGTTTGAACTTTATGCTTTTGACTATATTGTTAAGCCTTTTCAGTTACAACGTTTAGAACAGACCATACAAAGGATGCGCTTATTAAAACCTAATTTATCTCCTTCTTCTTCTTCTGAAGCATTACCTCATATTTTATTAAAAAACAAAGAAGGAATGGCTGTCATTCATCCCAAAGACATTATTTTAATTCAGAGAGAAGACCGGTCCACGATGATTATTACAGAAAAAGATCGATTTACGACAACAGAAACGCTAAGCGAATTACAAGAAAAATTACCTGCCCATTTGTTTTTAAGAAGCCATAAATCCTATATTATTCAAATTGAAAAAATAAAGCGGATTCACCCTTATGGACGCTGGACCTATGTAGTTCAATTTGAAGGAACCAAAGAAGATGCATTACTTACCAAAGAAAAGGCCAAATTACTGGAAGAACGTTTTAACTTTACAATAGGATCATAAAAGAATCATAAAAAAATCACTTACAATTATTGTAAGTGATTTTTTTATGATGAACGAGGACAAGAAACAAAGAATATATTATAGATATGGATTAGTATAAAAAGGAGAGGGAAGAATGGAAAATAAAGCATTGCAAATTGGTGACAAAGCTCCACATTTTGAAGCCATGACAACATTAGGTCCTTTTAAGTTATCGGATTGGAAAGGAAAATGGATTGTATTTTTTTCACATCCAGGTGATTTTACACCTGTTTGTACTACAGAATTCATTGCCTTTGCTCGTATGTTTCCTTATTTTCAACAAAGGAATGTACAGTTATTAGGACTTAGTGTAGACAGCCAATACTCACATTTAGCATGGATTTATAATATTTATCAAATGACAGGTATTGAAATTCCTTTTCCAGTCATTTCTGATAGTACTATGTCCATAGCTAAAAAATACGGTATGATTTCTCAGGCTGCAGGAGACACGTCTCCTGTCCGTAGTGTATTTATTATTGATGATCAACAAGTCATTCGAGGAATCTTAACGTATCCAAAAACAACAGGACGCAACATACCAGAAATTTTACGAATGATTGATGCATTACAAACTTCAGATCGAGAAAAAGTAGTAACACCAGCCAATTGGACCCCATCCCAATGGGTGATTGTTCCACCACCTCAAACCTATCCAGAATTAAAAGAACGCATCGAAAATCCAAAAGGTTACTGTTGTCAAGAGTGGTACTTATGTACAAGACCCTTATCTTTGCCTTCCCAAGGAGAATAAGGAAAGGAAGTGGGGCTACCACTTCCTTTCCTTATTTACGATTGGTAATTTATTTACAAAGGTATAAAAATCCTCATAAGTTCCTGTGAAATCAGCAGGAATTTTTTCATCAGAACGATGAATCATATGATCCATGATCAAAAATGTTTTTATACCCAGTTCACCTGCAGCTAAATCCTCTTGCACATCATTGCCTACCATTAAGCAGTCTTCAGGCTTACGTTGAATATCTTTTAAAATTTCTTTAAAATAATTCT
>JAAYNZ010000102.1 GCA_012520595.1 Candidatus Epulonipiscium sp. | reverse complement strand
TTTTTTGTAGAATGGGGATTTCAAGAGCACAGTAGCAACCAGCAATTACAAGCGATGCAAAAAATAGCTGAAAAATATGACTTCAAAATAGGTGTTAACTGGTGTGATGCTTGGTTATTTTATGATTGGATTACCAAGTATCGTCCAGAAGTTGTTACTCGAGAAGATAAACTTCATGCTTTTGAAGGAGAAGTTCAGTACTTGATCGATCAAGTTTTTAATACAACCACAGGTCCAACCTACGATGGGCATCCTATCATTTATTTATTTGGTGGTGGTCCTACTCCACAAGAATTTGAGCCAATAAAAGATTCTTCCTATTTAATCCCTGAAGGATTAAAAGAACCTTGGTTTTTTAGACGAGCACCCATTGGTGGAAGCCAAAGTACAACAGGAGAAGTAAATTATAAATACGAAAATACAGATTGGCATAAAGTGAAGTTAGAAAAACCACTGGTGGAAGGGCCTTTTGGGTGGATGCCTCCTAGAGTAAGAGATGCATCAACAGAGCAGTATTCAAAGTGGGATAAATATGCTACCTCGGAAGATGTGGTTAGTTATTTAGATACCCTTACAAAAGCTATCAATAATGAAAGTGCCCAAATTAAACTTCGAAACAGTGTTGTAGTTCCTGGCATGGATAACCGAGGATGTGCAGGATGGGGTACGAATTTTACTTTTATTCCAAGGGAAAATGGAAAAACATATGAGGATATGTGGAATTTTAATGTAGAACATCAAGAAGATATTGATGTTGTATATATTGCTTCATGGAATGATTATACAGAAGGGCATCAAATCGAGCCTACCATGGAAGACGGCTACCGAGAAATAGCCACAACACAAAAATATGCAGCACAATTTAAAGAGGAAGTTCCAAATGAGGAAGAAACCTTACAATTGCCAGAAGAACTATTTCACTTAAGAAAAAAATATAATTTCCTTAAAAAAGTAGGAATCCAAGAAGACACCCTCATTCCCATCCAAGAAAAACTAAATGAAATTGGCCAAAACATTAGTACACAAAATTTTGATATAGCTAAACAAGGGTTACAAGAAGTCCAGGAAGAATTAACTAGCTTACGTAGTCATATTCAAAAAACAAGTATCACATTCAATCTACAGACAGAAGGGGTTAAGGTACAAACTTCGTCCAATGAAAATGTAGCGTTGAATAAACCCATTACAACCAATAGTAATAATGAAAATGCTTTTTATTTGGTAGATGGTGTGGATACGGATACATCCATTTGGCAAGGGATAGGAGAAGATGAATACCGTATCGAAATTGATCTTGAGGATATGTATAATCTTGTGAGAGCAGAAGTGATCAGTGGTACAGCAGATGAAACAGGTATGCTTACCAATTTTACACTTCAATATCTTGATCAAGGCGAATGGAAGGATATTCCAGGTGGGTTAATAGAGGAGAATCCTACACAGAATTTAGATATAAAATTTTCAAATTCGGTTACGACTCAAAAAGTAAGGGTATTGTGTCAAGATAAAGGAGAAGGAATTGTAATTAGAGAAATAAAGTTGTTTTCAAATCAATTTCCTCAAATCGATCTAAAGTCACCTAAAAAGGATGAAACCTTATTACCTGATACTCCTTTAAAAATGATAGCTCATGCTTTTGACCGAGATGGAAACATAGAAAAAGTAGAATTTTATATTAATGAAAGATTGGTAGAAGAGCCTGTTATGTATGATTCAGAAACAGAAGAATATTCTGTTGTGATCCAGGGATTTGACCTGGGAGAGCATAGAATTATAGCAAAAGCTTATGATAACCAAGGAGCCTTTACAAAATCTCAAGAAATTCAAATTAGGGCAGATCTACCTTTAGTTAATATTGCCTATAAAAAGCCAATCGTGGCTAGCTCAGAGATGGGAGATAGTCCAGCTATCTATGCGGTTGATGGAGAAATCTGTGATGACTTAAGATGGCGAACCAATGTAAAGGATGCAGAACATTGGTTGGAAATTGACCTAATGCAAGTAGAAGAAATCTGCGGCGTAGAGTTTATTACAGGATATAGCAATGGGGGTTGGGCTGTTAAAAATATGAAATTGCAAGCTTGGGATGGGGAACAATGGGTAGATATACCTGGTCTTAGTGTTCAAGAAAATAAGAAAACCCAAGTCAATCTTTTGACAGAACAGCCTGTACAAACTAATAAAGTTCGATTTTATTCCAATGATGGTACAAGAGGATTAAGAGTAAGAGAAATAAAGGTTTTAGCCTATAATAAGAAACCTATGGTAGAACTAGTAAAACCCATAGAGAAAAGTGAGCTTGGATTAGGAGAATCCCTAACCATTCAAGTTAAGGCCATGGATACTGATGGAGAGATAACTAAAATAGAGCTCTATGAAGGTGAAAAACTTCTAGATAAAGAAGCTATTTTTGATGAGGCATTGGATCAATATACCTTTACCATCGAAGGAGTCTTACAAGGATCCTATCAATATACAGTTAAAGCATATGATAATGCAGGACTTTGGTCAAAATCATCTACATTAGTAGTTACGGTAAAGGGAGAAGAGGATTCGAACATTTCAGATTCAAATGAAGATGAAAATGAAGGAACAGAAAAGAATCAAGATGAAAATAGTGCAAGTTCTACTGTTGGTCAGAAGGAAAAAATATGGATTGATAATCCCAATATGGTCATAAAAAAAGTACCTCAAGAAGCCCAAAAAGAATATTTAAAAAACACAGGAAAAGGAACAAAAGAAAAGGTACAACGCATTCCCTTGGATCCTTTAGTAGATCTTCAATGGAAAGAAAATAAAATAAAAGAACCAACCCTCATTACTTTACCAATAGATCAAAAGAAAAAAGATATTGATAAAGAAAAAGTAGGTATCTTCTATTATAAAAAAGATGACGATAAATGGATTTATGTAGGAGGAATCCTAAACGAACAAAAAGACAGCATTATTTTTACAGCCGTGGAACCGGGTATATATGCAATGATGGAAAACCAAGTTTATTTTGAAGATCTCCAACAACATTGGGCACAAAGAGAAATAGAAGTTATGGCTTCCAAAGAAATGGTGCTAGGTAGAGACGATGGTTTTCTCTATCCTGATCAAGAAATTACAAGAGCGGAATTCTTTGCCCTTTTAGCAAGACTAGTAAACATTGAACCTTTACGATATACAGGTGAATTTCAAGATATTCGTGGGGATGAATGGTATGCAGATGTAATACAAGCTTTAGTTGAAGAAGGAGTATTACTAGGAAATGGACAAAAAGAAATGAAACCTAATGATCGAATTACAAGAGAAGAAATGGCTGTTTTTATAACAAGAATGTACCAAAGAGAGAAAGAAATTTCTCATATACCATTTTCCCTAGAAATAGCAGAAGATAGTGATCAAATCAGTGATTGGGCGAAGGAAGCCGTAAGCTTTGTTAGCAAACAAGGTTTTATGACAGGGTTTCCATCTGGACATTTTGAACCTAAAGGCCATGGAACGAGGGCTCAGGCCATTGTTACTATGAAGAGAATCTATGATAGGATTCATTAAAAA
>JAAYNZ010000101.1 GCA_012520595.1 Candidatus Epulonipiscium sp. | reverse complement strand
ACAACAATAAGAGCTGTAATTAACTTTAAATCCGTAGGAGGAAACCCTAATTTTAAAGCAAAAGCAATGCTTAGTTTATATAAAATAGAACCTACAATGGCCATGGTAGTGGGCACAATCACTGGTACCTTTCTCAGAAGAGCTTCTCCAAAAATAATAGATGCTAATCCCATTACAATGATCCCACTTCCCATTCCTACATCTGAAAAAGATTGATGTTGGGCAACCAATGCTCCGGATAGGGCCACCATTCCATTGGCTATCATTAACGCTACGATTTTAATCGCTCCTAGAGGAATGCCTAAAGAAGTTACTAACTGAGGATTATCTCCTGCCGCCTTAATTAAAAAACCAAATTTTGTTTTTAAAAACAAATCTAATAGAATTTTACTGCAAATAGCAAATAGGAAAATAATAAAAAGGGCAGGCAATCTACCTGTAAACAAAGTCTTTTCTTGGAACAAAGGAATGTTGGCTTTGCCCATCATAATTCGAAGATTAATGGAATAAAGTCCAATCATGACTAAAATACCTGAAAGCAAATTGGTGATTTTTAGCTTCACATGTAGAAAACCTGTAGCTCCTCCTGCCAACATTCCTGCTACAAAAGCAAAAATCATTCCAACCCCAGGATGAAAACCTTTCACAAGGGAAGCAGCCATAACAGCAGCTCCTAAAGGAAAAGATCCATCCACCGTTAAATCTGGAAAATCCAAGATCTTGTAGGTAATATAAACCCCCAATACCATCACCGAAAAAAGCAGTCCTTGCTCAAGTACACTAATCCAAAAATCCATCATTATTTTCCACTTCCTTCCACCATTTCTGCCATATCCAATACTTCCTTAGGAATCGCAACTCCTAATTTTTTAGCAGTATCTTCATTCACCACCAATTGGGTTTCTTTTAGAACTTCAATGGTCATGTCCTGTGGTTTTTTCCCTTCTAAAACTTGAACCCCCATCAAACCTGTTTCATAACCTAATTGATAATAATCAATCCCATCAGTAGCCAAAGCTCCTGCTTCCACATGAGCCTTTTCTCCTCCCATAATAGGAATGGATTTTTTCATGCAATTGTTATAAATCAAGGGCATCGCAGAAGCCACCATATTATCTGTAGGAATGTAAATAACATCCACTTTTTCCAACAAAGCATCTAAGGCTTGATTGATTTCATTTACGTTTGTAATCCCTTCTGTAATGATTTCCAAACCTAGGGCCTGACATTCCTCTTTTGCCAATTCTACTTGTACATGAGAATTGGCTTCACTGGTGTTATATAAAATCCCCACCTTTTGTTTTTCTGGTAAGAGTTGTTTTAATAATTTCATTTGTTTTTCAACAGGTGTTAAATCACTGGTGCCTGTTACATTGGTTCCTGTTTTTTCCCAAGAATCCACCAATCCTGCTAGTTGGGGATCTGTAACGGCTGTAATTAAAATCGGAATCTCCTTTGTAACGTTATAAGCTGCTTGGGCCGAAGGAGTTGCAATGGCCAAAATTAAATCTTTCTTTTGTGACTTGAAATTTTCTGCTATGGTTTGAGCCGTTGGGATATCTCCTTGGGCATTTTGGAAATCAATCACAATATTTTTTCCATCTTCGTACCCTTTGTCTTGAAGGGCTTTAATAAACCCTTCCCTAGCACTATCTAAAGCTGCATGATCAATAATTTGGCTAATCCCGATTTGGATTTGTTCCTTTCCTCCTGTAGCCTTTGAACTATCACAAGCACTTAAAAGTAAACTACATAGCAGTATTCCTGCTAGCATTCCTTTTTTTAAAAACTTCTTTCCTACCATACTACCATCCTCCTATACAATTTTTAACTTTTCTACTTT
>JAAYNZ010000100.1 GCA_012520595.1 Candidatus Epulonipiscium sp. | reverse complement strand
TTCTTTATTTGTCCAACAATTATTTTACACTAAGGAGAATTTATATGTATAAACTATTTGCCATTGATATAGACGATACTTTATTAGCCAAAGATCTTACTATTTCAAGAGTTAACCAAAAGGCCATTCAAAAAGCTAGAAAAGCAGGAGTTAAAATCGTTATCTGTTCAGGACGAGCAACATCTTCTTTATGGCCTTATATTCAAGAATTGGATTTGGTTCAGCCAAAAGAATATACTATTTCTTATAATGGAGCTATGATTATAGAAAATAGTAATCAACGCAAATGTTTCTATCGTGGGATTTCACAAACCTATACCCAGCATCTTTTAGATGTGGCCAACCAATGGGGAATCGACGTACAATTGTATATAGAAGATGATTTAGTTGTTGATAGGATAACGGATCGGATTCATCAATATGTTGTAATGTCAGGTATGAATGTGGTTGAGGTAGGAAATTTGAATACATATATAAAAGGAGAAACCATTAAAGTTTTATTTAATGGTAATCATGAAGTCTTAAAGAAGGCGGTAGTTGAACTAGAACCTTGGATTCAGGGAAAACTTCATATGTTTTTTTCGAAACCAGAGTATTTAGAATTTGTTAATATTGAAGCGAATAAAGGGTTAGCTGTTTTGCATTTGGCTAAGGAATTAGGAATCGAGAGAGAAAATATTATGACCATAGGAGATAGTTTTAATGATCTCTATATGATTGAGGCTGCTGGTATGGGAATTGCTGTTGCAAATGCTCATCCTGATATCAAGAAATTAGCTGATTATGTAACCAAAAAAACCCATGAGGAAGATGCAGTAGCAGAGGCAATAGGAAAGTTTTTGTTGTAAAAAGTAGGGGATAGTAAGAAAATCAAATACAAATAAAAAGGAGAGAGAAAATGAAACTAAAATTTTTAGGAACAGCAGCTGCAGAAGGAATTCCAGCTATTTTTTGCTCTTGTGAAACTTGTCAAATGAGTCATACGTTAGGAGGGAAGAATTTACGTAAACGTTCAAGTCTTCTTTTAGACGATCGTATTATGATTGATTTTACAAATGATATTTTACATTATGTACATGCTTATCAATTGGATCTTTCTAAATTAGAACACTTGCTGATTACTCATTCTCATAGCGATCATTTTAATATCTTTGATTTAGAAATGAAGCTAATTTGGTTTACCAATCCAGGAAATCCATCTTTAAATGTATATGCAAATGAAGCTTGTATACAGAGAGTGAATCACATCCCAGAAAAAGAGGAATGGGAAAGAATAGGAATGAAAGATTTATTACATTTTCATACAGTATCACGCTGGGAATCGTTTTTTATAAAGGATTATAAAATTACTCCTCTACCAGCAAGCCATGTCACTTCTTATGAAGGAGAACATTCATGTATTTATGTCATTGAAAAAGATAAAAAGCGAATCCTATATGGGTTGGATTCAGGTTGGTACCAAGAGGGTACATGGAAATATTTAGAGGAACATCGATTTGATTGTATTATTTTAGATTGTACAGGGGCCTTTCTTCATACTGAAGAACCAGGGAATCATATGACATTGGAGGAAAATATAAAAGTAGTAGAGCGGTTAGAGAAAAGTGGTTCTGTGGATAAAAATACAATCAAAATATCCACTCATTTTTCTCATAATGGACATGTTGTTTATGATCGAGATTATAAGGAATTCTTACAAAAAGGTTTCCTTATGTCTTATGATGGGTTAGAAATTCAAATATAGATGATACATCTAAAGTAAAACTCATAGAAAAGGATGCATGTAGTATGAATTATTTACATGTATCCTTTTTATTATTGTTTAAAATGATTCTTTTACGACATGTGCTATTTTTTCATATGCTTCCTGGGAAGTAGCAATAGAAGAGACTAAGATTTCCATAGGGCAAGGGCCCGTTTTAGCACGATTTTGAATATAAGGAACAAGAGTTTCATATTCCACCTGAATTCCATAGCGGTCTAAGATTTCTTTGCCTGAGACACTAAGAATTGGCGTATAAATTTGTTGTACATGCAGATAGGAAGCCAATAAAGCAGCAGCTTTTCCTATGATTCGGTCAGCTACTATAAGAGAATGGATAGAAGTCCCATGTGTTTGAATATAGGTTAATAGGGGCTTTACCCCTGATTCTTTTGAAGTAAAAACAATTTTTTGATTTTGTGCAATGACACAAGAAAGATTGTTTTCATAAAAATAGTCTTTAACAATATGTAAACTCATGACAGGAAAATCCTCCTTAGCACCTTACTTTTTTGAAATGGTAAATGGAATAAATTCATTGTAGCATATCACTTTTTTCAATACAATAAAAATAGAACGGAAAACCATGGTTCTCCGTTCTAAGTAAAGAGTATAAATCTACTTTTATTTACCGTAGTAAGCAGTTTTATAGATTTCAACTAATTCCTTTACCAAAGGCAATCGAGGATTAGCTGTAGTACATTGATCTTCAAAAGCACGATCAGCTAAATAGTCTAGTTTGGATAAAAATGCTTTTTCCTCAATTCCATATTCACGAATGGTAAGAGGCATGTTTAGGTTTTTCATTAATTGACGGATCGCATTAGCAAGAGATTGTACTCCTTCTTCTACTGTAGCACAAGGAAGACCTAGGTGTTTAGCAATTTCGGCATATTTTTCAGGAGCGATATAGTGTTCATATTTAGGGAAGGACATAAATTTGGTAGGTGTTAATTCTCCGTTATATTCAATAACATAAGGTAGAAGTACAGCATTAGCAGCTCCATGAGGAATATTAAATTCACCACCTAATTTATGAGCCATGGAGTGATTAACCCCTAAAAATGCATTTGTAAAGGCCATACCAGCAATACAAGAAGCGTTATGCATTTTTTCTCTAGCAACTGCATCTTGGCCATTTTTATAAGCTCTAGGTAAATATTCAAAAACCAATTCGATGGCTTTCATAGCCAAAGCATCTGTATAGTCAGAAGCTAAAACAGATACGTAAGCTTCAATAGCATGAGTTAATACGTCAATACCAGTATTCGCTGTTACTTTAGGAGGTACAGACATAACAAAATCAGGATCAATAATAGCTACATCCGGTGTTAGTTCATAATCAGCTAAAGGATATTTGATATTTTTTTCTTTGTCTGTAATAACAGCAAAAGAAGTTACTTCAGAGCCTGTACCAGAGGTAGTAGGAATAGCTACTAATTTAGATTTGATACCCATTTTAGGGAATTTATAGACTCGTTTTCGAATATCCATAAATTTTAATGCCATTCCAGAGAAGTCTGCATCAGGATGTTCATAGAATAACCACATTCCTTTAGCAGCATCCATAGCAGAACCACCACCTAAAGCAATAATTACATCAGGTTGAAAGCTTCTCATGGCTTCAGCACCTTTTTGTACTGTTTCTAAAGATGGGTCAGGTTCTACATCACTAAAAATTTCACAGTGTACATAATCTAATCTTTTTCGTAAATGATATAATACTTTATTTACGTATCCAATTTGCACCATAAAAGGATCAGTAACAATAAAGGCACGACTAATATCAGGCATTTTACTTAAATATTGGATAGAACCAGGTTCAAAATAGATTTTTTCAGGAACTTTAAACCATTGCATGTTCACTCTTCTTTTCGCCACCCTTTTCTTATTGATTAAGTTTACAGCGGTTACATTAGATGTAGTGGAGTTTCGACCATAGGAACCACACCCAAGGGTTAAAGAAGGCATATTGGTGTTATAAATATCACCAATGGCTCCATGACTAGAAGGAGAGTTGATAATTACACGTCCTGTTTTTAGTCGTTGGGAGAATTCTTCGATTACATCTTGATCTTGAGAGTGAATAACAGAAGAATGTCCTAAACCACCTAGCTCAACCATTTTTTCACAAAGAGTAATTCCATTATCTACATTTTTTGCTTTAAGAACAGCTAAAACAGGAGATAATTTTTCTTTGGACAAAGGATATTCATGTCCTACTCCGTTAATTTCACAACAGAGAACTTTTGTATCTTCAGGAATTTTAATACCAGCTAAAGCTGCAATTTTATAAGGAGACATTCCAACAATGGCAGGGTTAACGGCTTCCTTTTCAGGATTAATGATAATGGGTTCTAATTTTTTAATTTCTTCAGGAGTAGCAAAATAGCATTTATGAGCTTTCATATAAGCAACGGCTTCGTCATAAATAGGAGCTTCAATGACTGCTGCTTGTTCAGAGGCACAGATCATACCATTATCAAAGGATTTAGATAAAATCAAGTCCGTTACGGCTCGTTTTAGATTGGCAGTTTTTTCAATAAAGCAAGGTACGTTTCCAGGTCCTACACCTAAAGCAGGTTTTCCTGTAGAGTAAGCAGAACGCACCATACCTGAACCACCTGTAGCCAATACAAGAGAAATACCAGAATGATTCATAAGGAGTTGAGTGGCTTCGATGGAAGGAGTTTCAATCCATTGAATACAATCTTTAGGAGCCCCTGCGGCAACAGCTGCATCCCGAACAATTTTTGCAGCAGCAGAAGAAGATTTTTGTGCTGAAGGGTGAAATGCGAAAATTATAGGATTCCTTGTTTTGGTAGAAATAATAGATTTAAACATAGTAGTGGAAGTTGGGTTGGTTACAGGAGTTACTCCAGCAATAACACCTACAGGTTCAGCTACTTCCATATAGTCTTCTTGATTATTTTCTTCAATAATACCTACTGTTTTTTCATATTTAATACTGTGATAAATATATTCTGTAGCAAAAATATTTTTTGTGATTTTATCTTCATAAATTCCCCGACCTGTTTCTTCAATGGCTAATTTAGCTAAATACATATGTTGATCTAAACCTGCCATAGCCATTTCTTTTACAATATGATCAATCTGTTCTTGGGTTAGTGACATGTATTCTTCTAATGCTTTTTGTCCTTTTTCAACTAAAGCATCAATCATTTTTTTGACATCAACAGTTTGGGTTTGTGTAGCTACATTAACTTTATCTTTTTTCTTATCCATACAAAATATCCTCCTTTATTATCTATTTATACTTAATGTTAAAATATTATTCATATTCAATAAGTGAATAGTTACTTGTTAAAAAAATAACAATGAGTAGTAAAATAAAAAGTCAAAATGAATGTTAATTTTTTAACTAATGAAATAATATCATACCAAAAAGAGAATGTCAACAAATAAAAAACTAGTTTTTAAGCAATTTAGCATAAAAAAAAGTTTATAAATAAGCAATATGTACAAAATAAAAACATATATAACAAATAATATACTAAGAAACAAAACAAATTTTGTGTATACAGAATACAATTAGTACTATTTCCTAAAAAGAAATTAAAAAAAATAAAATTATCATTATATTTTTAAGGGTATAAAAATAGAGTTATTTAAATGTACTTATGGTTTTTTACCTAGAAAGAAGAGTTAATTTCTTTACAAATCCATAGTAACTGGAGTATGATAGTATACATTAGTAGGGTGGGTGAGAAAGGAAACAAGAATGAGAAAAATATATATTGACAATGTAAAAGGAAATGAATTATTAGCAAAATCCATATATGATAGTCAAGGAAGAATTTTGTTAGCAGAAGGTATGACGTTACGTCTTAATTATATTTCAAAGTTAAAAGAAATGGGCATCGTTTCTTTGTATATTGAAGATCAATTTTCCAAAGGAATTCAAGAGGAAAATTTTTTATCTTATTCAGTTCGGGAATAAAGTAAGCAGCAATTTAAAATGATGTTAGATAAAATTAAGGAAACCCAACAATTTGACATAACAGAAGTAAATCACATTGTAGATCAAATTATGGATGAGATTTTATATAAAAAAGAAGTTTTAATTCATGTAGCGGATATTTTAAGTTATGATGAGTATACGTATTCTCATTCTGTAAATGTCTGCACATTAGCCATCATTATGTGTAAAGTCCTTGGTTATTCTGTACCTAGGATCAAAGAAGTAGCCATAGGAGCTCTTCTTCATGACCTAGGTAAAATTTTTGTACCAGAAGAGATTTTAAATAAAAAAGGTCCTTTAACTTCAGAGGAATTTCAAAAAATGAAGTTACATCCTCAGGATGGCTATCAAGTGCTTCGAGGATATTCTGAAATGAGTGCTATTTCTAAGATTATTGTTTTGGCTCATCATGAACGTTTGGATGGTTCTGGCTATCCAAGTCAATTAAGTGGAGACAAGATTCATGAAGTTGTTCGTTTGGTCAGCATATGTGATGTATTTGATGCCATGACATCAGATCGAGTTTATCGTAAAGGGATTAAGACTTATGAAGTAATCGAGTACTTAATAAGTATGAGTGGACAAGCTTTTGACGTTGATATTGTACAAGAATTTATAAAACATATTGCTGTATACCCAGTAGGAAGAGGAATTATTTTAAATACAGGAGAAAAAGGTATTGTTGTAAAACAAAATCCTCATATGCCGAGTCGACCTGTTTTACGTATTTTTTGGAATAAGAAAGGGGAAGAGATTACTCCTTATGAGATAGATATGACAAAAGAAACTACTTTATTTATTGTAGATGAAGTAGATATTTAGGATTTAAAAAAAGTTGTTGCACAAAGAGTTTTACTCTCTGGGCAACAACTTCTTTTTTAATGATCTATTATTGCGATTGTTTTCTATATTCGCTAGGCGTAATATTGGTTACTTGCTTAAATCTTCGAATAAAGCTTGAAACATGGATATATCCTATTTGTTGGGAAATATCTTTTAAGGTTAAGGTTTCATTTTTTAAAAGTTCTTTTGCTTTCTCAATTTTTAAATTTGTCATATATTCTAAAATCGTTGAACCAGTTTTTTCTTTAAAATATTGGCTTAAATAAGAGGCAGAAACATTAAACTGTTCGGCAATTAGTTGAATGGAAAAAGAACAATCCGTGTAATTTTTTAGGATGGACTTTTTTATACTGGAAACGGATAAAACAGGTAAATCTGTTTCTGATTTTTCATTCATGGTTACAATCATATCTTCAAAGATTTCTAAAAACATATCTTGTAATATTTCTTTATTATTAATTTCAAAGAAGGTTGTTAAATCAACATTAGGATATTCAAAAAGTTGTTTATTTTGTTCAAAGAAAGTGTTAAAAAGGATAATCATTTCTAAATATATATTTCGAATTAATTCAAAATTCATGTTTTCTTGTTGTAGTTCATGAGTGGTTTTAGTTACAAATATTTTCAAGGAGAGGGTATCTCCAAGATCAAGTAATTCTTGAATAGTGCGTTGTTTGTTTTCATATTTTTGTAGAAATTTTTCTACTGTATGAAAGAGTGAGGTTTGGGTTTGAATCGAAGAACCAGAAAATAATTGTAGTTCTAAATTTGTTCGTGCTTCAATATAAGCTTTTGGCATTTGCATAAGGTTTATATATAAGGTACTTAATGAAATCACATATTCATCTTTTAGTAAAATACTAGGGAATCGAGTATTTAGTGTTTCTTCTGTTCCAACAATAAAAATCATAATATTCGGTGGTAATTGTTGGATCAAATACTCATAACAAAATGGGTGATTTAAAATATTCATAGTCGTAAATAAAGAACTGATGGAAGTAATGGGAGAAGGAGATTTTACTACTACAATGCCATTGTATTTTGCTGTTAAATTAAGCTGAACTTTTTCGCTTTCCAAAAGAAAATTTTCGAGATGACCAATAGTACCGTTGATTAATTGGTTAAGTAAAAAATTTTGGCGAATGAGAATATTTTGCTCGAGTTCATATTCTAATTCATTATTTCGTTGGCTTAATTCTACGATAGTATTTCGAATTAGATCCAATTCATTTTTTGTTGGGTTGCTTTTTTTTGTATTAATGCTAGAGGATAAGGTTTGTAAATCTTTAATAGGTTTATAGTTGGTTCTTAAAAGTAAAAAAACAACGAACCCTCCTATAATTAGAGTCATAAGAATAGTAATTAACATGGTTTTTTGTATATTGGTGACTTTGTTGAAAAGGGTTTGGTTTGAAGTAAAGGACAAATAAATCAAATTATGATT
>JAAYNZ010000099.1 GCA_012520595.1 Candidatus Epulonipiscium sp. | reverse complement strand
TATGAGAAAGACGCTCTCCCAATCCTACTGCTTCAAGCATCTCTTTTGCTTTTTTATCTCTTGCATTTTTAGGTATTCGTTTGAAAATCAGTGGTAAACTAACATTTTCTAAGGCTGTTAATGTAGGCAACAGATTATAGGATTGAAAGACAAAACCGATATTAGTTTGTCGAAACTTAGCTAATTGGTTTTCATTCATTTTTTCCACATGTTGACTTTTAATGATGACTTGCCCTTTTGTCGGTTTTTCCAGGCCAGCCATCATATTTAAAAGCGTTGATTTCCCTGAGCCTGAAGTTCCTAGCAGACAACAAACTTCTCCTTTTTCTATGGTTAAATCCATGTTATCTAGAGCTATTATTTTTTCGTCTCCCATACGATATACTTTCCGCAAATTTTTTATTTCTATAATTGGTTTACTCAATCATTCCCCTCCTTTCTATACTGTTAAAATAATAACATGCTGCCCTCTCTTTTACTTATTCATGTTTATATTCCCCTTATTCATTAAACGTATTTTTTCTCAAAAAGTTTCCTCTTTACTTGAAGGTAATTTTTTTATGTACTGCTTTCATGCAAAACAAGCATTTATTTAAAAAACAATTTCATTATAACACAACTTGCTATTCACATAAAATTTTTCTCTGCATATTCTAATCATAAGTAGAAAGGAGGATGATCTATGAAGGATCATAAAAACATCCCTATGCCTATGGAACCTATTTGTAACCCACCTCTTCCTTTAGCACAAGCTTATATTCCTAATCAACCTTACGTAGGATTGGTCCCTTTAGAAGTAGGATTTAGAAGAGGAAGTATGTTTCCAAATCTATACCAACCCTATCACAGAGAAGGAAAAGAGTATAAGGAGGGAACCCCATGCCAATGAATGAGAGAGAAAAATTATTAAGACAAATCCAACAATTGCATTTTGCTACTGTTGACTTGAATTTATATTTAGATACCCATCCTATGTGCCAACAAGCTTTAATGCAGTATAATCGATACACTCAAGAACTTTTACAACTTCGTCGAATGTACGAAATGAAGTACGGGCCCCTTTCTAATTTTGGATATGCACCAAGCCAATATCCATGGCAATGGGTCACTGAACCTTGGCCATGGGAATAATGAAAAAGGGGGAATTTTTTTATGTGGATTTATGAAAAAAAATTACAATATCCTGTAAATATTAAAAAGAAAGATCTACAAATGGCAAAGTTTATGTTAACACAATACGGTGGACCTGATGGCGAGCTCAGTGCTGCCCTCCGTTACTTAACCCAACGCTATACCATGCCTACAGGCAAATCCAAAGCTTTACTTACGGATATAGGTACAGAAGAACTAGCTCACGTGGAAATTATTGCCACAATGGTATACCAACTCATTCGTGATGCTACCCCTGAAGAATTAAAAGAAGCGGGTCTTGGAGGTTACTACGCCCAACACGATAATGCTTTATATTGGAACGATGCTAATGGAGTTCCTTGGACTGCCGCTTATGTTCAATCCCAAGGGGATCCTGTGGCCGATCTTCATGAGGATCTAGCTGCCGAACAAAAAGCTAGGGCAACTTATGAACGTTTAATTCATCTTACAGATGACCCTGATGTTATTGATCCTTTACGATTTTTAAGACAACGGGAAGTCATTCATTTTCAACGTTTTGGCGAAGCCCTAAACGATGTACAATTCCATCTGGCTAGTCCTAAATATTATTAAAACATATTGATCTAAGAGGAAGGCTCCATACCCCATTGGTATCCGTAACCCCATACTGTTAGAATGTATTGAGGATTGGAAGCATCTTCCTCAATTTTTTTTCGCAATCTCCGAATATTAACATCCACTATTTTTGCATCTCCAAAAAAATTTTCTCCCCAGGCCTCATTTAAAATTTGATCCCGACTTAGAGCTACACCAGGATTTTCTAAGAAATATTGAATAATGACATATTCTAGTTGAGTTAATTCAATTTTTTTCTCATTTTTAAATAAACCTCGACTCTCACGATTAAGGCAAAAAGGGCCTGAATAAATATTTTCTTGGCTTTTTCCTTTTACTAAATCAACCCTACGACATAAACCATCGACTCTAGCCACTAATTCTGCTGGGCTAAAAGGCTTTGTAATATAATCATCAGCCCCTGTATATAGCCCCGTAACCTTATCCATTTCTTGAGTTTTGGCTGTCAACATGATAATGCCTATTTCTTCATCTTTTTTACGAAAATATTCACAGACTTCTAATCCACTGATCCCTGGCAACATAATATCTAAAATAGCTACATACAAATTAGGTTCTGCCTCTATTATTTTTAATGCCTCTTCTCCTGTACCAGCTTCTAACACTTGATATCCTTTTCGTTTTAAGTTAATAACAATGAACCCTCGAATATCTTCCTCATCTTCTAAAACCAATATCTTTTTTTCCAAATGTTCTCCTCCTTAAAATTGAACTTGAGTAGAGTTGGGAGTTAAGATATCAAACTCATATCCTTTTTCTTTTAATTGTCGAATGATTTCAGGCAATGCTTCTGCTGTTGTAGTTTTTGCTTGAGCATCATGCATAAGAATGACCGCCTGATCTTGTTTCACTGCTTGGCTGACTACTGCTTTCGTAATGGCTTCTTTGGATTTTAACTCCTTGGTCTTGGCATCCATACTATCTACATTCCAATCTACATATACATACCCTTTTTGCTTAAGCTCCTCTTTTATTTGCACCATCACATTTTCTCCGCTTTTATTATATTTTTTATATAGCTTATTATTCGATCCTCCGGGAAAACGAACCATCGTCATTTTTGTACCCGTTAATTTTTTAATTTCTTCTTCCAATTGATTCAATTCTTTTAAAAATGCATCCTTAGAGGAGTATATATAGGAATAGTTATGAGTATAAGTATGATTTCCCAATTGATGCCCTTCTTCTGTAATTCTCTTAATAAGAGCTTGCTTGTCTTCATTCTTTAATCCTTGTCCAATGACAAAAAAAGTAGCCTTTACGTCTTCTGCCTGCAATGTATCCAAAATTTTTTTCGTATTCGCACTAGGTCCATCATCAAAAGTAAGATAGGCTATTTTTTTACCTTTTTTTCCTCCTTGAAGACTTTGTTTCTTTAAATTTTCAACCTCTTTCAATAATTCCTCTTTCTCTTGCAATAATGTCTCTTTCTCTAGTTGAAACTTTTGATTTAATGTTTCTTGTTGTTCTTGTATTTCTTTATATTCCTGAAGGAGAGTATTATGCTCCTGTAATAATTCATCATACTGGTTTAATGTTGTATTTATTTTATTCTCTGCCGCTTTCACTTGTTTTGTTAAATAATAAGTAGTAAAAATAAGAGCGATCATCCCTAAGCCTAAAAATAAAACAAGCCAAAATCCTGCCTTCATCTTACGATGTAACTTACGATACCGAAGGGTTTGAGATGAATTTTGTGTGTACGCTAGTTGTTGCATGACTATCACCTTTTCTTTGTCTGATAATGGATTTTTTGCCGTCTTCTTATATTAT
>JAAYNZ010000098.1 GCA_012520595.1 Candidatus Epulonipiscium sp. | reverse complement strand
TAATGAATGATAAATATTGATTAAACTGGGTAGGAAGGATTCGAACCTTCGCATGCAGGAGTCAAAGTCCTGTGCCTTACCGCTTGGCGACTACCCAACATTAATAAGGTGGATAGTGGGACTCGAACCCACGGCCTCTAGAGCCACAATCTAGCGCTCTAACCAACTGAGCTATACCCACCATCAAACGTGCCTACATGTTTGATTTTGGGCACGTAGCTTAGAAGACCTTTGGTTTTATATTAAGCCTACAGGCTAGCTCCTATGTGCTTACCTGTAAAAAGCGGGTGATGGGAATCGAACCCACGTATCCAGCTTGGAAGGCTGGTGTTCTACCATTGAACTACACCCGCAAGTATGTTGTTTCCTCAAACCGACAAAATGTATTATACAACATACATAAACATTAGTCAATAGTATTTTTTATAAATTTACAAGTTTTTATTTTTTATATACCCAATATGAGGATGGAGTTGTCCTTTCTCATCCAATTCTAAGAGGCCATAACTAGGTCCTTTCTCCTGTCGTGGTCGAGAAATACTACCAGGATTCATAAATAAAATATCCTTTTCATAGGTTATTGCTGGTATATGAGTATGTCCGAAAAGAACTCCTTGTACTCCTTTGATTTGTGCCTCATTACAAATAAAATCATAGCCCCATTTAACATGATGTCGATGCCCATGGAGAAGCCACACTTTATTTGTTCCTATGGTTAGGATTTTTTCTCGTGGGGTTTCTGTACTAAAATCACAATTTCCGGCTACATAAGCAAAAGAAAGAGTGGAAAACTGCCTTTGTAATTTTTTTGCATCTTCATCATGATCTCCTAAATGAATAACACCCTTAATCTGTTGCTGCAATTTCTCAATCAATTGTATTGCATAATACAAATCCCCATGAGTATCACTAATGATTAAAAATTTCATGGTCTGTTTCTCCTTATATCCTTTGCTCCAATTGTTGCTTCATTTCCTGTAGGGCTTTTCCACGATGACTGATTGCATTTTTTTGTTCAGGCACCATTTCTGCCGTAGTACATTGGTATGCAGGAACATAAAAAATTGGATCGTATCCAAATCCATTTTCACCACTTGGTTTTTCAGCAATAATTCCTTCAATGGTTCCTCGGGTCGTAATGACTTCCCCCCTTGGAAAAGCAGCGGCGATTACACAAACAAAGCGTGCTGTTCTTTTCTCTTCTGCAACTCCTTGTAAAAGGTTTAATATTTTTTGATTTTTTTCCTCATCTGTTGCGCTAGGACCTCCAAAACGTGCAGAATAAACCCCTGGTTTTTTATCTAGATAATCGACTTCTAACCCCGAGTCATCTGCCAAAACAAGATTTCCTGTTATCTCCATAATGGTTTTAGCTTTTTTAATGGCATTGGCTTCAAAAGTCATACCATCTTCTTCAATCTCTATATCAATACCAGCCTCCTCTAAGGATTGGACTTGGATAGGAAGGTCTTTGAGTATTTCTTTAATTTCTTTTATTTTTCCTTGATTTTTTGTTGCAAAAATAAGTGATTTCATGCTTTTACTCTCCTAAAATCTTCTTTTGTATTTGAATCAATTCTTGAATTCCTTTTTCACCTAACTGTAATAATTGATCTAATTGTTTTCTTGAAAAGGGAACTTGTTCGGCTGTACCTTGGATTTCAACATACTCTCCCTGTTCATTCATTACAATGTTCATATCCACATCTGCTTGACTATCTTCTTGATAACATAGATCTAATAAAGGATCCCCTTGTACAATTCCTACACTAATGGCCGCAATGTAAGATCGAATCGGCATGGTTTCAATAATTTCTTCTTTTACTAACTTTTGGCACGCAAGATGTAGAGCCACAAAAGCACCTGTAATGGATGCAGTGCGAGTTCCTCCATCGGCCTGTATAACATCACAATCAATAATTATATTTCGCTCTCCCAATGCTTTTAAATCCACTACAGAGCGGAGAGCTCTCCCAATTAATCTTTGTATTTCAACGGTTCGCTTGTTTTGTTTAAGACGGTTAATATCCCTTGTATTACGAATGGAGGTAGCCCTTGGTAACATATCATATTCTGCTGTAATCCAACCCTCCCCTGTATTTTTTTTAAAATGAGGAACTTTTTCATCTACAGAAACATTACAAATTACTTTTGTATTACCCATTTCAATTAATACAGATCCTTCTGGATATTGAATATAATGAGGATGAATACAAACTTTTCGAATATCGTCATAATTTCTTTGATCAATACGTTTCATTTTTATAACCTCCTTTTTTTATTTTGTCCCTCCCAATGCCTTCTTTCCAAATTGCATAACTCTGTTCCTTCTGTTAAAGGGCGATGATTTCCTTCTATCAGCAAAGTCATTTTTTGTACTTGTGGAAAGGCAAAAATCGTTGAGAGTAATTGTTCCGATAACATTTTTTCAAAATAAGTTCCTCCATATTGGAGGATTTCCTTTGATAGATTGATAATACAATCTCCTTCTTCTAAACTAACATCAATGATATAGGTTCCTTGAGGAATACAGCTATATCGGTCTCCTTCTTCTGACCACTTAAAAAGAAATTGTAGTGTTTTGCTGATTTGTTCTTTTTCATCCATCTGGGTTTCTAAAGGAATTTCTATCCAAACCATAGGATCGATATCTGTCAATAAATTTACTTGCATTTCATATAGATAAATACCTGCTTTTATGTTTTCTTCTACTTGCTTTTCTTCTTTTCCCTGGACTTTCATATTCATTCCAAAAAAGAATAAAAATATACATCCAAAAAAAATAATCTTCTTCATAAATCAGCCACCCCTTTCCCATTTCCATTTATTATATACCATTTTATGGGAATTGAAAAGGGGTAACTCTACAAATAAAACCCTTTATCTTCCTGTGGGATATTTTTGAAAAACATCCAGTATTCCTTGATAAACAGCTTGTGCTGCTTGCTCTCTAAAAGATTCTGTCTTTAATTGAGCTGCATCTTCTGCATTGGTTATAAAGCCAATTTCTAAAATAACTGCTGGCATCTTTGTATACTTTAATACATATAAGTCATCCCGTGGAATAACACCACGTCGATGAGTACCTAATTGATCTACTAAATGCTGATATAAGATCTGGGCCAGGCCTTTTCCTGTTAATCCATTTTCATACTGAATTCCATCTGGAAAATAAAGTACCTCTGTCCCTTTTACTTTGGTATTAGCAGCCGCATTATTGTGCACACTGATAAATAAATCTGTGTCTAATTCATTAGCTAAATCACATCTTTGTTGTAATGTAGGGTAGGTATCCTCCATACGTGTCATATAGACTTTTATGGCAGGATCTTGTTCTAAATGCTTCCAAAGCCTTTTTGAAATATCCAAGTTCAGACTTTTTTCATTCAATCCATTGGCTCCTGCTCCCGGATCACTTCCTCCATGCCCTGCATCAATAACAACGATTTGCTTGTATACTTCCTTGGGTCTAAGCAGTGTAATATAAATATAAGCTTCATCTTCTGTTACCTGATAGGCAGTAATTCTTTTTTGATTGAAAATAAACTGAGTTTGTTGCTTGTCATTATTTTTTATTTCAATACGATCTAAAATACCATCATTAATTTTCATTATACCAGTTCCATAAAAAGATGTGTAATCTTTTGGCAAAGTAAGAATATACTTTTGAGCATTATAGTGATCTTCATGAACCACTTGAGAAAGAGGCATAGGATTTTTAGGATCTTTTTTTAATTTTAACTGAACACTCTTTCCGTTGGAATATTCCATGTGTTGATATGTAGGAGAAGTAAGACAAAGGATGATTCCACTTTCTCCTTGTTTTTGTATGGAATAATCGGGTTGTCCTTGTAAATCGAGTACCAGCCGAGCAGTATTAGGAGTAAATTGACTAGTACGGATGCTTTGCACGTACTTACCTTTAATTCCTTCTTCTTTCCCTCCAAATGGATTCATCGTATAAGGAAGATCGATCACAAGCCGATCTGGATTACTTAAACGTGAAACTTCTAACTCTGGTCCCCAAGTACCTTTTATGTATAATACATCCTCTTCACCAATGCTTTGCATGGCTACATGATAAATCTCATTGGGGAAAAATTGTACGGTAATGGACTTACGATCTTTTGAAAATCCAATATGATATTTGGTTTGGGCATTTTTTAAATCAAAAACAATTCTTGTTATCTTAGGATTTTCTTGATACTGACTGGCTGCAAGTTTCTGAATTAAAGGATGATTTTGACTCACTTGATCTAGGTTCTTTAATTTCATATTCCCATTGGAAATATCAATAATAAGTTTATTTTCCCATGTATGAGATTCAAAATAACTAATAGGTCCATCAGCCCCAATAAAAATACTATCCTCTTGCTGCTCTGTTGTTACTCGCTGAATCGTATGGATATTAACCACAGGATGTTCTTGTCTCTCAATGGGCTCTGAGAGGGGTAAAGTAACTCCCTTTTCTTCCTTATTCCACTCAATTGTATCTTTTAATGGTTCTTTCGGATCTACAGGCTGTTTTGTATTCGATGGTTCCGAATCCCTAGGAGTTTCAGTAGGCAACTCTTGATTCGGTTTTTGCTCCACAGGTGTCTTGGGTTCTTCTGGTATCACAGGTTGTGGAGGAATCGCATCAATAACATAGTTTTGAGGATCCCATCTTACTTCATAACCTAAAATTTCCGCTACAAATCGAAAAGGAATCATTGTTTTTGTCATTTTTTCAGCCTGGTTTTGAATGAGCTTTGGTTCAACTTCCATGGTTTGTGTCTTGTCTCCTACAATGGCTGCTTTATTTCCTATTTGTAATGTAATAAACTGTTCTTTTGATAAGATCGTAATTTCTTTCGTGTTTTCATTCCAACCCACAGCGGCTCCAAGGCTTTCAAAAACTTCTCTTGCTGGTACCAGAGTTCTTCCGTCTACAATAATAGCAGGCATTGCACCAGTAGAAATTATTTTTCCATCAATTTGTAAGGTAATGGGTCTGCTTTGGTATACATGGACTTGTCCATCATACTGTAATGTTAACGTTTGTAAAGTTGGGGCTGCATATACATGAACTCCTATAAAAAAGAATACAACTAATAATACCCACCAAAATTTATTTTTCATTTTTCCCCTCCTAAGTCAATAAATTCATCATCTTATAAGGATTTGTATGTTATTATCGAATTTTATATTTTTATGAGATGCTTTTTCAGATGGACATCCAATATCCTTCATGAAAAATTATATCAAATTTTGGTGGTTTATGAAAGGCAAAACCTTATTTGAAATAAAACTGTAATAAATTTGTCATAAATGTTTTTGAAAAATTTGTTGTTTTATTTGCTTTCCTGTAGGTGTAGCAGCTACTCCTCCTTCTGCTGTTTCACGTAAAGTACAAGGCATCATCCTTCCTACTTGGAACATAGCGTCTACTACCTCATCAAAGGGAATCACACTTTCAATGCCGGCTAAAGCCATTTCTGCTGAAATCAAAGCATTGGCTGTTCCTATAGCATTTCTCTTGGAGCAAGGGGCTTCTACTAATCCTGCAATGGGATCGCAAATAAGCCCCATAAGATTTTTAAGAGCAATGGCTGCTCCATCCAAAGCCTGTTTGGGAGTTCCTCCCATCATTTCTATAATGGCAGCAGCTCCCATGGCGGAGGCAGAACCAACTTCTGCTTGGCATCCTCCTTCTGCCCCTGATAAGGTAGCATTTTTAGCAATAATAGTGCCAATGGCTCCTGCTGTTAATAAACCATTTAATAATAACTGTTCTGATATTTGATGGGTATTTTCTATGCTTAATAAAATAGCAGGTAAAATGCCACAGGAACCAGCTGTAGGTGCTGCCACAATTTTTCCCATAGTAGCATTGGTCTCCATGGTGGCTAAAGCATAACTAATGGCTTTGGCCATAGTCATTCCACAAACAGGAATCTCAGTCTTGTATCTTTTTCTTAATTTTTTTGCTTCCCCTCCAATGATTTGACCTCTACTTACCTCTTTACCTTCCAACACATTTTTAACAGAATCTCGCATAACCTTTAGATTTATTTTCATTTGTTCATAAATCTCTACGTCCTTTTTTTCATACATTGTTTTTTCTTGTAGGACAATGGCTTGATAAATGGCGCATCCTTGTTTTTCACAGAAATCCAATAATTCTGCTCCTGTCTTAAATTCCATATCTGATTCTCCTTTCCATTAGATAGGCTCGATTACCTTTGCGATCTCAATGTCTTTGTTTTGCAGTATTTCTTTTACTGCTTCTTTTTCAATATGTTCATCGGTTTCTAATATTAATATGGCTTTAGATCCTTTTTTCTCCCGGAATAGTTTCATAAAAGCAATGTTAATCTTATATTTTGCCAAAATAGCTGTAAGGGTTGCAATAATACCAGGACGATCAATATGGTATGTAATTAAAGTCGTATATTCCCCTGCAAAATCAACTTCCATGGTGTTGATCTTAATAATTTTTATTTTTCCTGCGCCAATGGAAGATCCTGTAATTTCCCATTCCTCCCCTGTATCCATAATGATTTTCATCTTCACTGTATTCGGGTGAACATCCCCTAAATCAGCTTCCATAAAGTGATAAAGAAGACCTTGCTTTTTTGCTAAAGAAAAGGCATCTCGAATTCTTTCATCATCAGGTAAATATCCCATAACTCCTGCTAATAAAGCTTTATCTGTTCCATGCCCATTATAGGTTTTGGCAAAGGAACCATGAAGATAAAAGTAAACTTCTTGTATCCCATTCCCTACAATTTTTTTTGCCATATATCCTAACCGTGCAGCTCCTGCTGTATGAGAACTGGAAGGTCCTATCATAACTGGTCCTACAATATCAAAAACACTGTATTGACCCATTGTTATTCCTCCTTTACTATTATAAATGTATAATACACTATCTCACTTTTAAAAAACAATGTATTCCTATAAATTTTATTCATGATTCTTTTATTTTTGTGCAGACTATAGTTATGTCCATGTTCTATGGTATTGATCCAATCGGTAAATCATAAGGGAGGTAAGGTCATGGATATTAATTGTATTTATCCCTGCCGTTATCAAAAAGAAGGTAAATGTACATTACAATCTCCTACATCCATATCTTCACAATTTAAAAATGTAAGTCATGTGGATTGTCCTTATTATGATCTTCCTGATTCTACTCTTGACAACAAAACACCTTCTAGAGTCCAGTAACAGACTCTTTAAGGTGTTTTGTTGTCTTTAAAAAGAATAAAAAACTATTGAACTTCAAACCCATTGATCAGTCGATACATCATAACTGCTGCATCGGATCGTAAGGTATCTTTTTTAGGTGCAAAATTGTTATTTCCAACTCCTTTGATCAGTCCTTCTGCTTTCATTTT
>JAAYNZ010000097.1 GCA_012520595.1 Candidatus Epulonipiscium sp. | reverse complement strand
TATGTCTTTTTCTTCCATAGTACTTGTCGTTGGATGATTCAAAGCGGTAAGTAATTTTTCTGCTTCTTCTGCAGAAATTTTATTTTCTTGGAGTAATCGCAAAATTAACATTCTTTCTTCTTTCATACCTAGTTCCTCCTTGTTTTTTAAGTGTATCATCTTTCTTATTATTATATACGCTTTTTGCAAAAAGAAGTCTTATGCCTTCTGGTAATTTTTATTTTTTATTTTTTTAGGTAACAAGCAACTATTTCTCCATAATAAATAACATGATAATCATTGTTTCCTTGATAAAATCGTTGGTTAATCGCTTCCTCTACTAGGGCTGGTTCCATGGCTTGTCGGTATACGATTTTGCATTCATAGTGAAGTTCACATTCTCCTATAATGGGTACCTCTACTTTTTGACCTGGTACAGCAGTGATTTGACATTCTTCAAATTTGTTTACTTCCCGCCCTGAGTGGGTGCCGCTAAATCCTAAGGCTTTTTTAATATGTGGATTTCCTTCTAGGGGAATACTGACGGTAAATTCGGTGGCTCCTTTTAATAGGTCGTAGGTATGTCGAGAATATCGAACGGCTACGGTAAAAATAGGGCGATTCCAAATGACTCCAAGGGTCCCCCAACCAATGGCCATGGTATTGATTTCTTCTCCTTTTTTGGTAGTAAGAAAAGCTCCTTTGGGCAGTTGGTGAACCACTTCTTCTGCATATTGGGTGTAGGGTACTTCTTGTATCATAACCATCTTCTCCTTTTCTATTTTTATGATGCTCTTTTTCTTTTATTATATGCTTTTAATCTTTTTTCGTCAAAGAAAGAAGGGATGGAATCATTGAAAAAGAGTATTGAATGTGCTATTTTAAAAGAGAGGTGATATAAAAATGAAGAATGAATTAAATCAGGATTATGTTGTCCATGTATTAAAAGAACTTCTTTTAACTCCTAGTCCTAGTGGCTATTGTCATGGTATTATGGAGAAAGTTAAAAAAAAGATAGAGAATCTTGGTTTTACTATGGAATATACTCAAAAGGGATGTGGTATTGTTACGGTTCCTGGAAAAGATCCTGGTTCTACTTTGGGTCTTTCTGCTCATGTGGATACCTTGGGGGCAATGGTTCGTTCTATCAAAAGTTCAGGTATGATTCGTTTTACTCCCATTGGAGGTTATATGATGCCAACAGTGGAAGGAGAATACTGCCAGATTCATACTCGATGCGGAAAAAGTTTTTCTGGAACGGTTTTGTCTACTCAACCATCGGTTCATGTCTATGCTGATGCTAGAAAATTAGAACGCAGCGAAGAAAATATGGAAATTCGTATCGATGAACTGGTGTCTTCAAAGGAAGATGTGGAAGCTTTAGGAATTGGTGTAGGAGATTTTATTTCTTTTGATCCTCGTACCGTTGTTATGGAAAATGGTTTTGTAAAGTCTCGACATTTGGATGATAAAGCGGGAGTAGCCATTTTGTTAGGATTGTTGGAATACTTCCATCGAACAGGAGTAAAACCCTCTTGTACACTGAAAGTGTTTATCTCTGTTTATGAGGAAATTGGTCATGGTTCTTCCTATCTACCGGAAGATATTGATGAACTGATTGCCATTGATATGGGTGCCATGGGGGATGATTTGACTTGTACAGAGCAAGATGTGTCCATTTGTGTAAAAGATTCTTCCGGCCCTTATGATTATCATATGGTTTCTCGATTACAACAATTAGCCAAGGAACAAGGCCTTTCCTATACTATGG
>JAAYNZ010000096.1 GCA_012520595.1 Candidatus Epulonipiscium sp. | reverse complement strand
TTAGGCGTTGTTCTAAATTTTCACCTTCTTGATAAGGTTTGATAGAATACTCTTCCTCAATCAAATCAAAACTAATTTTTTCTCCTGTCAGCCAATGAATAAGATATTGAATCAAAGACTTCCACTTAGCCTTAGGTGCAAAACGAGCTCGAATAAAATTCGTTACACGAAAAGAACAAAAGAGTAGGTTTTCTGGTTCATCAAACCAAAGAGCCCGATTGGAGATTTGGCTTTTCACAACATTATCTACATTCGGCTCATAAGCATGAACATCAGTATCCATATATTGCAAAATAGGTGTTTTATGAGAACATGTAATATCATGAGGTTTGGTAACCATATTACATTGGTCTTCTAATACATCTCCTTTTTTAAGGCCTTCAATGGAAGTTTCTTCTCCACAAAATATAAGCCGAAAAGCTCTTGTGGATACAGGGGTGGGGGAATATACATCACCTAAACTCTGACAGTATTCACAAAATACTTTTTTTCCTTTTTGTATTTGTTCTTCTAGCCATATCCTTTCTTTTGGTTGAAAAACAATGGGTTCTTCATGGGTACCACCTAGAATAGCAATAGCATCACTTTTGTCTAATTGTTCTTTTACTAATTGTCCAGGTTGCATTTCATGAACGATAGAAACTTTCTCTAGCAAGGAAGACAAATCACTGGTTTGTCTTGTTATGACGATAATGGTCTTCTTTTCCATTCTATCGACTCCTTCATTTGATCAACTTGATTTTGATTCTTGCTTTTTATCCTTTGATGGATCCTAACATAACCCCTTTAACAAAATACTTTTGCATAAAAGGATATAAAGCTAAAATGGGAAGAATTGAAACAACAATGGTTGCATTTTTTAATGCTTCAGGCGTCAAGGCTGCATATTCCCCTAAAGACTCAGATCTTCTGGCTGTATCAAAAATAAGCATATCCCTTAATATAATTTGTAGTGGATATTTTTTCATATCATTTAAATAAATCATAGGAATAAAGAAGCTGTTCCAATGTCCCATGACATAAAATAATGTAATAGATGCTAGAGAAGCTTTGGATAAAGGAATAAAAATCTGAAATAAAATTCTAAATTCAGAAGCCCCATCAATAACAGCTGATTCATATAAACTATTTGGTAATGATTCATAAAAA
The DNA here is from genome assembly GCA_012520595.1 of Candidatus Epulonipiscium sp. Lineage (GTDB taxonomy): Bacteria > Bacillota > Clostridia > Lachnospirales > JAAYNZ01 > JAAYNZ01. Next base: position 4,831 of record JAAYNZ010000096.1, on the reverse strand, counting down.
GATTTGGTAATGATCAATTCATAGGTCCAGATGGCATTGGGAATTACAATAGCCCAAATGGTATCGATCATTCCTAAACGCTGTACAATAATAAAACTTGGAATAATCCCACCGCTAAAAAACATGGTGATAATAATCATCGTCATCCATATTTTTTTACCGACCAAATCTTTCTTAGCTAGAGGGTAAGCGGTAATAGCTGTTAGAAAAACATTGATGGTGGTACCTACAACAGTATAAATAATCGTATTTAAATAGGCCTTTGGTATTTTAGGCGATTCAAAAATCATTTTATAAGCTTTTAGATTAATGCCTCGTGGGTAAAAAGTAATCTTATTTTGTAAAATGTAACTGCTATCACTTAAAGATACAGAAACCACATAGATAAAAGGATATAGAGTGATCAGCAGTACAAGCAACATAATCAACGTGTTTACATAATCAAATAATGTCCATTTTTTCTTTTTCATAACTGATCCCTCCTACCATATACTTTGTTCACTCAATTTTTTACTAATGGCATTGGTAATAAGCAACATGGTTAATGCAACAATGGATTCAAAAAGTCCTACTGCTGCTGCATAACTATAGTTCATATCTTCAAATCCCTTACGATAAACATAAGTGGCAAAAATATCTGCTACTTCATAAGTAGCTGGATTATAAAGAAGTAATACTTTTTCAAAACCAATTCTAAAAACAGATCCTGACTTTAAAATAAATAAGGTAGCAATGGTGGGTAATATACTGGGAATGGTAATATACCACATTTTTTTCAATCTTCCACAACCATCTAATTCAGCTGCTTCATAAAGAGCTTGATCAATTCCAGTAATGGCTGCAATAAAAAGAATCGCATCAAATCCCATTCTAGCCCATACCTCTGATGCTACATATACGGTTCGAAACCATTCTGGACGAATCATAAAATAAATTTTCTCCATTCCAAGAAAAGCGATAATATTATTAATAATACCATTGGATGGTGATAAAAAGTCAATGACCATACTGGATATGATAACAATGGATAAAAAGGAAGGTAGATAACTAGCCGTTTGCACTGCTTTTTTAAATTTTATATTTCGTATTTCATTTAAAAGAATGGCAAAAAGAATGGGAAAAGGGAATGTAAAGAACAAATTATAAATTCCTAACATAAATGTATTGCGAAATAATTTTATAAAAGCAGGATCCGTAAAGAAGTTTCGGAAATGCTTAAGTCCTACCCAGGGGCTATTAATAATCCCTTTGTATACGTTATAATCTTTAAAGGCAATAACCATGCCGTACATAGGACCGTAACGAAAAATAATATAAAATATGAGTCCAGGTAATAAAATTAAAAGCAATTGCCAATCTCGTTTGACTTTTTTCATTAGACTTAGCTTTTTGGGCTGTGGCACGGCTACTGGTTTTTTATCAATTTTTAAGGATGCCATGGTTTTCAACTCCTATTTATTCATTTAGAAAGTATAGAGGAGAATTCTCTCCTCTATACTCTTCCTTTAATTATTGGTCAAATCGTTTTTGTGCTTGATTATGAATATCAACAGCTTCTTGAATTTTTAAGTTTTCTGCTTGTTTGATCCATTCGTTCCATTGTGCTTCACCATAAGAAGGTTCGATTACATATTTTGTAGCAAATTCTAGTGCGGCAGTAGAAATAGGAGGTACTAATTCAGATAATTTGTCTTCTTCTTCAGCTGTGAATTTTAAAATTGGATCGTTAGGAGCTAAACGATTGTGTTCAACCATTTTATCTGCTGCTTCTTGTTCTCTTTCAGATAAGTTGAAATATACACAATCATCAGCCATTCTTAAATAAGTTCCATCTGTAAACATACCATATTTTTCTTCTAAATCTTTAATACTAATGGTTTCTTTGTCAGCGAATTCTGGATACGTAATACTTCCATCACTTTCACGTACAAAGGTAACCCCTTCTACTCCCATGGTCATCAATTCTGCTCCGGAAGGACTGGTTAAGTAGTCTACTAATTTTAAAGATAACTCTTTATTTTTGTTATCTGCAATAGCTACACCATAACCAGATACTTTGGACAGTGTTAACCATTGTCCAACAGGTCCTACTGGAAGTGCATATCGAAGGTCATAATCAGGATTGGTATCTTTTACTTGCTCACGGAACATATCCATTCGTCCTACCCAGTCAAAAGTTACAAAACCTTTGCCATCTTGGGCCATTTTTCCTGACCAGCTTTCTTGTGTATCTGTTAAAAATTCAGGGTCAAGTAATCCTTCATTATATAGTTTTTTAATGAAGTCTAACATTTCTTTAAATTCGGGAGCCGTTACAGAAGATTTCCATACTTTTTCATCTTCATTATAATAAGCAACATCTCTTCCGCCTGCTGCTGGAACTTTAATGCCCCAACCATAAGACATACGATTGAAAAGAGATTCTTTTAATTTACTTACAAAAGGTGTGGAATCTGGATAGATTTCTTTCAATTTCTTAAGTGCATCATAGAATTCTTCTGTTGTTGTCCATTCTTTAATACCATGTTTATCAAAAATATCTTTTCTAAATAAATATCCATGGTTAACAACCCGTTCAGAATTGTATTTAGGCCACATATACATATTTCCGTTAGGTGCTGAGTACGATTTTAATGCCCAACTTGCTTCAGGATTGTCTACGAACACTTTTTTGAAGTTAGGTAAAATATCCACATGTTCATTAATCGCAACTAAAGCATTACTATCTTCTGCAATTTTATTAATTTCTTTATATGCACCCGTTAGCATAATATCTGGTAATTTACCAGAAGCTAAAATAACTTTAAATTTTTCTGCATAAGCAGACTCTGGAACTTCTTGTACATCTAATGTTAAACCTGTTCTTTTTTCTAGCTCTTGAAAGGCAAATTTTTTCTCTAAATCAAGAACTGCTGTAGGTACTAACATAGTTAATGTAACAGGTTTGTCTGTTAAAGGTAAAATAAGTCCGCCTGTGTCACCATAATCAGGTGCTTCTTCTTTCGCTTCTTCTTTTTTCTCTTCTTTTTGTGTTGTTTCTGTTGTATTTGGTTTTTCTTCTTGGTTTGTGGTCTGTTTCTTACCACATCCAATCATTAATGATGCAGCTAACGCAATCACTAAACTTAAACTAATCATGCGTCGCCATTTACTTGTACTTTTTTTGTACATAATAAACTACCTCCTCAATTTTTTAGATTTTAGGCTTTCTTTTGGGTCAATTTCACTATAACATCTTTAATTTCAATCGTAAATCTTTCAATTTCTGTCTCTTAAGCAAAACCTAAAAATCCAGGAGACTTTTTCATAAACCCTTATAAATACTAGGTTTTCTTTGTGTGGAAAATGATAAAGTCATAGAAAAACAGAAGTTTAAAATGAATTACCTACTTTAGGCCATTCTAATTCCACACCTTGCTTTTGAAGTACCTTTTGAAAATCTTGTAACTGATTTTCTGTATTACGAATCCCACGCGGAGAAATTTTTTGATCTAAAGCATAGGCAGCTAATAAACCTGCTGCTTCTCCAATGTTCCATTCTACAGGATGTAATCGATAAGCCCCATTGGTAATATGAGTTGTTCCAATGTTTTTACAGGCTGGTAGGAGGTTTCCCATACGAATAGGAATCAAACTACCTAATGGAATTTGAAAAGGCAAACAAGACATATGAATATAATTTCTTCCCGCTGTACTAGGGTGGAGATCCATGCTATAATGACCAATTCCTACAGTATCTTTAAATTTTTCTGCTGTCTCTTCTTTTCTCGCCATAGGATTAATATGTTGTTCTAAAATGGTAAATTCGGCTTTAATCCGACGTGATTCTCGAATATAGGGATACATGGCTAAGCCATCTTCTGTTCCTACTACATCTTTTCGTAAACGTAATCCCGGGTATCCGATTTTACCATCCGGTCTTGGAGCTTCTGTTTGCATCCAATATAAATAAGATAGACTAAGTTGCTTGGCTCCTTCTAAATGTTTCTTGACTTCCTCTTCTTCTACCTCATAAACTGGACCTAGCCAATAATCATTTTGCGGCCAATTGACAATGGTAATTTCTCTATCAAAAGTTCCTGGCACAAAATTATTTTTATCTACAATCCTTCGATAGGTCCATAAAGCATGTCGATCGTCCACAGGAAATAGTGTATGCTCTCTGGGTTCATTGGTAATGGGATGAGAACTTTTCCAACTTAATAACGAATCAGGCCAAAAATCCACTCGATAATTTTTCCAAAATTCATATTGTTCTGGCTTTTCAATTGTATGATCTTCCCCTTCCATATAATCAACGGCATAACACCAGGTAATGGATTGGATGTCGAAAGGATCGGCTTCACCTGGTAAAGCATGAAGCTCCCCTGTTTCTTTTTGAGATTCAGAACCTGTTACGTATTCTACTCCAGCTAAAGGAAGGACATCTCCACATTCTGTTGCATCTAAAAAGTAAGACCCAACAAGTACTTTTTCTTGCTTGGTTCGTATATTTTCTACTGTAACAGCTTGGATACGATCCCCTGCTGTCTCTACCTTTTTAATCTTATGTTCCATCATAACCGTAAGACGTCCACTGAGAAGGAAAGGAGCTAGCATCTCATTTAACACTGCTACGGCTACTCGTGGATCATGGCAGACTCGACTGACTGTTCCATTCCCAGGATTTAAGTATTGCACTTGTCTTGCTTCTGGTGTTAATGGAAAGTGGCGTCTATAATAGTTGCGAACCCCTTCTCGAAATTGCCGATAACGATAGGTACAACCAAATTGTTCAATCCACCGATTTTCATCTAATGGCACAGCCTGGCTGGTCAATTGTCCTCCTAGC
>JAAYNZ010000095.1 GCA_012520595.1 Candidatus Epulonipiscium sp. | reverse complement strand
GTATACAAGAGGTGCGAAAATACCTTGAAATGCTCTGTATTGAAAAAGGCGTAACAATACTTATTTCAAGCCATATTTTAAGTGAGATTGAGCAAATTGCAGATATTATCGGAGTTATGCATGAAGGCAGGCTTATTGAGGAGGTATCCATGCAGGAGCTTCACCAACGCAACAGGCAATATGTTGAGTTTGTAGTATCAGATGAAAGCAAAGCTTGTCTTCTGCTTGAGCAAAAGTTTGAACTTATAGATTATAGTGTACATGAAAACGGTAGTATTCGCATATATACTAATTTTGAGATGAGATCAAAGCTCAATAGGTGCTTTGTAGAAAACGGGATTTTAGTATCAAAAATCAATGTTAGTGAAGAAGAACTGGAGGATTATTTCTCTAATTTGATTGGGGGTGTAGAACTTGATTAATCTGCTTTATTGTGAATTTTTTAAGCTAAAACGTTCAAAGATGTTTTTTATCAGTATTTTAGGTGCAATGGTAGCACCGATTATGGTTTTTGCTGGATTGATAAAAGCTAAAATTACTGAACCTGATAAGGTCATTACTTATTGGGATATGCTAGAACAGACAAATTTATATGTGCTTCTTCTATTCGGCATTATTGTTTACGGAGTGATAGCTGCCTATCTTTTCAGTCGTGAATATACTGAAAATACCCTGAAATCAATGCTTACTGTTCCTGTTTCAAAAGAGGCTTTTTTAACAGCAAAATTCTTAATGTTTTTTGTATGGATGATGATTTTAACAGCAGTAGCATGGGTATCCACTCTGTTTTTAAGTATTGTTGGCAATGCCGCTGAGTTTAGTGCTACTGTTATTATGCAGTCATTTAAAGAGTATTTTCTAGGGGCCTTTTTACTATATCTTACAATGTCGCCTTTCGTATTTATAACACTTTGGTTTAAAAATTTGGCTTCACCAATTATTGTTGTTGCGACAGTAGTCCTTGGCAACGTTGCACTTGCTAATGAAGAGTTAGCGGTATTGTTTCCCTGGTCATCTCCTTATTTGATTGCAAGCAGAGATATTGCAAAGTATAACTATTCGATTGAAACAGCTCTTGTTATCATATTGATTGTTTTCTTCATTGGAGTTTTTTTGAGTTTTGTTTATTTTAAAAAACAGGATGTTAAATAAGGAGGCTTATTTATGGAAATTTTAGAATTAATAAAAGTGGTTATTATCGGCACTATAGAAGGCATTACTGAGTGGCTACCTATTAGTAGTACAGGGCATATGTTACTTGTTGACGAATTGTTGCAGCTTAATATGAGTGAATCGTTTAAGGAAATGTTCTTTGTAGTAATACAACTTGGAGCAATTTTAGCTGTTGTAATTATATTTTGGGGTAAGATGTTTCCCTTTGACTTTAGAGAAAAGCCAATAATCAAAAAAGACATTTTTTCCATATGGTTTAAGGTGTTGGTGGCGTGTATTCCGTCGGGAGTGATAGGCTTTTTGTTTGATGACTTCCTAGAAGCACACTTAGGTACTCCTATTGTAATTGCTGCAATGCTTATATTTTATGGAGTGTTGTTTATCGTTGTTGAGGCTTGGAATAAAACATGTAAACCAAAAACAAACACATTAGCAGAAATTAGCTATCAAAAGGCTCTTATGATTGGAGTATTTCAAGTGCTTTCTCTTATCCCCGGGACATCACGTTCCGGTGCAACCATTATCGGTGCTCTTATGATCGGCGTATCTAGAGTAGTAGCGGCAGAGTTCAGCTTTTTTCTTGCCATGCCGACAATGTTTGGTGCAAGTGCATTTAAATTGTTAAAGTTTGGTTTTAATTTTACAAATTTAGAACTTCTTACTCTTGGGATTGGCATGGTGGTAGCCTTTATAGTATCGGTACTTGCTATAAAATTTTTAATGGGATATATTAAAAAGCACGATTTCAGAGTGTTTGGTTGGTATCGGATTATACTTGGAATTATCATACTACTGTATTATGTTTTAATATAAAAAGAGTCCTTCAACAATTAAATGAAGTTCTTTAAAAAGCAGGAGAAATCGTAGAAAAAGCTCTATGAAAAGGCCTGCTTTTTTATTGACATAAAATAGTTCTAGGAGCATAACAAGTAATACAAGTCATACAAAACAAACATATGCAACTTAACATACTGTAAAATATTAAAAGGAAGGAGATATATTATATGAAAAATGAAAACAAGGAAAATCGTGAAAATGGGGTACAAGATAAGTATATGGGCTCTGTAAAGGTGGGATCTAAAGGACAAATAGTAATTCCAAAAGAAGCACGAGATATGTTTAAGATAGAACCAGGTGATACACTTCTTTTACTTGCAGATGTAGAAAGAGGAATAGCTATTCAGAGACTTGATTACTTTGATAAAATGGCTGATGAAATATTTAGCGGCAAATATAAGCCTGATGAGAATGAAAATAACGAAAATAATGAACACTTGACGGAATTTGCAAAAGAAATCAAAAATGTTAGTAAGATGGAGGATGAAGGTAAATGATTGCGATAAGAACCATAGACCTTGAAAAAAAGCACAACGAAAAAGTAGTAGTAAACAAGCTTAATTTATCTATTGAAGAAGGAGAATTATTTTCATTACTAGGTACAAATGGAGCAGGAAAAACAACAACAATTAAAATACTTTCATGTTTGTGTAGCCCAACAAGTGGCGATGCAATACTACTTGGAGATAGTATAGTTAAAAATTCCTTTGCTGTAAAAGAAAAAATAGGTGTATCTCCACAAGAAACAGCAGTTGGCACAGCAAGGGAACTTATGGAAGGTGTAAATGCACAAAATTTTGAAGATGCATTTATTGCTCTTTCTACAGATGGAGGTGTATTTATATGAAAACATTAACGTTTGCTTCACGAAATACCAAGGAAATTTTAAGGGACCCCTTAAACTTGGCTTTTGGTATAGGATTCCCATTAGCCATACTGTTTTTACTTTCTATCATTCAATCTAATGTCCCAGTAAGTTTATTTGAAATCGAAAATCTTGTGCCTGGAATTGCTGTTTTCAGATTTTCATTTATTTCATTGTTTTCTGGAATGCTTATTGCAAAAGATAGAAGCACATCGTTTTTAATGAGATTGTTTTCATCTCCTCTTACTGGAGCTAATTTTATACTTGGTTATACACTGCCACTTTTGCCATTTGCAATAGTGCAAAGTGCTATTTGTTTTATTGCAGCATTTTTCCTTGGACTTACAATGAGTGTTAATGTATTGATGGTATTTATTGTACTCATTCCAACATCCATTCTTTTTATAGGAATTGGGCTATTGGCAGGAAGTTTACTTACAGATAAACAAGTTGGTGGAGTTTGCGGTGCATTACTTACAAATCTTGCTGCATGGCTGTCTGGTACATGGTTTGATTTAAATTTAGTCGGTGGAACTTTTAAACAGATTGCTTATGCACTCCCTTTTGTTCATGCGGTTGATGCTGGTAAAGAGGTACTTGTTGGTAACTATAGTAGAATGTTTCCACATCTTTGGTGGGTAATAGGATATGCAACTGTAATTTTTATTTTGGCTGTATTGATATTTAGTAAAAGAATGAACAGTGACGTAGATTAAATTAAATTGCATTCAATCAATCCTAATTTCTTACATTAGAGCTTATCGAATTAGCTAAAAAAACACCTTTTATCTGAAGAAAGTATAATAGTATTCTTTTATAAAGAACATTGAAACGGAGGATTTAAAATCTAAGTTTTATAGGTAAATCTGATAGAGATACTTTTTAAGATACGTTTGTATAATCAGTTATGCTTTCTTTGTTGATAACGTTCTTGATTCTTCTGATGAAAGTAATCTGTACTAAAGAGTAGAGAACATTTAACAAAATAAAAATAATGAATATAAACAAGGTGTTTGTTTGGAAAGGCATATAATCGCCTGTTTGAATGGAGAGTGATTTTTGTACCCATTGAGCGATTATGATACTTGGTATAAGTGTTAGCAAGAAAGATACCACAAGAATAGGTCTATAAACATTAATCAATAATTTTTTTATTGCTTTAGGTTCATAACCCATTAGGTGTAAAATCAACATATCTTTTATATTATCTTGAAAATTTAGCAAAAGAGCCAAAAAAGGAGAATATATCCAGCAATACAGCCAATACTTTGATTAATAATTGCACTATTTCGATTGGATACGAAATCTCTTTTAAGATCTGTGATTTTTTGTTCATAGGTTGTTGTTGGGCCTTTATTATCCCATATTCTTTCTATACTTAGCACACCATTGTAGGCATTTTCTGGAAGGTTTAAAATATGGGCTAGCTGGTTTTTGATATATAAACGGATTTTAGTTTTGCATTATCGGCTATATCTTTAATTGTCAAAGCATAATCTTTATTGTTAAATATAAGCATAATTTTGTCGCCAATATTAAAACCATATAATTCATTTAAAGCAGGAGAGATATAAACACTATCTTCTTTAGTAGGAGCAAGTAGTTCGCCATTTTTATTTTGAAGTGCTAATATTCCATCATTTTGTTCTATACCGATAATTTGCTGTTCCACTTCTGTGCCATTGGGAGATGTAACAACAATATCGTAACTCAGATAATACATAGCATTATTTTTTTCTTCATCACTTGTTTTAAATTTTGCAAAATGTGTATCAAATAGATATTTATGCCCAACAGTTTGTGATAAAAAAACTTTTTTGCTGATCATATTTAATGAATACCCCATAACAAACATAACAGTAAATCCCATAATGGCAGTAATAATAAGTAAAACTGAAATCGGTTTTCTAAAAGCGATGCGATAAGGAATTTTATTTTTAATGGGCAGAATTTTGATGAAACTGTTTACGAATTTTAATAATTTTGAAAATCCTCTTTTATTACTTGTGCCAGAAATTAAATTACCAATTTCCATATGTCCAACGAATTGATAGCTAAAAAATGTTACAATACAAAATATAGTCATAGGAACAAACCAACCAATGATAATACTTGAAAAATTAATGCCTTTTATGAGACCTGTTACATTATAGGATTGTTTATTTGCGTTTATAAGAATATTTGATCCTAATTTTCCAAAAATAAAGCCAAATAGGGATCCAATAAAAGAAAGTAGTGCCGTAAAACTTACGAAATAATTTCTTAATACACTATTTTTATACCCCAATGCTCTTAAACAGCCGATTTGTTTTCCGTTTGATTTATAAAATCTGTAAAAAAACATGATAAATACAAAAGATGTCAATGCTGTTAAAACAATCAGAAAGTTTTGAGCTAGAATTATATTTGAATTTAACGCATTTTGATAAAGTAATTGGTTTTTGCTCAATACAGATAAAGAATTTAATACTTTCATATTAGCATCAATTGAAAAACGGACAAAAAAATACATGAATGAAGTAAATATGCTTAGTAAAAACAGTAAAAAAATAAATATTTTGTTTTTTAATATTTCTCTGGTAATTTGTTTACATAAATACATCATTTTACCTCCCCCAAACCATATCACGTGCAGATATTGGATTAGTATTAATTTTGTCGTCAAACAACAAGCCATCTTTAATTGTAATGACCCTGTCAGCGGTTTCAGCAATTTGAAGATTATGTGTTACAAAAAGAATGCTGATACCAAAAGTATTTTTTAAGTTATGTAGAAGTTCTATAACTTTTTTACTGTTTGCTTCATCAAGGTCTATCAAATGGTAGTGATGTAGAATGAGAAGGTACTCCTATTTTAATATTTTCTTTAGCTGTCAGGTTATTTAGCAGCATGTAATTTTGAAAAACATGGCCCACTTCATTGCGCTTCCAGTTCGCAAGTTGACGTTCTGTAAATGACGATATTTCTTTTTCTTTATACAAAACTTTACCAGAGGTCGGTTTTAATAACCCTGATAATATATTTAAAAGAGTTGACTTACCGGAGCCGCTGGGGCCCAAAATTGTGGTAAAAGTTTCTTCTTCAATTTCTAAAGAAATGCCTTTTAAAACTTGTTCTTTTTTGTTAAATATCTTTGTTATATTTTGTGATGCCAATATTTTTGACATAAAGGTTTTCATCCCCTAATCTTTCTTTTTATTTATTTCTAACTGATTGTTAATAAATGCAATATCATCGGTAACTTTTACTATATTGATAAAACAACTTATAACATATATGATTACACTCATAATAATAACCACCCAAAGAGGAGTACTTTTGTACCAGTCAAAAAGATAACCAGCAGTGAGTATAAAGAGTATAAAAGTAACGTCACGAAACACGTCAATGATAAAATATTCACTTTCAATATTTTGGATAATATTTAATCCCAAATAAATAATCACATTTACAGCAAGAGACTGATAGACACTGCTGATAAACAAAAATTTTCCACCACATAGACTAGCAATAGTAGCTAGCGTAATTAAAGTTAGCCCTGTTGTAGCTAATATCTTTGTTAGTAATTTTTTCATCTTATTACCTCTCCTGTAATTTAGATTTAATATCTTGAAGATACCTACGAGTAACACATAGCCGCTCCCCATTTATAAGAGTAGCTTCCAAACGGCTATTGATTAAAGGGAGAATGCTTTCCAACATATTCATATTTAAAATACACGATTTGTTAATTTGTACAAAGTCTGAAGAACTAAGTTGTTCCATTAACTGATATAAACGAAACTCTGTACGGTATACAGATTTTTCACAATAGACAAATGTCTTTTTATCAACACTTTCAATATAATAAATACGGGAAGCATCAATCCAAAACTCTTGGTTGTTCGAACTGCATTTGATGGTATTGTCAACAGATTTCACAAGTGAAACAATACACTTGACCTTTTTGTCAATACGCGAACATTTAATGAATATTTCAAGTTCTTTTTGATTACTATTTTCCTGTAATTTAATTTTCATTGTTCCTCCTCCTAATTCAATATATTACATTATAAGCTATAAAACAATGCTACTGAAACTAAGCTGCAAATTTATGCTACTATCATACAGAGTGTATATCATTGTTTTGTTTTTTCATTTTCGTTGTTATAACAACAGACATACTGAAATTATTGTAGTAAGATAAGTCCGTAACTTCAAGCAATAAACAAAAGGAGGATACGGATATGATCCGAAAGATTATTCATATCGATGAAGAAAAATGTAATGGTTGTACGTTGTGTGCAGAAGCTTGTCATGAAGGAGCAATTGGTATGGTGAATGGTAAGGCAAAACTTTTGCGTGATGATTATTGTGACGGATTGGGTGATTGTTTACCTGTTTGTCCTACTGGTGCGATCACTTTTGTAGAGCGTGAAGCAGCTGCTTATGATGAGCAGGCTGTGAAACAGAACAAAATAAAAAAGATACAGGAAGAAGAGAGGACAATTCCTTGTGGATGTCCAGGAACTCATTCAAGACACTTTGACAGAAATCATGAGAATGAACCTATTTCGTCTTTTTCTGTTTCTTCGCAGCTTTGTCAATGGCCAGTGCAGATTAAACTAGCTCCAATTAATGCATCCTATTTTGAAAATGCTCATTTGTTAATTGCTGCAGATTGCACAGCCTATGCTTATGGAAACTTCCATCATGATTTTATCCGGAATAAAATCACATTGATTGGCTGTCCTAAGTTAGATGATGTAGACTATACTAAAAAACTAACGGAAATTATTCGTTATAACAACATCAAAAGTGTGACGGTTGTTCGTATGGAAGTACCTTGCTGCGGAGGAATTGAATATGCCATTAAAAATGCTCTACAGGTTAGTGGAAAATTCATACCTTGGCAAATTGTAATGATTTCGACAGATGGCAAAATCCTAGAGTAATATCAATAGAGAATTATTAAGATATAAAGGGATATAAAATGTATAATATTTTTAATTATTCCCATAATAATAATGTAAGGTTCGTAAATAGAATCCAGCTTTCAGTTTTTCTGAAAGAAAATATATTCTTCTTTAATAAGGTCTTTAATAGACTCTTCTGAAAGAAAATATATATTGGAATCTACTACGGACCTTACTTTTTTGACTCATAAAAAACATAGTAAAATATAAATAAACAAAAATATAAAAAAGATTTGTTTTAATCCATAAGCTTATAAATGGATTTCATGTTGATATATATTCAAAACTTAGGTATGATAAATATATGACAAAGAAATTGACAACAGATTAATACAGGGGGCAAAATTATATGAAAAAGAAAATAAACTTTTCTAAAGTGGTAATGTTATTTTCCATTCCTTTACTGGCTTTTATTTTATGGTATATTTTTTTACCAGCCATTAACTTGCATTCCTTTGGATTTTGGATATATATTATCATTACTTTGGTATATGCATTATTTCTTCTAAGCATCTTTAATAAAAAATATTATCAATTTTTCATCCTGCCGGCAACGTTGTTTCTTTTATTACTCTTATTAAGAATGTTTTCTGCAACCATGTTTCATTCAACAAAATATGCAAATTTAATTATAAAAGAAAACGGTTCTTTTGAAGAAGACATTAAAGAAGTTTCATTTGAACAAGTGCCTACAGTTGATAGAGATACAGCGCAAAGATTAGGTAGTAGAAAAATGGGAGAGATGTTAGATTTAGTTTCTCAATATAATGTATCTGATAGTTATACTCAAATTAATTATGAGGATAAACCAGTAAGAGTTACTCCACTTGAGTATAATGGGTTTTTAAAATGGATTGGGAACAAAAATGAAGGAATACCAAATTATATCATAGTAAATATGATTGATGGTAAAGTAGAGTTAAAAAAACTTGACAACAATATAAAATATTCTAAATCAGATAAATTTTCTAGAGATATTTATAGACACTTAAGGCAAAAGTATCCTAAAGACATGTTTTTTGAAGTTAATTTTGAAATTGATGAAGAGGGAACCCCTTATTGGATAGCACCAGTATATCAGAATACCATAGGCTTTTTTGGAGGATTGGATGTAAAAGAAGTTATATTAACCAATGCAACAAATGGAGAAACTACAAAATATAAGATTCAAGATGTGCCTAAATGGGTAGATCGAATTTATGATGCTGATGAAATCATCCAACAACTAAATTGGAATGGTAAATTTCAATTAGGATTTTTAAATTCTTTATTTGCTCAAAAGGGTGTATTACAAACAACAGAAGGATATAATTATTTAGCAATTGATGATGATGTTTACTTGTATACAGGTATGACATCCATAGGAACGGATGAATCCAATGTGGGCTTTGTACTTGTAAATTTAAGAACAAAAGAGACTACATTTTATAAAATGTCATCAGCAGAAGAATTTTCAGCTATGGAAAGTGCAGAAGGAGCAGTGCAAGAAAAAGGATATAAATCAACTTTTCCAATATTATTAAATATAGATAGCAAACCAACCTATTTCATGTCTTTAAAAGATGAAGCTGGGCTTGTTAAGATGTATGCATTAGTTGATGCACAAAACTATCAACAAGTATCCGTTGCTACAACAGTAAATAATGTTGTAAGTGCTCATATGGGCAAAGATATAACCAATGACTCCTTTGAAAAAAATATTGAACCAACTGAATTTTTTAATACAAAAGGAAAAATCACTAGTATTCAATCTGTTGTTATTAATGGTAATACTCATTATTATTTTATAGTAGATACTCACAATGATATATTTATAGCAAATATTGGAATATCAGCCCAATTACCATTTCTTAAAGTGAATGATGAAATAAGTATTGAATATTATAAAAAAGATCACTTGAATCAAGTAACGAATATAAAATTAAAATAGTGATATCCATAGCCTCAATTTTAAAAAATAGGAACCGAAATCCTCGACAAAGACTTTTAAAAAGTCTTTGTCGAGGATTTATTCATATTCCAAATATCTTCTGTTCAATGCCAATAACATCTTCAACCATAGAACTTATTTATGAATTTCATATTATGAATATAATATACTTGTCTTTAATTCGTTTGCCTTTTCTTTTCCTAATAAATAGTCAATGATCGCTATGGCAAAGTCTACGGCTAAAGCAGGTCCTCTAGCTGTTATCATATTTCCATCTCGTGCTACACCTTGTTCTACATAGTTTCCTTCCTTTAATTCTTCTTCAAATCCAGGATAGGAGGTAACCTTTTTTCCTTTAATGATTCCAGCTTTTTCAAGAACAATGGGACCAGCACAAATGGCAGCTACCAATTTGTTTTTTTCGTTTAATGCTTTTATCGTATGGATAACTGCTTCATGATCTCTAAGGTTAGTAGCTCCCGGTAATCCACCAGGAATGACGGCACCATCATAGGAATCCACTGTTTTAATATCAGAAATTACCTTATCTGCCATAACAATAATATTATGAGCACCTTTGACTTTTTTTTCTTTTGTAATGGATACCATATCTACAGTAATGTCTTTTCTTCTTAGGTAATCTACGACAGTAAGAGCTTCCACTTCTTCAAAGCCTTCTGCTAAAAACACCAGTATTTTCATGCTGAAAATCTCCTCCTTTGAAATTTGATTGTTATTCATTGCTTTCTTATTTAAAAGTATACACTATTATATAGTTTAATGGAATATTCAGACGAAAAAACACACGATCATCTATATCTTTAAGGGATGTAGACGTAGCATTTATTATTTTGTCATATATGTGTCATGATTATAGTAAAAATGAATAAATTGGAATACAGATGATTATTTATTATTGGTTAAAAAGTTTTTAGTGAATGGAAATAAAAGCAATATATTAAAAAAAATAATAAAAAAAATTAATGAAATCCATATTTTCTATTGACATTTGGGAAAATAATGGTAATATAAAGCTATGGGAACAAAAATTCAAAACAAATTTTATTCTATGAAATAATATTTCAAAGGGTGGATTTGTTTCAAGGAGGAAAATCAATGAAATTTAAGAAAACCCTTGCTGTTATTTGTGCAGTTGCTATGGCTGTATCAGTCTTTTCTGGCTGCAGTAGTAAAGGCAATACTTCTTCAACACCTGAAGGAACAGCGTCAACCACACCTTCCAGCGAAATTTCTAACGAACCAATATCTTTCTCCATGTATTATTCTGACAATGCGACTTTGCCATTTAAAGACGATTGGCTGACAATCCAAGAAATCCAAAAGAGAGTAAATGCAAAAATTAAATTTGAAGTTATTCCTATTGCTGATTATTCTACTAAAGTTTCATTAGCACTTAATACAGGCAACAATGCTCCTGATGTTATTTTATACCAATCGACAACTGGTGAGAATGCATCTCTTGCATTAAACGGTGCCATCGTTCCTATTAGTGATTATTCCAATTTAACACCAAACTTTAATGCCCGTGTTAAAGAATTTGGATTGGAAAAAGACGTTGAACGATTAAACCTAAAAGACGGTAAGCGTTACTATTTACCATCTTTGTTTGATGTTCCATTCTATGATGGCGGTTTAATTATTCGTGATGATCTTTTAAAGAAATATAATTTAGCTGCTCCAAAAACATTTGATGAATTATACAATGTTTTAAAAGTATTTAAAGACAAAAATCCGGATTCATATCCGCTTACAATCCTTGCTGGTCCTCGTGTACTATTTCGTATGTCAATGCCATCATTTGGAATTAGCGTTGGTAAAAATGGTGCAGGCGGAAGCAAAGTATTAAGTTGGAACTATAAACAACAAAAATACTTCTCTGGTGCCATTAGTGATGAATATAAGCAATATGTTTCTTATCTTGCTAAGTTATATAAAGAAGGTCTATTAGATCCTGAAATGGCTGATCCAATTGACGGTGATAAGTGGGCACAAAAAATGGCTACAGGAAAATCAATGGCAACATATGCATACTACGACCAAATCGGCGGTTTAGAAGGAGCTTCTACAATTGAAGGTTTTGATCTACAAATGTATCCAGCTTTAGAGGGCCCAGCGGGTGCACATCACCAACAAAAGAATCGTACAGGCGCAGGCATTATGTTCCCTTCAAGCACTGCAAAACGTACTGATTTTGACCGCCTTGTAAAAACAATTGATGAAATGTTCTATTCTGAAGACAATGCTAAATTATGGTGTTTAGGGGTTGAAGGTATAACTTATACAATGAATGGTGATAAAATTAATTATGCTGATGGTATTAAAAATTCACCGAATGGCATTTATAAAACAATGCAAGTTGAATATGGTTGTGGTTCCGATGTTACACAAATGGTATGGATTAATAAACGAGAAATGACTAAGTACGATGAAAACTATGCTCGCATTAATGCAGAAGTTGAAGCAATGGGCGATGTTATTCAATCAATTCCACCAATGCCATTGTTTGATGATATGACAGCAGAAGAAGCTAGTACACTTCAAACTCCATTAGCAGATAAATTTGAAATTTGGATTGATGCTTTCATCACGGGAAAAAAGAGCATTGAAAAAGATTGGGATGCTTATGTAAAGGAAATGAAGGATTTAGACATTGAAAAATTCTGCGAGCTTTATAATGACAATTTAAAATAGAACTTATTGAATAATCGATGATTAAATAAGTTTTGATAAATGTCCAGCCTTAATAGCGAATAATGGGCTATATGTTAGGGCTGGGCATTTTAAGTTATAAAGAATGAATATGTCCAAAGAGATATCTGTGGAGGTGCAGAAATATGTTTAAGCTTACTGAACAAACAAATGAACCATTAAAACGTCATATAAAAAAATACTGGCAGTTATATGTTATGATGATTTTACCTATTATATATTTTATTGTGTTTAAATATATACCTATGTTAGGAAATGTTTTAGCATTTAGAAAATATCAGCCCGGAATGGGTCCGTTTGGTACTAGATGGGTGGGTTTTACTTATTTTAAAAGAATATTTAAAGATTCAGCATTTTGGCGTGCATTTAAAAATACACTTGTACTTTCATTAGGAAACTTAATTATTAATTTTCCGATACCGATAATATTTGCTGTACTGTTAAATGAAGTTAAGGCATTAAAGTTTAAAAAATTTGTACAAACAATATCTTATATGCCTAGGTTTATTTCTACAGTAGCAGTTGTAGCAATATTAGGAGAATTGTTATCACCAAGTACAGGTATGTTAAATAACTTTTTAACAAGTATTTTTGGAATAGAGCCAATTTACTTTATGAATGAGCCACAATACTTTAGAACAATATATATATTAACGGATACATGGCAGTTTACAGGATGGACCGCCATTATCTATTTAGCTGCTATTACTGGTATTAGTATTGACTTGTTTGAAGCTGCTAGCATTGATGGAGCTTCTCGTGTTCAACAAATTATTCACATTACAATACCTTCTATTTTACCCACAGTTATGGTAATGCTTATTTTAAATGTAGGCAGGCTATTAAGCTTAGGTTTTGAAAAGGTTTTATTGATGTATACTCCTTCTAATTCGGTTGTAAGTGATATTATTGATACACTTGTTTATAGAACAGGTCTTGCAAATCAAAACTATTCATATGCTACTGCTGTTGGTTTATTTAGTGGGATCATAGGAGTTATTTTAGTAACAAGTTCTAATGCGTTAAGTAAAAAAATAACCGGTGACGGTATTTATTAGGAGGGAGCAGTTATTATGAGAAAGTTTAAAACAACCTCCGATATCGTTTTGGATATTATTATTTATATTGTAATGATTTTTGTATTGCTTGTATGTTTGGTTCCATTTATTTACATGTTTTCGATTTCTATTTCTGACCCAAAAGCGATTATAAATAATCAAGTTTCATTGTTTCCTATTGGAATAAATATGGAAGCATATAGACAAATATTTCAATATCCAAACTTTTTTCATGCCTACAGAAACACAATTTTTTATACAGTAGTAGGTACATCAATTGCATTGGTAATGACTACTTTATTTGCTTATCCATTATCCAAGAGCTATTTAAGAGGACAAAAATTTGCAATGAAGTTAGTTATCATTTCAATGTTCTTTTCCGGGGGATTGATTCCAAACTATTTGCTTATTTCTTCACTTCACTTGACTGGAACTGTTTGGGCAATGCTGATTCCATTTGCAATCAATCAATTTAATTTGATTATTTTAGTAAACTTTTTTAAATCTTTGCCTGAGGAACTTGAAGAAGCAGCTTTAATTGATGGATTGGATTATTTTGGTATATTAATTAAAGTTATTGTTCCATTGTCGACACCTGCATTAGCAACGGTAGGTTTGTATGTAGCCGTATTTTTTTGGAATGACTGGTTTAATGGCTTGATTTATCTAAGCACAGATCAATATCCAGTTATGCTATTTTTAAGAAATATCGTAAATGGTACTACAATGGTTGGGGATGCGGCCGGTTCTGCTGACAAATCAACAATTGCAATATCAATTAAATCCGCTGTTATTATAACATCAACTTTACCAATTATTATTTTGTATCCATTTCTACAAAAATACTTTGTAAAAGGTTTAACAGTTGGTTCTGTTAAGGGTTAATTGCATATAACATTTATTATGCAAACAAATACCTTGACAAGTGAGTTTGCAAATCATAAACTACATTATAAAGATGGAAAGAGCTGAACACAACGTCAAAATGATAAATAGAGGGGAAAGAAATGAAAATATATTATAATTCTAGTTTATGGAATGACAAGAAGGGACTTTTGGGGTTACCACAGAGAACCCATTGGCAATTTGAATATGCTGGGACAAAACGCTATATCCCTTATGTCTATCGTTTTTCAAAGGGGATTGTTTTTGATATTATTACTATTTTAGATGAAATGAAACTTCGTGAGTTTTTTGAAAGGTATGAAAAAATTGAGGAAATATTAACACCGCTACAACGACGTTGTGCAGAACAAGAGCATCCTTATCAGAGTGTTCCCATAAAAGAAATATGGGTTAACGGAAAAAAAGTAGAAGTTGGATATTCTTCTAGTAGTACCATTAGCATACCATGGGTACACCAGAATGATGAGCTTGTATCCATAAGAAAGGCTTATTCCTTTATTTTAAAGGATGCAGCTTGTTTTGCCTGTGAACGTTTTTGTGTACCTTATCCTGAAGCAGATTCTAAAGTTGAAAAATTACTACGTTTTTTACGGTTGGATCCAATAAGAAGAATCAAGGTGTCTACCTATCCTATAAAAAGATTATTACCCTTGGATATACATTTTGAGATATTACAGGGAGAAAAGGAGAAAATAATTTCATTTCATCATCCTATAACAGGAATAAAACATAATCTGTATTTCCAAAAGTTAGAATGGATAGAAATTCCTATGGGAACAGATAGAACTCCTAATTTTCATATTATGCAGTCCATGTATGAAATAGAGCCTACTTTACCACAAGGTGATACATTACAATTTAACAGCAGTATTCAGTATAAAGAATCACCTAAAGAACAAAAAGAAGATTATTTTAGTCCTAATGTTGTTTCTAGCATTGGCATCATTGGAGGAGCAGACGGTCCCACTGCTTTATCTATTTCGTCAAAAGAAAAAGATAAAATTTATGGTTTACATCATCTTCCCCTCCATAGTTGTATTTCAGTTCCAAGCATTCAAAAGGAAGATATCGCACACTTTATTGTAGAGGGCATTAATACAAGAAAATATGGTAGTCAGGAATATATTTTTAGATATAAAAAATAGAGTAATATATGAATAAAAAAAATTCATTTGCAAAATATAATGATAGAAAACAATGGGAGGCGATATTTTGCAAATAAAATTATCACAAAAAGAAAGAATGCTATTAGAAGATGGGAAAAAACAAGAAGGTTTATGTGTAAAAAAATATCAAGGATATGCAGACCAAGTGCAAGATGAACAACTAAAAAATTTACTATTAGAAATTGCTCAAGAAGAACAACATCACCATGATATGATTGATCAAATGTTGCAAGGAATGGAACCTAATATGGCTCATGGTGGAGGAACCATAACGACACAAAATAAGAATATATTTCAAGAATCTAATAGTAATGCAAATGATCAAATGTTATTAGAAGATTTGTTATCTACTGAAAAATATGTATCTGGTTTTTATGATACAGTAGTATTTGAAGCAGCAGACCCAAAAGTTCGTCAAGCTATTCAGCATATACAAACAGAGGAACAAAATCATGGAGAAAAACTATTTAACTATATGAATAGCCATGGAATGTATGATGTGAAATAAGGAACACTCGTATAAATGGATATGAAACAATAGTAAATTATTTTGATAGGGACATTATTACTAGGGAATTTAGAAAAACCTGATGGCTTTTGCCACAGGTTTTTTTGTTGACGCAATGATTTTGCAGGTGTATAATTAGTTTGTATGCAAACTATTATGCGGGGGGTTTTTATGGGAAAAGAAAAAAATACCTATATCCTTGCCATGTTAATTCGAGAAGTGTATTCTCTTTCTATGTATTCTATGGATGAAGATATCAGCTCCTATGGCATCACGCCACAACAGATGATCGTTATTAAACTGATTGCTCATCATGGTGGAATGCAAAATTCAGAGTTGTGTAAAGAGATGAATTTATCAAAAGGAACTGTATCAGGCATCATAAAACGGCTTGAAAAAAAAGGTCTTGTTAAAAGAAAGGAGATGGAGCAGGATCGTAGGAACGAAAAGATTGTGTTTACAGAAAAAGGTCTTGAATTTGCTAATTTAATCCGTTATGAGATGCAAAAAACTTTCGATAATATTTTTAAAAATTCATCTCAAGATGATATTCAAAGATACATTCAGGTACTTCGCGAAATGATAGAAAAAATAAAAGGGGGAGCATAAGATGCAAGCTATTTTTGAAACGATTTTTCATATTTGTTATTTAACAACGGTGATTACCCTTGGTTACAAAATGTATCAAAATAAGATGCAAAATCAATATTTTAAAGGGTATGGAATAATGGCTATGGTTTTAGGATTTGGAGATGCTTTTCATTTAATTCCACGAATTTATGCATTATGGACAACTGGTTTAGAGGCGAACTACGTTGCTTTAGGCTTTGGTAAATTTATTACTTCTATTACTATGACATTTTTTTATCTAATATTTTATAAACTTTTCAAAATGAAAGCAAAACAAACTCTTTCTTCAGGGATTGATTTTGTTATTTATGGGATGGCATTTCTTCGAATTTTAATTAGTTTGTTTCCACAAAATGGTTGGCTAACGTCAGAACCCTCCTTTGTTTGGGGAATTTATCGAAACATCCCCTTTACTATCATGGGAATAGTATTGATTTGGTTATTGTATCGTGAAGGAAAGATACAAAAAAAGAAAAATTATAAAACCCTTTCCATTTGCGTTTTTTTATCCTTCTTGTTTTATATTCCAGTTGTATTATATTCAAGAGCAATTCCGCAGGTTGGTATGTTAATGGTTCCAAAGACATTAGCCTATGTTTATATCGTCTATATTGGGTATAGACAAATGAAATGACAAAAATGTAACCATGTCGCTCTTGAAATAACCATGAAAATAGTCTATGATAAGTAATGAAGATTATTTAATGACATAATTAAGTCTAACAAAATAAAATAAGAGGTGTAAATAATGAAAATTGCTTTAATTAATGAAAATAGTCAAGCTGCAAAAAATGAATTAATTTACAACACACTTAAAAGTGTTGTAGAACCGAAAGGACATG
>JAAYNZ010000094.1 GCA_012520595.1 Candidatus Epulonipiscium sp. | reverse complement strand
TTGAATGTCTCTAGAACCTCTATGTGTAGAGAATTGACTAGAATGAAGGATGAGGGCTTAATAGATTTTTATGGGAGAAGCTTTAAGATATTGGATCGGGAGAGGCTGGCTAAGTGTTTGGAGTAGGGCTTAAGATATATACAAGCTGAAACAATTTGTTATAATGATACTGTTATAAATATTATAAAATTGAAAAAAGCAAACAGTCATTTATATATATATAGAAATATAGGAGGAATGTATAATGAGCATTACTACAAAAGATTTGGCTCGAATTTGCGGGGTATCGAGAACAACAGTGACCCGGGCATTACATGGCACAGGTAGAATCAGTCAGAAAACCAAAGAAAAAATTTTAAAAGCAGCAAAGGAATATGACTATCATCCGGATCTTGTAGCTAGAAGTCTTGTAAAGGGAAAGTCTATGAATATTGGGGTTATTGTTGTAGACTTAAGGAATCAATATTTTCCGATTATGATAAATGCAATGGAGAATTGTGCTAAAAAGCATAAATACTTATTAAACATAACCTTACATGAAGGGGATAAACAGATAGAATTAGATTTAATTAAAACGTTAGTAGGTCACAGGGTAGATGGACTGATTATTTCTAGTATTAATGAAGGTGAGGAGTTTGAAACTATGCTAGAGAATCTGTCTATTCCTGTTGTTATGATTGGACATGAGCAGGCTAAAAATATCCCTTGTGTAGGAACAAATGAGAAGTTGGCGACAACGGAGGCAACTGAGTATGTGATTAGCAAAGGTTATGAAAAAATAATATTTGTATTGCCACCTTTGTTAAATGGACAGGATGAGATTGGACGTGGACATAGGCAACGTCTTACAGCCTTTAAAGAATGTATGGAGAAAAATTCAGATATAAAATATGATGTTATATGTAACGAGCATTATGAAAAAAAGGCAGAAGAAATTGTTCGTAAATCGAAGGAGAAAACAGCCTTTATTTGTTCTGGTGATATTTTTGCTTTTAATATTATGAATGAATTAGAAAAAAAAGAACTATATGCCCCTAATAATTATGGAATTATGGGATTTGATAACCTGAAAATTTTCAAAGCTAGACCTCCATATCTTACTTCAGTAGATAATAATATTGAAGAAATTGGTGAGCAAGCGATGGAATTGTTAATAGATATGATACAAACAAAAGCAAAGAAAGAGAGCCGTATCATTCAACATTCAATTGTGCAAGGTGATACTATTTAGCTAGTAATCATCGGGTTTGTGAACAGAGTGGAGAGGGTGGAAGTGTCCGTTTTTTCAAAATGAAAAATTCACCTATGACCTTCTATATTTGGTTTGTATTAAATAGATCTTTTTAAATGGATGGTTTGATATTTAATAGTGATGAGTGTAATGCTATTTCATTTGCAGATTTGGGTATTATGCTCATTTTTTATTGTTTTCACCATATAATGAAGTACTTTTTTAGTTTAAGTTAAGAAAGTTTGCCAATAAAAAGAAAAAAATATTGACAATATATTATATATAAGATATATTATATTTATAAAAGCGTTCTCGTGTACGCAAAATAGTTACTTTTAATTTTGTCTGATAAATAATTGTACATGAGTGATGCTTTATATTATTAAAGTATGCGTGCACGTGTACTCAACAAAACCAAAGTAGTTAGTTGAAGAACATTTCACAGGGCTAAAAGTATAGGTGTACTTTTTGCCCAAAGATTTTAGCCTACAAAACAGGCAGAATGGAGGTTTCTATGAGGAAAATCAAAAAAATTATGGCTATTTTATTAAGTGTAATAATGGTAGCCGGAGCACTTACAGGCTGTAATAGTAAAGCACCTGTATCAACTGATGATAACAAATCAAATAGTCAGACAAAAGATTCCGACTCAGATAAGGGAAATGAAACCAATAAGAATTCAACAAAAGATTCAAGCAAGAAAGAGATTACTATTCAGTTCTGGAATGCCTTTACTGGTTCTGACGGTGATATTCTTAGAGAAATAGTAAACAGATTTAATAAAGAAAATGAAGATGGTATTAAGATTGAAATGGACATAATGCCGGGTTCCACTCTTGTTGAAAAATTGGCACCAGCCATTACAACAGGAACAGCACCTGCTATGATTTTAGCGGGAAATATGGATGTAGTTAATTATTCAAAAACTGGATCCATTCTACCCATGACTGATTTTTTTGATATCACAGAAGCAGATAAAAGTGATTTTACCGCTGCGTCCTTAGAAAGTTTACAATATGATGGCGAACAAATGATGATTCCAATGCAGTGGTTTACACAGTACCTATATTACAACAAGGATCTTTTCGAGGCAGCAGGGCTTGATCCGGAAACACCTCCGAAAACATGGGAAGAGGTAAAGGAATTTGCAGCAATGATAACAAACCCTGATAAGAATGTATTTGGTGTGGGATTACCTGTAAGTGGTGCAGTACCCTGGTTTAGCTCCTTGTTCTTATCCAATGGTGGAGAGATTCTGGATGTAGAAAATAAAAAATCTCTATTAGATAATGAAGCAAATCTAAAATCCTTACAGTTTATACAAGAGATTGTTAATGCTAGATATTCACCAAAGGGATCTACTGGTGCTGATTTAGACAATCTTATGATGGCGGATCAACTAGGCATGGTAATAAATGGACCATGGATGGTAAACGGGTTAAGAGAAAATGAGATTAACTTTGGTGTTGCTCCACTTCCCGCTGGCACTAAGGGTGTCGTTGGTATAGCCGAGGTTACCGGTTTTGCTATTACCAAGGGAATAACGGAGGAAGAAAAAGCTGCTGCCTACAAATTTATAGAATACTGGAATACAACTGAAATTTGCAAAGAATGGTCTATGAGAAATGGTTTCCCTCCATACCTTGCTTCTGTTGCAGCAGATCCTGAAGTGCAAGCAGATCCAATTGTTAGTGTCTTTTCAGCGGTAAAAGATTACGGTCAGGCCTTTGGTACCGGGCTAGCATCTGCAGCTGTCATTAATGGTGATGCATTATTCCCTATGATAGAAAATGTTGTAGCAGGTAATGACTGTCAAGAAGAATTAAAGAAAGCTTCAGAAAAAATTGATGAATTGTTAGCGGCCGACTAAGGTATAAAAGTTAATTGGTTTTGATTTAAATTAGGGTGTTGTAAACATCAGTAGATAAGAGTACATAGATTTCCATGCATTTATAGCATAAGACACATTGAGAGAATACTGATTTTACAACACCTATTAAATTATATTTTAGGTTTACATTATAAGAAAATGGAAGGAGACATATGTTGAAACGGATCGGTGCATATTGGAACAAACCTTCAAAAGCAGCCTACTTATTTATCTTGCCCTCCTTAATAACCTTGTTTCTATTTGCTGTTATACCCTTATGTGGCTCTATTATCATAGGTTTTATGGATTTGGATATTTATTTTTCAGTATCTGAATTTGCAGGATTTAATAATTTTATAAAAGCAGTAAACGATGCACGGTTTTGGAATGCCCTAAAAAACACAGCAGTTTTTGCTTTAGTAGAGGTTCCAATTCAAATAATAATAGGGCTTTTGGTGGCGAATGCAGTTGCCTCTACATCATTTTTTATTAAATTTTCTAGAACAATCTTTTTCCTGCCTGTTGTATGCTCTATGGCAGCAGTGGGCATAATGTGGAATATTTTATTGGACGGAACTATTGGTTATGTACCTTATGTATTAAAAAAATTCGGTTTAGAGGGAATGACATTTTTTCGAGATCCTAAAATGGCAATGGGTACAGTAATAGCGATGACTGCTTGGAAAAATTTTGGATATACTATGTCCATTTTAGTGGTAGGAATCCAAGGTATTTCAACCAGTTATTATGAAGCCGCAAGAATTGATGGAGCATCAAAGGTAAAGCAATTTTTCTATATTACAATTCCTTGTTTAGCTTCCAATTTAGGCTTTTGTTTGATAACTAATTTAATTGGTTCATTACAAGTATTTGATCAGGTATATGTAACAACGCAAGGCGGACCACAGTACAAAACAGAAACATTAGTGCAATACATATACAAAACAGCTTTTTCCCATCCCTTTAATTTAGGGTATGCCTCTTCTATGTCTGTACTATTGCTAATCTTCATACTGTTATTGTCGTTCCCAATATATAAGAAGGTATTTATGCCAAAGGAGAGCTGATTGTTATGAAAATGAAATTTACCCGAGAAAACATAATCTTAGGGTTGATCAAATATATTACGTTAGGATTATTAATTGTTCTTGTTCTTTTTCCGCTGGTATGGTTGTTTGCCGGAGCCTTTAAGGTGGAGAAACAAATATTATCCTACCCGCCAACTATTTTTGGAACAAAACATACACTTAAATCTTTTACAAGAATATTTCAAAGCATACCAATGGGAACATACCTTAAGAATACGATTATCTTCTCTATTGGTTCCACTGCACTAGCACTTTTTTTTGATTCTTTAGCAGGATATGCATTTGCAAGGTTGAGGTTTCGAGGTAAAAACTTTTTATTTATTGCTATATTGCTAACTATGATGGTCCCATATCAGGTTATGATGATTCCTTTATTTCTTGAAACACATTTTATGGGGATTCTGAACACCTACCGGGGATTAATACTTCCCAAGATGACATCTGCTTTTGGTATTTTTATGATAAGATCTTATTTTTCACAGCTTCCTAAGGATCTAGAGGAGGCAGCTAGAGTAGACGGATTAAACGAGGCTGGAATATTTTTTAAAATTATGGCGCCATTAGTTAAACCAGGCATGATGACACTAGGAATCTTCCATTTGATGAACTCGTGGAATGATCTTTTGTATCCACTTATGATGACCAGTGATGTTAAAATGAGGACACTTTCCGCTGGCCTTGCTCTTTTTGTAGGTGAAAGAGCAACGACATATTATGGGCCACAATTAGCAGGTGCTGTTATTTCTGTAGTACCCTTGTTAATATTATATATTTTCTTTCAGAAGTATTTTGTAGCTAGCGTAGCGACTTCAGGTATTAAAGAATAATGAAAAGGATGGATAATGATGAATAAAGCACAGGTGATATTTGATAAAGATTTTGTAATAGGGGAAGTTGATCGAAGGTTATATGGATCTTTCATAGAACACATGGGGAGATGTATGTATGGTGGGATTTATGAACCTAAACATGAGAGTGCTGATGAACAGGGATTCCGAAATGATGTGAAAGAGTTAATAAAAGAATTGGGAGTTACCGCTATTCGTTATCCAGGAGGTAACTTCGTTTCTGGCTATGATTGGAAAGATGGTATAGGACCAAAAGAGAAACGTCCTGCAAGAAAAGAAATGGCTTGGAACGTTATTGAAACCAATGAAGTTGGAACGAATGAATTTGCCAAATTGTTAAAAGATATGGATGTTGAACTTATTATGGCGGTCAATTTAGGTACAGGAACTATAAAAGAGGCAGGAGAGTTTATCGATTATTGTAATACAGATCAGGGTACCTACTGGAGTGATTTAAGAAGAGAGCATGGAAGTATAGAACCCCATAAGATTAAATGTTGGTGTCTTGGAAATGAAATGGATGGAGAATGGCAAATAGGTATGCTAACTGCCCAAGAATATGCAAGAAAAGCAAAAGAAGCATCTAAAATAATGAAGTGGATGGATTCTTCCATAGAATTAATCGTCTGTGGTACCTGCACTAATGAGGAAGGACATAAATGCTTTGGGGAATGGGATCGTGTAGTATTGGAGGAGACCTACGATTATGTTGATTATATCTCTCTTCATAGATATTATAACTATGATCCAAGCAAACAATTATTTTATAAAATGCATGACGACATAATGGATATCCCTTACTTTTTTAAGGATCTACAAAATTACCTTGACACGATAAAAAATGTCGCTGATTTTGTAAAAGGTAAGTTACGAAAGGATAAAGAGATATTTATCTCCTTTGATGAATGGGGAGTAATCACCAATACGAGTGCTATTCCTGGTGGGACTGCTCAGGAATATGGTTACGCAAATTTTCGTTTACTGGATGCTGTTATTTATGGAGGAATATTATGTACATTCTTAAATAATGTTGATAAAGTAAAAATCGCTTGCCAGTCTTTACTGGTAAATGAAGGTGGCATGATATCTACGGATCCGAATGGAAAGGCGATACGCCAAGCTACTTTTTATCCCTTTATGCATGCTGCAAAATACGGTAAAGGTGTAGCCTTGAGGCCAGTGGCTAAGCTACCCAAAAAACCAACGAATCACCACGGAGAACAAGCCACTATGACAGTTTCCGCTACTTTTGAGGAAGAAACCGGTAATTTAAATGTTTTTATAATGAATTGTGATCTTCAGCAAGATGTAGAAGTTCGGCTTGACTTAAGATCATTTGGAAATCTTAAGTCTCTAGGATGGATAGAACTATATCATGAGGATTATTTTGCAGGAAATACATTTGATAAGGAATATAATGTTGTACCAAAGGAGAAGGAGTTAGCTCCTTTGAAAGATGGAACGCTTACCATAGTGATAAAAAGGCATTCCTGGAATGTGTTAAGATTTACGCAAAACCAATAATGGTACAAGAATGTTTACTAGTCTATAAAGAGACAGGTTTCTAAAACTTAGTTAAAACCCGTGTTATATTTATATGAAGTTATTAAGGCTTCCAGAGCTCAATCAACTCTGGAAGCCTTATTTCTCCTCAGGACCTATAAATATGAGCTGGTATGTGATTTTTTACAATTAAGTTCAGACAGATCTTAATCAGCAGCCGTTATTACATATTCCCAACTATCGAAATCAAACCTAATTTTCGCATCGCCTACGGTTACATATTCAGCATCGATATTGTATTTTTCTCCGCTTCCCAAC
>JAAYNZ010000093.1 GCA_012520595.1 Candidatus Epulonipiscium sp. | reverse complement strand
TTGAAAATGGATAGGATGTTCTTACAATGGCTACTCCAGCACAAGCATGTAATGTTTCTGTTTTCTTATCTTTATACATAGCAACATCCAAAGAATTTAGTTTTTCTAAAAAAATACGTGCACATTCTAATCCTATACGTCCATTACAAACAAAAGTAATATCATCACCACCTAAGATAATAGGGATCAATGGAAACTTTCCTTCATCAATATAGGTATATTCCTTCAACATTTCTTGGTTCTTTTTCTGTGCAATAACAGACGTCATATGTGCAAAAGCTTCTCGATAAGCTTGATCAATATTGTAGCTAAATTCCCTTAATGCTTGAATATACTGTTCATTAATTTCCTTATAATTACCTTTTTCATAAGTAAATTCTTTACGAAGATCGCTAAACATGGCTCCCATTCGATTCCCATCGATATGAATCACTGCCATATACTTTTTTTCTCCTCGAGCCAATTCATCAAATTCTAGAATCCCTTTAAATCCTTCAGGTAATAAATTGTCAAAAATCTTTTTTTCTTGTTGTGCTTTTTGGATTTTATATTGTATTTCTTTACTAATATAGCGATCTACCCCATCTTCTCTATCAATGGCACTTGCAGGTAATCCTGTGGATGCACATCTTTTTTCAATCCCAAAAGAAACTTGCATCCCGCTATATTTTCTTTGATTCTTCTTTTGAGCTAATTTATAATAAGCATGATCTATCGCCTCAATGATGCTTTCTTCTTCTTGGTTATATTTTTGGGTCACCATAAATACTTCAATTCCAGGATATTCTTTTAGAATATATGTACTGATTTTTTTAATAAATTCTTGGGCTTCTAATAACGTAGGAAATCGGTATAAACTACTCCCCCCACCATCGTAGATCAAATATTTTTTATCTTTATCTGTATACGTAGGATCTACCTTTTTAGGTAACTCCTTTGTGACTTCTTCTATAATGATCGAAGCCCCTTTGTTTTCTTTTAAACGATTGCTTTGATAAATATACGACTGTTTTCTAGATACTTCCCATAAGACCAATACTTGTTGCATCTAATACCCTCCTTCTTATGCATGAATTTGCCATTCGTGCTTTCCTTCTACTCAAAGATAGGCAAATACATAACATTTGCTATCTATGTAAATCTATGTCAATCTATGTCTACTATATCCTATTTTATGACTGTAATCAATCATTTTTTTAAATAGTTTGACTTTACTATTAAAAATAAAATTGCAATAAAAAAGTAATTGCCAGCACAATTTCATCCCTATATCCTTTTAAGTAACTGGACCTAAAAGAAGAAAGAATATGCTGGCAATTACTGAAATTGATCACCATTGAAAAACATACTAGTATCACCCAGGTCATAATTAAAAATATAGATCTATTTTACTGACTATGATGATGATGATGACGATTACGAATTTCAATACATCCTATGTATCGGTTTTACTACAGATAAATTTATAGAGTTGTTTGGTTTTTTTAGGTTTCAATACACCTTCGTGAGGAGAAATCTTAGCATTTCTTTATTGGCTTATCAAGGGCAAGCCCTACGGGTGGCTAGCATCCCCTCAGGCCTTAAATCTAAAGCAAGCTATGCTGCTCTGCATATTTGCTCATATTG
>JAAYNZ010000092.1 GCA_012520595.1 Candidatus Epulonipiscium sp. | reverse complement strand
ATTACTCCTTAAACCTATAAATTTCAAAAGGTAATTGACAGTACTCAATTCTGTACTGTAAAAGATACTCGTTATCCAAATATTTCATAGGTGCAAAAACAAGCCTCTTTTTACCTTTATACTCACCAAGACTTTTTGCCAAATCTAAATCCAAAGCAGTAGTTCTCAAATACTGTATATCAGGCTTATAAAACAAATAGACTTCGTACTGATCGTTTTCTCCAATATAGTTTTTGTCTTCATCGACTTTAGATATATCAAATTCATCTCCTGTAGCAGTATAAAATAAATACCTTGCTAACTCCTTATATTCTGGAAGATTTTCTCCCCTCAATATATCCTCCATTTCAATAGCACTACCTAACTCAAAATAAGAGAATGTTCCCCCTGTACCATTTTTTATTCTTTCATTTGATGCACTTGGAACACCTTTAATCACTCTTCTTATTCTCTCGGCAGTGATATTGTTGGCATAATCCTCCATTTCAATAAGAATAAACTTTCTATTGCTTTTCTTATCTTCATAATTCATTTCCAGAACTGCATGCCCTGTTGTACCACTTCCTGCAAAAGAATCTAGAATAATAGCATCATCTTTGGTTGCTAATTTTAGAATATGTTTTATAAGTTCAACAGGTTTCGGTGTATCAAAAATTTTTTCTTGTGTTTCAAAAATCTGCTGTAGCATTTTAGAAGCACTAGTTGTTGTTCCGTAATTAGTCCACTGTTCAGCAGATTCTTGATCTACATTTAATATCTCTTCTTCTATTTCTTCGTCAAATAGAAAAGTTTCAATCGCACCATTTCCCCACCATGTTCTTTCAACTTCTCCAAACTCTTTCTTTTCTTCCCAGAACACTTTTAGTTGCGGTTTTGCTCTGCCAGTAGTACCAAATACAATTCTTCCGTCTTCCAACAAGGATTTATATTTACCTTCTTCTGTTCTCCAATGTCTTCCTTTGGGTGGCCAATACTCAACTCCGGTATTTGGGTTTACTATTGGATAGGTTAAGTTTTCCCTTATTTGTGGAGCATCAAAGGGGTCAGCCTTCCATGGTCCTCTAGGATCATTGTCTGGATTAGAGAACTTAGACTTATCTAGTTCTAGCGGTTTAAATGCAAAACCATCCATTGTATACCATCTATCCGCATTTGATTCCTTTAATCTTCTATCTTCCTGTCTCCTGTTTTTAGCATAAACAAGAATATGGTTATGCTGTTGGCTAATATCTGTATCGTTTTGAACAGATTTTCTAGCCTGCCATACTATATTAGTTACAAAATTATGTTCACCAAATATCTCATCCATTAGCATTCTAAGATGATGAACTTCATTGTCATCAATTGTAATAAATATTGCTCCATCCTTATGTAGCAATTCTCTAAGTAACTTTAATCTTGGCATCATCATACAACACCATTTATCATGTTTTGTTAAATCATCTTTATCAACAACTTTTCCGAGCCATTCCTTTATCATGGGAGAATTAACATTATCGTTATAAACCCATCTTTCTTCTCCTGTATTGTATGGTGGATCGATAAAAATACAGTCAATTTTACCTGCATAGTTTGGCAATAATGCCTTCAACGCTAGCAAATTATCACCGTGAATAATTAAATTATCATTTAAACTTATTTTATCTGTTAAACTAGCCTCTTTATTTGGAATAAGTTGATGATATTTCACTGTTAAATGATGATTCTGAACAAAGGCTTTTCCCTTAAAATTTATTGTAGGCATATCTTTCCTCCCGAGCATGTATTTTAAAATAAATAACTTATTGTACTCTAATCCTGAAAGTTTGTCAACTTGTAATGCAATTTTATCATAAGTTTTTCCAAAAGTGAAGTTTTTTAAATGTTAGGTTCAATTATTCAAAAATTTAAATCCATAATGTAATCAATGTATATGTATCGTATTTTTTTGAATACTACGATTATTTAGAAGTAATGTTTTTTATCTCTTTTATTTAATTTTTTTCTACCTTTTCCTCATTAAATCTATTTTATTTATTTTGATGGATTTTTTATTGTGAAATCTTCTATTGTTTTTAGGAGCATATCGAAAATTGAGCAAAAAAAAATAACCGTTTTGCGTTTAAAAACAAAATGGTTATTTTTAAAAAAGTCTATTTTAACCGATTTATACTGATTTAGCCCTATAT
>JAAYNZ010000091.1 GCA_012520595.1 Candidatus Epulonipiscium sp. | reverse complement strand
TTTATGTTTTTGTTGATTCACCTATTTCCTTTTGCAAGACAATGTTGAAAGAATTCTAATTTTAGAATATAATGTAAATATAAGGACAAATGCACCATAAGAGGAGGGATTTGATGGCTAAGATCTTAATTGTTGAAGATGAATTGTTGATCGCTAAAGGACTATCCGCCATCATCCATTCAATTGATAAGGAAATAGAAGTACGAATTACTGGTTATGCGAAAGAAGCTTTGAACTATGTAAAACAAGATGATTATGATGTACTTTTATTAGATATTCAACTCAATGATTACTCAGGACTCACATTGGCAAGACAAATCAGAGAAATAGATCAATATAAATTAATTCCCATACTTTTTATTACAGCTATACCAACAAGGGAACTGATGGCTTTTAAAGAAGTGCATTGTTATGATTATATTGTAAAACCTTTCAAAGAAGAAGAAGTAAGGACTGCGTTAGAAACCATTATTTATCATGGGATTCAGAAGCAGCATCATGAAAAAAAACATATTCAAATTAGACAAAAAGGATATTATTATCTTATTAAGCAAATAGAAATTAAATATATTGAAGCCGTTCGCAGGAAAATTCGTATTATAACAGCGAATGAAGAGATTTATTTGAGTAATCATACTTTAAAAGAAATAGGCAAGGAACTAAATCCTTGTTTTATACAATGTCATAGAGGCTATATTATTAATATTGATTATGTTAAGAAGATTAATAGAACAACCGGAGAAATTTATCTTCAAGATGTTGAAATGGTCATTCCCATAGGCAGAACGTATATAGAAAATCTTAGGGGGATACAATTATGGGAGTAATTGAATTTATGATTATGGGAATTTATGATGCATTGAACTATATTTTATTATCAAAAAAATTTTTAAATCAAGAGAAAATAGATAAGAAACGATGTATTTTTTTAATTCTATTATCATCTGGATGCATGGGAATGATTAAGAAAAACGTATCAAATCCATATTCGATTTTAATATCTAGTTTTTTATGTATAGTGATGATATTTTTCTTGTATAGAAGGGGAATTATGCTCAGCATTTATGTTCATATGCTGAGCCTCATTTTTATCATTGTAATACAATTGATTGTTACGGGTTTATTTGTAGGCTTAGGACAAACCATAGAATATAATTTTATAAATGGATTTATTATACAGAATGTTACATTGGGGTTTGTTATAATCATAAGTAGATACCTTCCATTACATATCATACTCAAGCATTTTTATGAAAATAATAAGGTCTTTAAGTACTTAATATTCAATTTATTTATCATCATTGTATCCATCTTGCTATATTGGAATA
This sequence comes from Candidatus Epulonipiscium sp., assembly GCA_012520595.1. GTDB lineage: Bacteria > Bacillota > Clostridia > Lachnospirales > JAAYNZ01 > JAAYNZ01. Next base: position 8,782 of record JAAYNZ010000091.1, on the reverse strand, counting down.
ATGATATGAAAGGGATCTTAAAAAACATTATTAGTATTGCAACTCTTTCAGCTGGAATCATATACATTAATTTGGTTTTCTTACGAGAGGGATTAAAAAATCAGCATATAGAAAAACAACAAAAGATATATGAGGATTACCTACCTATTATCGATGATTTAATGGATGAAATTAGAGCTAGGCAACATGAATTTGATAACCATATCCAAGCTTTACGAATGGCTATGATTACGAATGATGATAAGGAAAGTATTGTAGCTGTAAGAAAATATATGGATGAATTAGAACCTAATAATCGACTGAACAAATTAGCGAAACTGGATAATAAGGTATTAGCCGGATTTTTATATAGTAAAATCAACGAAGCTAAGAAACTGGGAATTAATTTTCAAGTTGAGATAGAAGATTATGGATTCCGCTTAAAGTTAAAAGATTATGAACTAGTAGAGATGATAGGAAATTTAATCAATAATGCGTTTGAAACCAATATAAATAATAATCATGTGTTTTTAAGACTTAAAAAAGAAAAAGATACAAATGTCATCGATGTAGGAAACCGACATCCGTATCTAAATCCAGAACAAATTAACAAGATGTTTAAAAAAGGTTATTCCACCAAATCAAAGACAGGTAGGGGGTATGGATTATTCCATGTTAGACAAGTCATAGAAAAATACCAAGGAACCATTCAGGTGTTAAATGAAACAGAAAATAAAGAAAATTATCTAGTCTTTAGAATTTCATTTGCCAGTCATTGATTCTTTTAAGCACTCAGGGCATTCAGGTTCACCCCATAAAAAGAAGCAAGCAGTCTTAGTGATTGCTAAAGGTGCAAAAAGAATTAACAAGCTACATAGGATGCTGAGTGGTTTTGTAAGCATTGTTTTTATTTTTTTCATACATTTCACCCCCTTTTGCTATTAGTAATTGAATAGATTGTAGTACAATAATCCATATGGAGTTCATTAAATATGGATTTTTTTTATAAAGAAAAAACGAGGAAAAGTGAAACAATGCTATTATTACACCAATGAATCGAAATTTTTTCTTTTTCTTATCATCATAAATAGGTCTATCTTTGTTACTGATCGGAGCAAAAATAAAAATAGCAATAATTGAAGATATAAATAGGAGGGAAATCATGATTGAAGTAAGGGAAAGAAAATTTTTAAGAGCAATGGAACTAGCAAAGAAAAGGATACTAAAAAGTAAGCAACCAGAGTAGGTTTTAAAATGTAAACCCCCTGTAAAGGGTCGAATGAGCAGTAAAGCAATGGCTGAATAAATAAAATCTGATTTTTTCCCTAGGATAGAGAAAAGAAAAAATAAAATTAAAAATTTAGAAAGATCATTAAAAAGAATTTCTAAAGAATATCTTAATTTTGCACTTTCTACATCAGAAAGTGCAAATTCATTTTTAAAATAATCATGTAACTTGTCGATAAAAAACATTTTGATCATTCCTTAGCCTTTATATGTTATAATAGCATAATTTTAGAATTTGTAAATAGATTATGTACGAATGACATGATTAAGGGTATGAACAACAAGATACTATGAAAAAATGTTGTTCATACCTCGAAAAGTGTCGTTCGTCCGAAAAGCTTGAAATGGTAGAGAAAGGTATGATAGTATAAACTTACAAAATAAAGGCAGGCTTATTATTTATGGAGGAGCCTAAGATGAGGAAAAGATATAAATTAATTTCTAAACTACATTGTATGATTGATATTTTTTATTTTTATAACCAAGATCGAAGTCCAAGAAAAAGTATGATTTGTTCACTGCCAAAAGGGGAAATAAAAGTATTTGATATGTGTACAGGCATAGCAACCAATGCCATATTCGTTGCAAAAAGCAACCCCCAGGCTACGGTGATAGGGGTTGATGTATCGAGGGATATGCTGAGGATTGCTCAAAGAAGAATCGATAAAGAACATCTTGGAAATGTACAATTACATAGAATGGATGCCACGAAAACAAGTTATGAAAGTGAAAGTTTTGATGTGGTGATTATTTCATTTGTTTTACATGAGTTGAATGACAAATATGCTACAAAGATAGTAAAGGAAGCAAAAAGGATAGTAAAACAAGAAGGTGTTATTGTTGTTATTGAATGGGAAAGACCCAAAAAAATTTTACAAAAAATAAAATTCCGAATATTGCATCTATTCGAACCAGAAGAATTTAGAGAATTTATAATGTATGATCTTCAACAATATCTTAGCAACCATGGTCTTCAGATTAAGAAAAGGATTCATTGTGATTACAGTCAAGTTCTTTTGCTTCATAAATAAGAAACGATGATAAAGGATAACAAGCATCCATAGTAAAAATAAAACTCTTTGAAAGGAGAAAGCAACAATGTTTAGAGTGAGTCATTATAATATCTATTTACCGATGAAAAAACAGTCCGAAAATTATTTAATTGTTCAAGGCTATCGAGGCTCTTTCGATGTAGTGGATAAATCCATTGCCAAGGTTTTAATGAAAGGTGAAAAGGATCCCAGTTATCTGAATGAAATAAGTGAAGAAAATTTAGCAGTTCTTAGTAAACGAGGATATATTACTGAATTAGAAGAGGAAAAAGAATACGAATTAATTGAGAAAGTTAGCCATATCTTAAATACTATCAGCAGAAAAAACATGTGCATAACCATCATGCCTACTTATAATTGTAATTTTAGGTGTGAATATTGTTTTGAGCAAAACTTATTATCAAAAGGAAAAGAGTGGTTATCTGAGAAAATGACCATAGAAATGGTAGATGCTATTTTTGAACAATTAAGAAAGCATAAAGAAGAGGGTTACAAAATTGGAAGTGTGTACTTATTTGGTGGAGAACCTTTATTAAAATCAAATAAAGATATTGTCACCTATATATGTCAAAAATGCAAGGAACAAGAGATACCCATTAGTTGTATAAGTAATGGGCACGATTTGGATGAGTATGTTGAATTACTAAAAGAATATAAATTTGAACGTGTTCAAATTACTGTAGATGGTGTTGGGGAAGAGCATGATAAGAGAAGATTTTTAGTCGGTGGTCAGGGAAGTTATGATAGGATCATGAAAAATATTCAATTAGCCCTTGAAAAGGGCATCCATATTGTGGTGAGAACCAATGTAAATAAAAAGAATATAAAATCAATACAAAGATTAATAGAGGAATATGAAAACAGAGGTTGGGTGGAGAAAGAGAATTTTCATTATTATTTTAAATCAACACTAAGATGTTATGAAGAATTAGGAGTAGCTCTCTCGGATGTTGAATTAATGAAGGAATTAGCAGAATATTTTCATGAGGATGTTGAAAGATTTCAATTTAATAGTATTTATCAAGGTCTTTCAAGTAGTATTCGTACGATGATCGATAATAATGCCATTGCACCTTTACGATCAGGCTATTGTGGAGCCAATACGGGTATGTATACCATTGATCCTTATGGTGATATTTATCCTTGTTGGGATGTTCTTGCAGAAGAAGATTGTAAAATTGGAACAGTAGATGTTGAGAAGGGTGAATTTGTGCTCAACAGTGTCAATGATCATTGGAAAGAACGTACAGTAGATAGATTAGATGAATGCAAAAAATGTAGGTACATGCTGTTTTGTGGAGGAGGCTGTTCAGCACAAGCCAAGGTAATGCATTCGGATATGAATAAGGTATTTTGTGATGATTTTACCAAGATTTTTGATGAGGTGGTTGTAGAGGTTTGCGAAAAAGCATTTGCGAAAAGTAGCTGTGGACAGTAGAGGCTTTTAGCCCAAGTATATGACTTTTTATTAGATACAAAAGTAACTAGAAAGGAGGAGAAAAATGAATGATATCAAAGCATTAAATCAGGAGTTAGCAATGACCCATGAAGAAATGGAAGAAGTTATTACGGAGTTAATGGAAAGAGAAACATATGCTTGTACAGGTGATGCTTGTGGAATTCATGGATGTGGAGTAAATTAAGCATCAAAAAGGAAAGAGTAAATGAGGTGAGAAGATGCAAGGTATTACAGCTCTAAATAAGGAAATCCAAGTAACGGATGTAGGATTAGAAAATTTGATTGAAGAGCTTATCGAAAGAGAGGAATTCCTCTGTACAGGTGATGTGTGTGGCGTACAAGGAGAATTAATTTAGTAAAGGAGTGATTCTACTGGTGATTACTTCATTAAACACTACGATTGATGATACACAAATGGAGTTTTTTATCCAAGAACTTGATGAAAGAAATGAAATGATATGCGTACTTAATGCTTGTGGAGCTGCATTTAATCCTTGTCTTGGGCAAGCTTGTGGAGCTGCATGTATTGGAATAACCATCTGCATAGCAGGAGCACATATAGCAGGATAGCACATATTACAATTACTTTTCTTGGAGAAAATCCTCCAAGAAAAGTTTAATCATTAATAGGAGATGAAATAAGTAAAAACAGAAGAACAAAAAAGTATGGTTTTGAGGGTGAGTAGATGGGGGAAGTGGTGTTAAAAATTAAGAAAGGGGTAGATGTATCCGTTTTTGATGATGGAAATAAAAAGAAGTCTTATATCATTAGCTTTGAAGAGCGGCATTGGAAAGTTTCAAAACTAGTATATTACATATTTGTTAGTATCGATAAAAAGGGAACCATCACAGCAATAAAAGAAAATTTGGAAAAGGAATATGCGATAGAAATTGATAATCAAAAATTGGAGCAAATCATTGATATTGCTTTCATCAAAAATGGATTATTGGAGGGAACAACGGCTGCAGACTTTAGGAAGAGAAATAAACTGTTGTGGGGACGAATTACATTATTGCCATCTAGTATAGTGAATCGATTTAAAATGTTTTCGTTTCTATTTCATAAAAAATGTATGATTTACACAGGAATCATTATTTTTTTATGGATAGCATATATTTTTTATAATTATTCCAATCGAGAGCTTGTAAGCGCATTATTTAGTATGGAAATAAAAGATCTGGTGATCTGTTATGCCTATGTATTTATTGGGGGAATTATCCATGAATTTGGGCATTCCATGGCTACCATGGCCTATGATGGAAAGCCGGGAAGAATAGGAATGGGGATTTATATTATTATGCCTGTGCTGTTTTCTGATGTAACAGATACGTGGAGATTAAAAAGAATACAAAGGATGGTTGTTGATATTGGTGGTGTGTATTTACAAGGGGTTTTTCTTGTAGTGTCATTTATCATAAATGTATTTTGGCTGAATAATGATTTACTTAATATAGCCATATTAATTTCAGGATTTCAAATCTTAGGGAATCTAAATCCTTTTATTAAAATGGACGGGTATTGGTTATTGGTTGACTTCTTGGGAGTAACAGAGATTAAAGAAGTTTTATTCCATACATGGAGTAATTTACTTTATAAGGCTATCGGCAAACCTCAAAAATATGCTTGCTTGGATAAAGATAAATTGAAAGTGATTTATATTTACTCTGTTTTTATCCTATTTTTTTATTTATATTTCATTAAGTTTTTTACGAATTCATTGATCTTAGCCATTCAAACGGTGATTCATGATGGTAAGAAGGTATGGGAAGTAGGATTAACAGGCATCCATTTTACTTTTGAAAGTGGAATCCAACATTTTTCAACAAGGATAACTACGTTTATTGTTCTTTTATTTCTTGTAAGAATGATTTGGAGTATTTTAATTCGAATGAAAATAAATGACAGAATAAAGATTTGGCGGAGGGGAGATAAGTGAAATTAATAAGTACGTATCAGCACATAGATAAACGAGAAATACTCGATTGTCGAGTGAAATCAATCAAGGAGTTAATAAGACATTATAATGTTCATTTGAATTCTTATGAAATTCTATTGATTAGTAAAGCCATTACGTTTAACTATGACAGAATATGTATTCCAGGGGTTATAAACCATCCCATCCCTTACGGTACAGTATCTCATAATACAATAGAAAAAACATTTTTTGATAGCCTATGTATTTCCTATAAAGAAGAAAAAATTGAAAGTACAGAGGAGGGATGGAAGAAGATAAAAAGCATGATTGATAGGGATATACCTGTTATGTTTAGAATGGATAGTCGATTTTTAATGCCAGGGGCAAACGGAGCAGAAAGAGATAAAAAAATAAACTTACATTATCTGTCAACTCTTTTATTGGTTGGTTATGATGAAGAAGAAAATAAGGCATTTATTGTACTAACAAATACGGATGAAAAAGAAGAGGTGAGTGTAATCTCGATTGATGCTTTTCAAAAGTACAGATCTACTACATGCTTTCCTTTTGCACCCGATTCGTTATGTTACTATGTAACAAAAGAAGATAGGAAGATGAATTTGGATGAAACACTTATCCAGAGAAAAGTTTTACAAGGATTGAAAGAAACCATATATACCATGTTAAATGAGGATTCAACATCTATGATTTCATATGATGGATTTGTAGGAACAGGAATGATAAAAGGGATAAAGGGTATGGAAAAATTAAAAGATGATTTAAAGCAAATCGTAGAATGCTATGATGCCCAAGATAGGATGAGTTGTCAATATACCCAATTCTCTATGGCTTTTTTAAGAAATAATATGATGTTTGGGAGTTATAGTGGATTTCGTTATGAATTAAGTCAATGCTTACAATATTGTGCTGAACATTTCCAGATAGGTGAATTAAATAGGATAAGTAATGAATTTAAAAGTATTTCTAATGAATGGAAAAAGTTGTTTATGGTACTAAGTAGTATTGCACATAATAAAGGAAATAGGAAGGAGCAATTGAACAATGTGATAAAAATCCTTGAAAGAATTATTAAAAAAGAAGAGCAACAATATATGAAAATAAATCAGTGTTTGTATGGTTAGCAGCATTTATGGATTTTAATGAAGAAGGAGAATGAGTGATGAAGAACAAAAAAGCAATATTAATGGGAGGAATTGTAGGAGTTTTCTTTATTCTATGTTGTACAGCGTTATTAATGGCAGGCAGTTCAATTCGAATTGGTTATGTTGATAGCAGCTACCAAAATACCATAAGTGCATCCTTTAAATATTTTGATGGAATCCAAGGCAAAAAGGTTATGGTTAACAAAGGGGAAAAAGTAACAATATTTTGTAATGCCGAAATAGAAGAAGGAACATTGGAGTTTCTGGTTAAAGACCAAGCGGATACTATAGTAGTCAATGAAACAGGAAATTCTGGAAGAATGGAGTTTGTGGCAGAGGAAACACAGAAATATACAATAGGTGTAATAGCAGTAAAAGCAAAAGGAAAATTTGAAATCACTTGGAACAAAGAATAATTTAGATGGGATAGGTATATTTCCAAATGAGCATAGTACTAAAACATATATATAAAAATATAATGGAATATAAGTTTAGGAATGGGTTAGTTATTTTATCTTTGGTTATTTCTACTATGGTTATTTACTTTAATTTTACAATAAAAGAGGATCTAATGGAACAATATAAATCTGTTTTACAAGGTTCTTATCAAGATTATGATTATTACTTGTACAAAGCGAATGTGGATGAAGAAGATTCTTATTTTGCAATCCAAGATTTAAATGTAACAGGATTAAATATAAAAAAATACTTTACTTTAAATAGAGTATTAGGTACATACGGTTTTCGTGAAAATATTTCTACTGTTTATCTATATGGAACAGATTTAAAACAACTGATAAATGACCAGCTCATAGTACTGAATCAAAGTAGTATGAATTTGGAGACAGAAGAAAAAAACCAAATTATTATCAGTGAAAGAGTTGCGAAGCAGTATCATATTGAGTTAGAAGATGAACTGGTGATTGAAACACAGATAGGTAGAGTGAAAATGAAGGTTGTAGGGATTGCGGATATCAAAGGGTTGTATCTTCAAGAAGGCTCCCGCATGATGTTGATGGCAGCAAAGAGTACGACAGATAGTATAAATGCGAATAAAACAAAAGTTCGTGGTATCTATGTTTCATTAGAGGAAGGTATGGACTCTACTGAATTTTTAAAGGAGTTTGAAGAAAAAAACAAAGGTTTTACAGGGAAAAAATTAGTTGATGAAAGTTTTATCAATGCAGAATTACAGATGGTTAATCAATTATTGTTATTTGTTTTGGCAGCTGTTATTATTATGGTCTTTTATTTGAATAGATGCATTATAAAAATCAGTATAGCAAAGAGAATGCCTGTTATAGGGACAATCCGAAGCATAGGTGCTACTAAGTTTTTTATGAATCTGCTTTTGGTTGTTGAAAATATCATTTATGGCCTGATAGGTGGGAGCTTAGGTATTTTGATTAGTAAATTGGCAAGACAGCCAATGTTACGTATGTTTAGTTCCTATGGTAATCGAATAAAAAACGTAGACATTCATTATAAAGTGAATACACCCTATGCCATAGTAGCCATTGTTTTGGTTATAGGATTACAAGTATTCATTTCTATCTTTGAAATTCTAAAAATAAATGGACGAACCATTAAAGAGGTTATTTTTAATACGATTGATACAAAAGTGGAACATTCAAAAGTCAATATTATCGTAGGTTTTATACTATTAGCGGGGGCTGTGATACTATATATAACCAATACAAAATATCATTTAATCATTGCTTGTTTAACATTTATTTTAGAAGTAGTTGGGGCTATTTGCTTAATACCGATGGGTACTACAATCCTGTCTAAATTTTTTGTTGCGATCAATGGTAAATTATTTGGAGCATCCAGTCAATTAGCTAGCAAAAACATAGCAAATAATAAATCTGTTCAATCAAGCATTATTTTGATAACAGTGATGCTATCGATTATGGTAACAATAGC
>JAAYNZ010000090.1 GCA_012520595.1 Candidatus Epulonipiscium sp. | reverse complement strand
GGGCCTGAAAAGCATATTGTAGTAGAATGGGTCCGTAAAGAGTTCAATAATCATTGGGCTAGTGAATGTGATATTGCTTTTTCTAGGCAACCTGTTTCTTGCTTTATTGCTACAAAGGATCAAGAAATACTAGGTTTTGCTTGTTATGATGCTACCTATCGTAATTATTTTGGACCCACAGGAGTTACCGAAGCTGCTCGAGGAGCAGGGATTGGTAAGGCTTTACTGCTAGCCTCTCTCCATGCTTTAGCAGAGCAGGGATATGCCTATGGGATCATTGGAGGAGCAGGTCCTGTTGAGTTTTACAAAAAAACCTTTGGTGCCATGGTTATTGAAGGTGGAGATAAAGGAATTTATAAGGGAATGTTACGGTAAAAGGAACTCCAAAAGGAGTTCTTTTTTTGTGCAAATAATAATATAGTAGGCATATTCGGTAAAAGTACTACATAGAATATGATGTCCAATAAAATATAAAACAAGCATAAGGAGGATAAAGATGAAGCGTACAATAAAGTATACGATGAAGAGTAGGATCATTTTATTATTGGTCTTATCTTTATTACTCATGAATGTTATTACCCTTAAGGCTGGGGAAGAAGGAGCCTTTCCCCTTACATTGCGGCATTGTATTCCAGAACTTGTTCGGACTATTGATCCAGCAGTACAAAAAGTAGAACGATTAAATGTACAAGTAAGTGATGGGGATTATTTAGAATATGCAAAAACATGTGGCTATTTACAAGGTATCAAAGAGAAAAATATGGATGATTTCCTTTCATCTTATGATGTAGCTCGTTTAACCTGTAATATTTTAAGGATATCTCCTGCTTATTCTACTTATGAAGGTCTTCTTAATTTTCAAGAGCCCAATGGGGAATATATCGTTGCTTTAGGTTTATTATCCCTCTGGGATCCAGCCATTGGAGAAAAGATGACATGGGAGCAGTGGAGAGCGCTGCTAAATCGCCTAGAAATGTATACAAACCGTAGAGAAGAATATTATAAAAGAGAAGACATAAAAAATTTTCAGCCCTTTGTACAAGGGCTCCAAGAAAAAGAACAGAAAAAAAATATTTTTCATTTACTTCCTTCAGGAACCGTTGTAGGTCAAGTAGAAGCTACCTTAAGAACAACAAAAATCAATCAATATGAAATTCCTACATATTTATATAAAGGAAGAAGATGGGTCAATATTCATCACCTTTCCAACTTTGGATTTGATCTTCGATGGAATGCAGGAGAAAAAGTAATGCATATGGATCGAAATAGAACGAAAGAAATCAGAGGATTAGATCTATCAGGAGGAGTAGAGGAGCTTAAAGGGAACCAGGTATTATATACTGATACAGAGGTTTACATTGGTATAAGAAGAGTCCCTTCTTATCAGATTAAAGGATGGACTTTTATTCCTTTAGAAGAATTGTATTTGTTTGGTATGGTTCAACAGGAAGGGGAACAGATTCATATAACAGTAAGTGATTTTGCCTATGAATCAGGCTTTGTATTTGAGATGGGGAGAGAAAAATGGTGTAATAAAAACCAAGAAAAGGTAGATATAAAACTAACGCATATTTGGTATCATGTAGAAAAAAAGCAGTATCGGCAAATACAGGAAGAGCGATGTGGATTAGAGGCAAATTTTTGGGAACCCATCTCAATGAAGCGTTTTGTTTTAGATGACCAAGAAATTTACATAGGAACGGTCATTGACTCGGTAGGGGATCGTTCCAACCCTTATTTGGAAATGGATAAGGAGTATATGTATACAAAAGAGCGTTTACAGTATTTTATGGACTTATATCAATATAAAATAAATCAAGAAATTTTGGATATGGTAAAACCTTCTATCATTATTGGTACGATGAAACGCAATGCAGGCATTTTTCAACAAGGAGAAAAAGTAGAAATTTTATATGGAGAAGATGGAAAATGGTACGAGTGTAAAAGTGTCTCTACGGGAAAACAAGGCAGGATTCCTTGGGGCTCAGTAACTATTCCACCAGACCCTATAACAAACCCTCATCGAATGACACAAGAGCAATTAGAATGGTATGTTTCTCAAAAAGGATTTACAAGCTCGACTCCTTATTTGATTTGGACGGATTTAGATCGACAAGTAACATATGTTTTTGAAAAAAAAGAAGGAAAATGGGTGTTGATTCGCACCATGCTCTGCTCTACGGGAAAAAACATTACCCCAACACCGAGGGGATTTTTCCAAATACAAGATCGGGGATCCCATTTTGGAAAAGGCTATATGGCTAAAAACTGGGTACGAATCAAAGGGGATTATTTGTTTCATTCTGTGCTTTTTGATGAAAAAGGACAGTATTTGTTAGAAAGAGGGGTATTAGGACGAAGAGCTTCCCAAGGATGCATTCGATTTTCTTTTGAAGATAGTCAGTGGTTTTATCAAAGGATTCCAAAAGGAAGTACTGTGTGGATTAATTGAATATTTTGTATAATCGTAAAATTTCCAATTCTGCAAGAAAAATTATAAACAGAATTGTGAATATTTTACGATTTTTTATTTTTATAAGCATATGGATATACAATGTTATAATCCAAAATTCCCAAGGTGTATATTCATTGGCTCACGCCCTGATTGTCCCTCCTGTTGCTCAAATATAAGAGCAGGAAAGAACAGGGAGACAAAAGTGGGATTTGCCGATAATATTCACTTGCTTCTTATTTGGTTTTAAATTTAATATTAAAAGTTTAAAAAAAGTCAAAATGGGCAAAACTGGATAATGAATATTTTCTATACTAAGTGCTAAAAAGATTAGTAAAAATTTAGTATTATTAAACAAAAAATATAGGAACAAAAGTTATGTAATAATCATTATCCTTAAATATACTAATATTTAGTAAAGGATTGACCCACTTTTTTTGTATTGTTTATCCTAGAAGTGCTTAACTTGAAATTTTTTACAAGGATTTGACTTTCTAAATTAGTTCCCATATAATCCGATTTATTGTTAAAAATAAATGTAACACAGGAAAGGAGTCTTTCTCATATGCAAAAGTATATGATAAAGAAAAATATATTTTCAATTTTCCAGTGGACCAATATTAAAAGTGAGTTACAAAAAAGAAGTCAACTCTATATGATTTGTATGTTAATGACCTTTTTTGTAGTCTTTATGCTGGGTTTTTTTACAAACCTTTTTGCTAATCAGTCCATTGGGGATCATCGGGTAAACGCTAGTATGCACTGGAATGAAGAACCGATGTTAGAAAAAGATTTTTCAACTATAGACAACCAAGAGATACAGAAAACAAGTCTAGCAATAGAATCAGAAATAGATATAGAACCAGAAATACAAGCAAAAATAGAAGAAAAAGACACAACAAAAAAATCAAAAATAGAGGAAAAGGTTGAGAAGTCAGAAGTAAGTTCGAAAAAAGAGCCTATCTATGAATTAACAGACAAGGATCTGGAAGCACTTTATCGTATTGTGGAAGCAGAAGCAACCCAAGAAGATATAATTGGACGAATTTTAATTGCCAATGTAGTGTTTAATCGTGTTCGATCAGATGGTTTTCCAGACACAGTCTATGATGTGATTCATCAGAAAATGAATGGTAGAGCTCAATTTTCTCCCATTGATGATGAACGTTATTTTAAAGTAACGATTTCAGAGAAAACGAAGGAAGCAGTACAACGTGCCTTGGAGGGGGAAGATCATTCGAATGGTGCATTATTTTTTGTAGCTCGTTCCATGGCTTCTCAAAAAGCAGTAAGTTGGTTTGATCGAAATTTAACAAAAGTAAAAGAGCATGGTATACATGAGTTTTTTTCATACTAAATCCTATTCTTTCATACTCAATAAATGAAGTAGGATGTTTCTTGATATGATATAATGAGTGTATCATTGAAACAAGAGGAGGAAAGAAGGTGTACAGGTATATTTTGCTGATACCAGTTCTTTTTTGGATGGATCAACGAACCAAGAAAAAAGCGTTAACTGCCCTTTGTGATGAGGATGAACATGAGATTTTAGGTGGACGCATTGTTCTAACTCTACATAAAAATCCAGGTGCCATGTTAGGATTTTTAAAAAATCATCCCTTTATTTTGATGTTTTTGAATGTGTCTTTTGTTTTTTTAAGTTTTGTTTATTTTCTAAAACTGGTTTTGCAAGAAGGAAAGACACTGTGGAAATGGGCCTTTGTTTTTATCATTGGGGGAGGATTGGGGAATCTTTGGGACCGAATTCAAAGAGGATATGTAGTAGATTTTTTCCGTTTCAAGAAGAGACACATTGTTTATAACCTAGCTGATTTTTTTATTTTCATTGGCAGTTTTTTAGGTATTGTAGCAGAATGTTTTGGGAAGAAATAGTTTTCTTTTTCAAGAGGATTGAAAAAAGACATTGATTTAGATACAATAGAGGATAGAAATAAATACACAGGAGGAATAACTATGCAACAGCCGATTCAACTTGCAGAGCAAATCTATTGGATTGGAGTTAACGATAGAGAAACTCATTTATTTGAAAATATATGGCCTTTAGAAAATGGTGTTTCGTATAATTCGTATTTAATTTGTGATGAAAAAGTGGCTTTGATTGATACTGTAAAAATTACGAAAATGGATGAATACATTCAAAAGATTAAACAGCTGATTGGGGAAGGAAAGACAGTTGATTATCTAATTATCAATCATATGGAACCAGATCATGCAGGTGCCATCCAAGTGGTTGTGGACCATTTTCCAAACGTAAAGTTAGTAGGAAATACAAAAACTTTTGAGTTTGTAAAAGGATTTTTTGGTATTACAGAAAATCTTTATGTGGTGAAAGATGGAGATACGCTAAATTTAGGTAAACATACATTACAGTTTTTTATGACGCCTATGGTGCATTGGCCAGAAACCATGATGACCTATGAACAAAAAAATAAAATTCTTTTTTCAGGAGATGCTTTTGGAAGTTTTGGTACTCTTGATGGAGGTATCTTTGATGATGAAGTAAATTTGGATTTCTATGTAGAGGAAATGAGACGATACTATTCTAATATTGTAGGTAAGTATTCCTTAATGGTCCAACGAGCTTTACAGAAGCTAGAAGGATTGGATATTAAAATGATTGCTGCTACCCATGGACCCATTTGGCGAACTGACTTAGGACGAGTTTTAGGTTATTACCAAGATTGGAGCCAGTACAAAGCAGATGAGGGCGTTGTCATCATCTACGGTTCTATGTACGGGAATACAGCCAAAATGGCTGATACTATTGCTCGTGGTTTAGCCGAAGAAGGGGTCAAAAACATTCGGGTCTATGATGCTTCTAAAACACATATTTCACATATTATTAATGCAGTTTGGCGTTTTAAAGGAGTCGTTTTTGGAAGCTGTGCTTATAATGCTGGCATTTTTCCACCTATGGAGGCAGTGTTATTAAAGATGGAGCAAATAGGATTAAAAAATAGAACCTTAGGAATTTTTGGTTCATATAGTTGGAGTGGTGGTGGTGTAAAAGCCATCCAACAATTTGCTGATAAAATAAAATGGGATGTAGTGGCAGAAGCAGTAGAAGCCAAATGTACTCCTACAGAGGAAGACTTACAAAAATGTAGAATCATAGCCAAGGAAATGGCTGCTAAGATAAAATTTTAGAAGTAGGATTTTTTTATGTAGGACAAGTATAAAAAAAGGAAATAAAGGATCTGGTTCATCGTGAAAAAAGGAAATGAATCAGATCTTTTTTTATACTTTTCTTATAGGTACAAAAGAGAAATGATATTGAAAACAATGGAATTTTATAATACAATAAAATTAAGAATAAAATGATACTAGGAGGGAGAGAAAAAAGATGGATGATTTAAAAAGAACTCCCTTGTATTCTGTTTACAAGGATGAAGGCAAAATTGTAGATTTTGCAGGTTGGGCTTTGCCTCTACAATTTGCAGGCATTACCCAAGAGCATAAAGCAGTTCGTGAAAAAGCAGGACTTTTTGATGTTTCTCATATGGGAGAATTAGAAGTAAAAGGAAAAGGGGCAGAAGCTTTTTTACAATATTTATTTACTAATGATGTATCCTCCATGAAACAAGGGGATGCTATTTATGGCTTTTTCTGTATGCCTACTGGAGGAGTTGTGGATGATTTATTGATTTATAAGTTTTCCGATACCCATTATTTTCTTGTTGTGAATGCAGCTAATACAGCAAAAGATCGAGAGTGGCTAATCCAGCACCAAGGTGAATATGATGTAGAAATTATAGATTCTTCTTCGTCGATTGTACAATTGGCTTTACAAGGACCAAAAGCAGAGTCAATTTTACAAACTTTAACAGAAGAGAATCTTTCAGAAATTTCTTTCTTTACTTTTCGACGTTCCATACAGATTCAGGGGATTCCTTGCATTGTATCTCGAACAGGCTATACAGGAGAGGATGGATTTGAAATTTTTACAGATGCCCAGTTTGGAATTTCATTATGGAATGCACTAATGGAAGCTGGAAAACCAGAAGGATTGCAACCAGCTGGATTGGGATGTCGGGATACTCTGCGTTTTGAAGCTGCTTTGCCTTTATATGGGCATGAACTTTCGGACGAAATAACTCCAATAGAAGCAGGTCTTGGAATGTTTGTTAAGTTTCACAAGCCTTCTTTTATAGGAAAAGATATTTTATATCGTCAAAAGATGCAAGGAGTGGAAAGAAAGTTAGTGGGTTTTGAGCTTTTGGAGAAAGGGATTCCAAGACAAGGCTACAGAATTGAAGGAGATGGTGAAGATATTGGGATGGTAACTACAGGGTATTTATCGCCAACTCTTAAAAAACCCATCGGACTAGCATTGATTAAACAAGAGTATAGTGCCATGGGAACAGAAATCCAAGTGGTTATTCGAAACAAAAGAGTAAAAGGTGTTATTCGATCCAAGAAGTTTTATCGACATCAATAAATTAAAATTGAATAGGAGGATATTTTATGGAGTTAAAACAAGATTTGTTATACACAGAGGATCATGAATGGGTACGAGTAGAGGGTGAGCGAGCCTATATTGGTATTACAGATTATGCACAAAAGGCTTTAGGCGACATTGTTTTTGTAGATTTACCAGAAGTAGATGATTTTTTAGAAAAAGGAGATGTGCTAGGAGCTGTAGAATCCGTAAAGGCTGCTTCTGATATTTTTGCACCTGTAAGTGGAACTGTACTTGAGGTGAATGAAGAAATTATGGATGAGCCAGGTTTAGTCAACAGTCAACCCTATGAAAGTTGGATGATTTGTGTTGGAATGGATAGTCTAGACGCTGTGGAAGGATTGTTATCCAAAGAAGCTTATGAAGCTCTTTTACAAGAGGAGGAATAATATGTTTCCCTATATACCACACACGCCAGAAGAGGAAAAGCATATGCTTTCTGTTATCGGCGTACATACAGTGGAAGAGTTATTTGAAGATATTCCAGAAGAAGTCCGACTTCATCGATCATTACAATTAGATCCACCCAAAAGTGAGTGGGAAGTTGTAAAGCAATTTCAGCATTTAGGAGAAAAAAATAAACATATTCATCAATACCCTTGTTTTCTTGGTGCAGGAGCTTATGATCATTGGATTCCGTCAGTGGTAGATCATTTATCTTCCCGATCGGAGTTTTATACAGCATATACTCCTTACCAAGCTGAAATGAGCCAAGGAACATTGCAGATAATTTTTGAATACCAGACGATGATTTGTGAATTAACGGGAATGGATGTATCCAATGCATCTTTATATGATGGAGCTAGTGCTTGTGCAGAAGCTGCTTTGATGGCAGCGGCTAGCAATCGAAGAAAGAAAATAGTAGTTTCTAAAACCGTACATCCAGAAGTTCGTCAAGTTCTTTCTACTTATATGAAGTATAAGGGAATTCAGGTCATAGAGATTCCTGTTCTAGAGGGTGTAACGGATTTGGATGCTCTTGAAAAAGCAGTGGATGCTGATACGTCAGGAGTTATTATTCAAAATCCTAATTTTTTTGGTGTTGTAGAAGATATAGAGCCTATAGAAAAAATGGTTCATGAGAAAAAAGCTTATTTGATTATGCATGTCGATCCTTTGTCTTTAGGTGTTCTTAAAAGTCCAGGGGAATGGGGAGCTGATATTGTTGTTGGAGAAGGACAATCTTTAGGAAATCCTCTTCAGTTTGGAGGACCCTATTTAGGTTTTATGGCAGCCAAATCTAGTTTTATGAGAAAGATGCCGGGAAGAATCGTAGGGGAAACCACAGATGTAGATGGATGTCGAGGATTTGTATTAACATTACAAGCCAGAGAACAGCATATTCGAAGGGAACGAGCCACTTCCAATATTACGTCAAACCAAGCTCTGAATGCTTTACGTGCCGTTATTTACCTAAGTGTTTTAGGAAAACAAGGGTTGGAAGAAGTAGGCAGACAATCCATGGAAAAAGCTCATTATGCTTTTGAAAAGATCACCCAATTACCCAACTATCAACCTGTTTTTTCAAAGCCCTTTTTTAAGGAATTTGTGATACGAACGTCAAGGGATCCCAAGATAGTGCAACAAGTCTTATTAGACCATGGCATTTTAGGCGGCTATTCTTTAGCATTTATGGGACCCGAATACAAAAATTGTTTAATGTTTTGTGTAACAGAAAAACGAAGCAAGGCAGAGATTGATTATTTGGTGGAAGTGTTGGAGGGGATTATATGAAAACCTATGATATATTAATTTTTGAACTTTCCAAAGAAGGTCGAGTAGGCTATCGTCTCCCTCCTAAGGAAGTTCCAGAAAAACCGTTAGAGAGTATGATACCGAAGGAATGGTTGCGGGAGAAACAACCGGATCTGCCACAGGTGAGTGAAGTGGATGTAGTACGACATTATACCTTATTGTCACAGAAAAACTATGGAGTAGATATGGGAATGTATCCTTTAGGATCTTGTACTATGAAGTACAATCCTAAGATTAACGAAGATGTGGCTCGATTGGATGCCTTTGCCCATGTTCATCCTTATCAGCCAGAAGAAACAGTACAAGGTTGTTTAGAACTTATGTTTGATTTGCAAGAGATGCTGGCAGAGATTACAGGGATGGATGCTGTTACGTTACAACCAGCAGCAGGTTCCCATGGGGAATTAACCGGATTGATGTTAATTAAAGCCTATCATCAATGGAGAGGAGATTACCAAAGGACAAAAATTCTCATTCCCGATTCGGCCCATGGAACCAATCCGGCCAGTGCAGCTATGGCAGGGTTTGAAGTGGTTGAAATCCCTTCTACAGATGAAGGTCTAGTGGATATGGAAGCCATGAAAGCCGTATTGGATGAAACAGTGGCAGGTTTTATGTTAACCAATCCAAATACGTTAGGTCTTTTTGAGAAGGATATTGTTCAAATTGCAGAGGTTATTCATAAAGCAGGAGGCCTTTTGTATTGTGATGGGGCTAATATGAATGCCAATGTAGGGATTACTCGGCCGGGCGATATGGGATTTGATATTGTTCATTTGAATTTGCACAAAACCTTTTCGACTCCTCATGGAGGCGGAGGCCCTGGAAGTGGTCCTGTAGGAGTGAAGGCTTTTTTAGAGAAATTTTTACCGGTACCCATGATTAGAAAAGTAGATGAAAGGTATACTTTGACGTATGATCAGCCAGACAGCATTGGTAAGGTAAAAAGTTTTTATGGAAACTTTGGTGTTTTTCTTAAAGCCTATGCCTATATTTTAACCATGGGAGGAGAAGGATTAAAACGTGCTAGTCAAATGGCTGTATTAAATGCGAATTATTTAAAAGAACGATTAAGAAAAACCTATGTTCTTCCCATTGACCGGGTATGTAAACATGAGTTTGTTCTTAGTGGTTTAGGCCCTAATGATGCTGGGATTACTACATTAGACATTGTAAAACGATTGATTGATTATGGATATCATCCGCCGACCATTTATTTTCCTCTCATTATAGAAGAAGCAATGATGATTGAGCCAACAGAAACAGAAAGTTTAGAAACATTGGAGCAGTGGATTAGTACCCTTGAAGACATTGCAGAGGAAGCAAAAGAAATGCCTCAGTTATTAAAAAATGCTCCTCATCATAGTCCAGTACGAAGATTGGATGAGGTAACAGCAGCTCGGAAACCAAAGTTAGTTTGGAAAAAACAATAATTATCATATATTGACAAAGAATATAAAGTGTGCTATTGTATATATCGAGTTAATTTTTTCAATTTTTTTTATGTTTAGGAGGATTTTTAATGAAAACAGGTACAGTAAAATGGTTCAATGCAAAAAAAGGTTTTGGTTTTATTTCCGTTCCCGGTGAAGATGATGTATTCGTACATTTCTCCGCAGTTGAAGGAGATGGATATAAAACATTAGAAGAAGGACAAGAGGTTGAATTCGAAGTTGTTGAAGGAGAAAAAGGACCTCAAGCTTCTAACGTTGTTAAGTTATAATCGTCTACTCGTAGGATTGACTGATTACAAATTGCAGAAAATATAGATGATGCTGTAACAACATCGCCTTTCATTCTAGAATGAAAGGCGTTTTTATATGGATTTTTTCAATTTTGATTTTAAAAAATTTTTTTTGATGTATAATATAGTTATACTAATAACGTAAAGGAGAAGATAAAAATGGCATTAACCGTAGGTCAAACCTATTCTGGTTTTTATTTATTGACCCAAAAAGAGATACCTGAGTTACATTCCGTTGGTAGGGTATTTGAGCATATAAAAAGTGGTGCTAGGCTTTTTCATTTACAAAACAATGACGATGATAATAAAGTTTTTTCCATTAGTTTTCGAACACCGCCTCATGATAGTACAGGCTTACCTCATATTTTAGAACACTCTGTTTTATGTGGTTCTAGAAAGTTTCCTCTCAAAGATCCTTTTATTGAATTAGCTAAAGGTTCTTTGAATACGTTTTTAAATGCCATGACTTACCCAGATAAAACCATGTATCCAGTGGCCAGTCGTAATGAAAAAGACTTTCGTAATTTAATGGATGTTTATATGGATGCAGTTTTATATCCTAACATTGATCAACAACCAGAAATTTTTATGCAAGAAGGATGGCATTATGAATTGGATCAGATGGAGGATGACCTCATTTATAAAGGTGTTGTTTACAATGAGATGCAAGGAGCTTTTTCATCCCCAGAGCAGATTTTATTTCGTAGGATTCAACAATCTTTGTTTCCTGACACCCCTTATTCCACTGAATCAGGAGGAGATCCGGATGAAATTCCAAAGTTAACCTACAAAGAATTTGTAAATTTTCATAAACGGTATTATCACCCTAGTAATAGTTATATCTATCTTTATGGAGACATGGATGTTTTAAGTTATTTAGAATGGTTGGATAAAGAATACTTACAAGCTTTTGATCGTATTAACATTGATTCTAGCATTGGGATACAGCCCGCTTTTTCCCAACCCATTCAGGTAGAAGTTTCTTATCCTATTGCAGCCAACGAACAAGAAGTAAATAAAACTTATTTTAGTTATAATGCAGTAATTGGCACATCCTTAGATGCAAAGCTTTGTTTTGCTTTTACCATTTTAGAAAACTTACTTTTAGAAGTAGAGGGAGCACCTTTGAAAAAAGCTTTACTAGAAGCAGGTATTGGTAAAGATGTATTTGGTTCTTATGATAATAGTATTTTGCAGCCTATTTTTAGTGTAGTTGCTAAAAATGCAGATCTTTCTCAATTGGATGATTTTCATCATGTTATCCAAAGTACTCTTGGATCTTTAGTGGAAAATGGAATCGATAAAAAGCTCATTCTTGCCACCATCAATACTTTAGAATTTCGATTACGCGAGGCAGATTATGGGCGCCATCCAAAAGGCTTAGATTATAATATTATGAGTATGAATAGTTGGTTGTATGATGGAGATCCAATGATGCATCTTCAATATGATTGGATTTTAAAAGAATTAAAGGATAAAGTGGAGACGGATTATTTTGAACAGTTAATTCAACAATATTTATTAGATAATCCTCATGCTTCCACTGTAATTGTAAAGCCTGAAAAGGGCTTAGCTGCCAAAAAGGAAGAAGAAATCAAGGAAGAACTTCGAGAATACAAAGCTACCCTATCTCCAGAAGAACTAGAAGATTTGATTAATCAAACTCGAAGATTAAAAGAGTTTCAAGGCGAAGCTACGCCCAAAGAAGATTTAGAAAAGATCCCTTTGCTTTCTTTAAAAGATATTAACCCTAAGGCAGATCATTTGCCCCAAGAGGAAGAAGAAATCCAAGGAGTTAAAGTTTTACATCATCCTCTATTTACCAATCAGATTACTTATTTAAATTTTCTCTTTGACTTGGTTGGTTTTAACGAGGAAGAACTTCCTTATATAGGACTTCTAACGAGAGTTTTAGGGAAATTGGATACCCAATCCTATTCCTATGAAGAATTAGATAAAGAAATCAACTTATATACAGGAGGTATTCAAGTAACCCTATCTATCTATGGTGAAAATGGCAATCCTAAGAGTTGTCTTCCTAAGCTAAGCATTCGGGGAAAATCATTAACAGAACAAGTGCCTAAATTGTTAGAGTTAATGGGAGAAATTATAAAGCATAGTCGCTATATGGACGCTTCAAGATTGAAGGATTTAATTGGAGAGACTAAGTCACGGTTGGAAATGGGGATTATGAGCCAAGGACATGTAGTGGCAGCTAACCGAGCAGAATCCTATTTCTCACCTATGGCTTATTATCAGGAACAAACCCAAGGAATTTCTTTTTATCAATTTATTGCTCATATAGATCAATATTTTGAAGAAAAACAAGAAGAGGTTATGGGCAAGTTACAAGAGATTACAGATAAGATTTTTCATTCTACCAACCTTTTAGTAAGTCTTACGGGAGAGGAAGAGGAGTATAAGGCTTTTGAAGCTCATTTTTTATCTTTTCTCAAGGATTTGTCTAAAGAAGTTATAGAAAAACAACCTATTTCATTTTCATTAAAGAACAAAAATGAAGGTATTTTAACATCTGGTAAAATTCAATATGTGGCAAAGGCAGCCAATTTTATTGAATTAGGGCATTCGTATACAGGAGTATTACAAGTGCTTCAAACCATTGCTAGTTTAGATTATCTTTGGAAAGAAGTGCGAGTTTCTGGTGGAGCGTATGGATGTATGGCTGGCTTTTCTAGGAGTGGTAATATGTATCTTACTTCTTATCGGGATCCGAATTTAAAGGAAACGTTACAAGTATACAATAAAATGCATGAATATATACGAAACTTTAAAACCGATGAAAGGGAAATGAGGAAGTATATTATTGGAACCATGAGTCGAATTGATTTTCCTTTAAGCCCTATGATGAAAGGAGAAAAAGCATTAGCTTATTATATTAGTGGTATTACTCCAGAAGATGTTCAAAGGGAAAGAGAGGAGATTTTAGGTACAACCGTAGAAAAAATCCAAGAGATGGAAGATCTTATAAAGGATTCTATGGGACAAGAGTATATCTGTGTTGTGGGAAATGAAAATAAGTTAAAAGGAAATAAAGAAATTTTCAAGGAATTAGTGGAGTTATTTCAATAAACGTTGTCTCCACAAAACAAGAGCATCGATATAGATATCCATGTTGAAAATCTAAAATTTCAGTAAGCTCGTATATCACTCTCCTGCTTTTACATTTGAAGCAATTGGAGGACAAAAGTGGCGTATTTGCCGAGAATATGTACTTGCTTAGTAATTGACTTACAATGTGTATATCTATAAATACGTGAGAGGAGAGTGAATATGGCGAAGAATTTTAAATCTGGGTTTGTGACTATTATTGGACGTCCCAATGTAGGTAAATCCACCCTAATGAATCAATTAACAGGTCAAAAAGTTGCGATTATGTCGAATAAACCTCAGACCACAAGAAATAAAATCCAAAGTATTGTAACAGATGAGAAGAGTCAGATTATATTTATTGACACTCCTGGTATTCATAAACCTAAGCATAAACTAGGTGAATACATGGTAAAAGTAGCAGAAACAACACTCAATGAGGTGGATCTTGTATTATGGTTGGTGGAACCAGAAACAAAGATAGGACCAGGAGATCGATATATTGTTGAACAACTCAGAAATGTGAATACACCTATTTTTTTAGTCATTAATAAAATTGATACTATTGCTAAGGATCGATTGTTAGAAGTAATTGATGTGTATAAAGATTTATTTCCTTTTGCTGAGATTATTCCTTTGTCAGCTATAACGGGGGAAAATGTGAAGGTCCTTTTTGATATGATTTATCGACGTTTACCTGAGGGACCTCAGTATTTTCCGGAGGATATGATTACAGATCAGCCAGAGAGACAATTAGTAGCAGAATTGATTCGTGAGAAAGCACTTCATTTGTTGCAAGAAGAAATTCCTCATGGGATTGCTATTGAGATTGAAAGTATGCGACAAAGGGAGGAACAGGATATTATCGATGTCCAAGCTGTTATTTATTGTGAGAAGGATTCTCATAAGTCTATCATTATTGGAAAGCAGGGAAGTATGCTAAAGCGTATTGGTAGTCTTTCAAGGCAGGACATTGAACGATTGTTAGGTTCTCAAATTTATTTGGAATTGTGGGTAAAAGTGAAAAAAAATTGGCGAGATAGTGATTTTATGCTAAAGAATTTTGGGTTTGATCCAAAGTCGATGTAACGATAGAATACGGAGAAGGTTTTGTCAAGGGGATTTTATAAAAAAGAATTGGGAAGTTTTGCGTGGTATGATTTTTTTGGAGACGGTTACCCTAGTAGTATAAATAATTTGAGTAATGGATTAGGGGGCTGTCATATGTTGGACGAGTTTTTTTGGAAGGTATTTGAACAAACAGGAAATATAGATGCTTATCTTGGCATGATCGAGTACCAAGGGCAACAAGAACAACAAGAACAAGGTGATGATCATACAGAATTTAGGGAAGCGTCATTACATGAAAGAGATGTGATATGGTAATCCATCTCTTTTCTTTACATAGAAAGAAAGGGATGTTATGCAAGAACTGAAAACCAAAGGATTAGTTCTTAGAGAAGTGGCAGTAGGAGAAGCAGATAAAATTATTACCATTTTTACAGAAGAGCAGGGTAAAATTTCAGTTTCTGCAAGAGGAGCAAGAAAACCGAGAAGTCGATTTGTGGCAGGAACCCAAGTATTTGCTTATTGTGATTTTATATTATATAAGGGAAAAAATAATTGGAATCTTTCTCAAGTAGAAGTCATAGAGACTTTTCATAACCTTCGAAATGATATCTATGTCTTATCTTGTGGGATTTATATGATGGAATTGTTAGAGACAGTAGGAGAAGAAAATAGTCCTAATGAAAAGTTACTGAAATTAACACTTTATACTTTATGGAAGTTAGCAAATGGGGAGTTAGATCCTAAACTTGTTCTTCGAATTTATGAATGGAAGGTCATGTCTTTTAGTGGATTTACACCAGAAGTGATTTTTTGTGTTCATTGTGGAGAGGAGAAGGAGTATTTTCCTTTCTTTAGTATTCCAGAGGGAGGAGTCTTATGTGAAGAATGTTGTGATATAGATTCTTCTGCCAAAAAAATTTTACCGGGAACCTTATATACTATTCATTATATTTTATCCTCTGACTTAAAAGCACTTTTTCAATTTCAAGTGTCTCCTCAGGTTTTAAAAGAGCTTTCAGTGCTAAGTCAAGCTTTTGTAGGTTATTACTTAGATAAAAAATTTAAAACCTTAGCTTTTATCGAAGAATTAGGATCTGCCTATTGACAAAAGAAAGAAAATTTGCTACATTAAATTTAAAATTATATAATTGCGATGAAAAAGAGGAGTATTCAAAGAAAGATTGTATAGCGAGTTGGGGAAGGTGGAAGCCCAATGAATCACTTTGAAGAAGGGCACTTTTGAGCAGTAGAACCAAAGTGGATATGTATTTTACATATCAACAAGGGTGGAACCGCGGAAGATACATCTTTCGTCCCTTATGGGATGGAAGATGTTTTTTTATTTCAACAGAATGTATCTTCTAGCTAGCATTTAGATATAGGAAGGAATGAAAATTAAAATGAACCCAATAGAAAAAACAATGGAAAAAGTTGTAGCACTTGCCAAGGCAAGAGGATTTGTCTATCCTGGTTCTGAGATTTATGGTGGACTTTCAAATACATGGGATTATGGTCCTTTAGGGGTAGAATTAAAGAATAATATAAAGCAAGCTTGGTGGAAAAAGTTTATTAAAGAAAGTCCATACAATGTAGGGGTAGATTGTGCTATTTTAATGAATACACAAGTATGGAAAGCTTCTGGACATTTGGATGGTTTTAATGATCCGTTAATGGATTGTAAAAACTGTAGAGAACGATTTCGAGCTGATCAATTAATTGAAGAATATATGAAAAAACAAGGAACAGAAGAAGAAGTAGATGGATGGAGTAATGAAAAATTGCAATCATACATCCAAGAGGAAAATATTCCTTGCCCTTCTTGTGGAGCAAAAGACTTTACAGATATTCGTCAGTTTAACCTTATGTTTAAAACTTTTCAAGGGGTAACGGAAGACTCAAAGAATGCAGTATATTTACGGCCAGAAACAGCACAAGGTATTTTCGTTAATTTTAAAAATGTCCAAAGAACTACAAGAAAAAAAATTCCTTTTGGAATCGGTCAAGTTGGTAAGTCTTTCCGAAATGAAATTACTCCCGGTAATTTTATTTTCCGAACTCGAGAATTTGAACAAATGGAATTGGAGTTTTTCTGCGAACCAGGTACTGATTTAGAATGGTTTCAATATTGGAAAGATTTCTGTTTTAATTGGTTACTTTCTTTAGGTATCCCTAAAGAACATTTACAACTAAGGGATCATAGTCCTGAAGAGCTGTCTCATTACAGTAAAGCAACAACAGATATTGACTACCGATTTCCTTTTGGATGGGGAGAACTTTGGGGAATTGCGGATCGAACAGATTATGACTTAAAACAACATCAAGAACATTCAGGAGAAGATATGAGTTACTTTGATCCTCAAACCAATGAACGTTATATTCCTTATTGTGTAGAGCCTTCTCTTGGAGCTGATCGAGTAACCCTTGCTTTTTTATGTGAAGCATATGATGAAGAAGAGTTAGAAAATGGAGAAGTTCGTACAGTACTTCGTTTCCATCCTGCTTTGGCTCCAGTTAAAATAGCGGTATTACCTTTATCAAAGAAGTTGTCAGAACAAGCCCAAGAGGTATATGAAAAGTTATTAAAACATTATACGGTTCAATTTGATGATGCAGGTAGTATTGGAAAACGATATCGCCGACAAGATGAGATTGGTACTCCCTATTGTATTACTTTTGATTTTGATTCATTAGAAGATCATGCTGTTACTATTCGACATCGGGATAATATGGTACAAGAACGAATTAAAATTGATGATTTAGAAGCATATTTTAATGAAAAATTTGATTTTTAACAAAAACACAAAAAAATATCAAAAATGCCTATTAAAAAAATTTTTTTGTGTTATAATATAAGCGGATTTGGAATAGATCCCTAGAGCTCGCACAAATTGATTTATTGTCCCAGATAAAAAGAGAGAGAAGAATATCTAGAGCTCACTATTCTACCAATGAAAAATACATAAACACAGGAGGTAAAATCAAATGAGCAAAAAATTTGTTTACATGTTCAGTGAAGGCAATGCCACCATGCGAAATCTTTTAGGTGGAAAAGGTGCTAACTTAGCTGAAATGACTAACTTAGGCCTTCCCATTCCCCAAGGATTTATTGTTACTACCGAAGCATGTATTGACTATTATGATCAAGGACAAAAGGTGTCTGAAGACATTATAGAACAAATTGAAAAGTCCTTAGTTGAATTAGAAAAAATTACAGGTAAGAAGTTTGGAGATACAGAGAATCCTTTATTAGTTTCTGTTCGTTCCGGTGCTCGTGCTTCTATGCCTGGAATGATGGATACGATTTTAAATTTAGGATTGAATGATGTAGCTGTAGAAGGTTTTGCAAAAGCAACTAATAATCCTCGTTTTGCTTATGACTCTTATCGAAGATTTATTCAAATGTTTTCTGATGTTGTTATGGAAATTCCCAAAGCTAAATTTGATGAAATCTTTGATGCTGTAAAAGAAAAAAATGGTTGTGAATTAGATACTGACTTAACAGCCGATCATTTAAAAGATATTATTACACAATTTAAAGCTCTTTATAAAAAAGAATTAGGACAAGATTTTCCACAAGATCCTAAGGCTCAATTATTAGCTTCTATTACAGCAGTATTCCGTTCATGGAACAATCCAAGAGCCATCGTATATCGTAGAATGCATGATATTCCTGCTAGTTGGGGAACAGCTGTTAACGTACAAATGATGGTTTTTGGAAACATGGGTGAAACTTCTGGAACAGGTGTTGCTTTTACAAGAAACCCTGCTACAGGTGAAAACGTATTATATGGTGAGTACCTCATTAATGCACAAGGTGAAGACGTAGTAGCTGGAATCCGTACGCCAGACCCCATTCGTACATTAGAAGAAAAAATGCCTGCAGCGTATAAACAATTTGTTGAGATTGCAGAAAACTTAGAGAAACATTACAAAGACATGCAGGACATGGAATTTACCATTGAAGATGAAAAGTTATACATTTTACAAACACGTAATGGGAAACGAACAGCAGCAGCAGCCCTTAAAATTGCTGTTGATTTAGTAGAAGAAGGTTTAATTACAGAGCAACAAGCTCTTTTACAAGTAGATCCTAAGCAATTGGATCAATTGTTGCATCCTAACTTTGATAACAAAGCCTTAAATGCAGCAACACCTATTGCAAAAGGCTTACCCGCATCTCCTGGAGCAGCTGCAGGTAAAATCTATTTTACAGCAGAAGATGCAAAAGCAGCTCATGAAAGAGGCGAAAGAGTTATTCTTGTTCGTTTAGAAACATCTCCAGAAGATATTGAAGGTATGGCTGCTGCAAGAGGGATTTTAACAGGCCGAGGCGGTATGACTTCTCATGCTGCAGTTGTAGCAAGAGGTATGGGAACTTGCTGTGTATCGGGTTGCCATGATATTAAAATCGTAGAAGAAGAAAAATATTTTGTTACTGAAGATGGAACTACTTATAAAGAAGGAGATTATATCTCTTTAGATGGTTCTACAGGAAATGTATACGGAGAAGATATACCTACCGTGGATCCAGAAATTTCTGGTGATTTTGCTCGTTTCATGGGATGGGCAGATAAAGAAAGAATGTTAAGTGTAAGAACCAATGCAGATACTCCACGAGATGCAGAAAAAGCTTTAGAATTTGGCGCAGAAGGTATTGGGCTTTGCCGTACAGAGCATATGTTCTTTGATGAAGATCGTATTACTAAAGTACGTAAAATGATCTTAGCTCAAAATGAAGAAGGTAGAAGAGCTGCTTTAGGTGAATTATTACCTTTACAAAGACAAGATTTTGTAGGTTTATATGAAGTAATGGCAGGAAAACCAGTGACCATTCGTCTCTTAGATCCTCCTTTACATGAATTTTTACCTCAAGAAGATGAAGATATCAAAGGGTTAGCAGAAACCATGAAGATTCCTTTTGAGGATTTAAAGGCAACAATACAATCTTTACATGAGTTTAACCCAATGATGGGTCATCGAGGCTGTCGTTTGGCTGTTTCTTACCCTGAAATTGCTGAAATGCAAGCAAGAGCTATCATGGAAGCAGCAGTAGAAGTAAAGAAAAATAAAGGCTATGACATCATTCCAGAAATTATGATTCCTTTAGTAGGGGAAGTAAAAGAATTACAATATGTAAAAGAAGTAGTTGTAAATACTGTTAATGATGTTTTAAAAGAGGCTGGGGTAGAAATTGAATACCATGTAGGTACTATGATTGAGATCCCAAGAGCAGCTTTAACAGCAGATGAAATTGCAAAAGAAGCAGATTTCTTCTCTTTTGGTACCAATGATTTAACCCAAATGACCTTTGGATTTTCTAGAGATGACGCTGGTAAATTCTTAGAAGATTACTATGACAAACAAGTTTATGAGTTTGATCCCTTCTCTAGAATTGACCAAAAAGGTGTTGGTCAATTGATCAAAATTGCAGCAGAAAAAGGACGTTCTGCTAAGTCTGATCTAAAATTAGGTATTTGTGGTGAGCATGGAGGAGATCCTTCTTCTGTAGAATTCTGTCATTCCTTAGGATTGAATTATGTATCTTGTTCACCCTTTAGAGTACCCATTGCTCGATTAGCTGCAGCCCAAGCGGCCATTAAAGAAAAAAACAATAAATAAATATATATAGTATAAAGAAGATCTTCTAAAAAGACCCTGAAAAGGGTCTTTTTTTTGTGTATAAAAAATAATTTTTTATCAGATTCTAAGAAAGAAAGATTTATTATAGAAAGGAGAAAGAGAATAGATGAAAAAATTAAAAATGGCAGTAATCGGTACAGGTATGGCTTGGGATCGTCTTCATTTTCCAGCATTACAAGAGCTTCATGAACAGTATGAAGTAGTGGCTTTGGCCAATCCAACCCAAGAAAAGCTAGTCAAAGCAGGGGAAAAAATAGGTTTATCTAAGGGGCATCTTTATACTGATTACCATGATATGTTAAAAAAAGAAGAAATAGATGTAGTGAATATTGCTGTACCCATTTCTATGAATTATAAAGTTTCATTGGATGTAGCAAAGGCAGGTAAAAATTTAATTTGTGAAAAGCCTTTAGCTCCTACTTTAGAAGAAGCTGCTCATTTTATTGAGTTTCCCAAAAAATATGGTATCCGTATTATGATTGCAGAAAACTATCGATATAATGAAGAAATTAATATTATTCGTAATCTAGTAGAAGAGAAGAAGATTGGAAATCCACTCTACTTTATTTATCATAATGTTGTTAATTTTCCAGAAGAGATGAAGAAGGATACATTTGCTGGGAAGGAGTGGAGGCAATACCCTGACTTTCCAGGTGGTATTTTTTTAGATGCAGCGGTTCATGACATGGCAGCCATACGTTATATTTTTGGAGACATGGATAAAATCTCCGCATTCGGACAGCCTAGGGAAGATAGTTTTTGTCCCTATACCTCTATTCATTCTCAATTTCTATTTCGAAACGGTCTCATTGGGCATTTTATTTATTGGACAAAAGGAGAAGAATCTCAAAAGCCTGCAATAGGGCTTCGAATTTTTGGAACAGAAGGTATGATTTATCTAGAAGATAAAAATTGTGGTTTTATTAATGTATTTTATAATGATGGAAGGCATGAATTAATTCCTTTTACACCTCAAAGAGGATATTATAATGAGTTTTTGAATTATTATAACTCAATTATGGGGAAAGAAGAAATACAAGTTCCCCCAATAGTAGAATTTGGAGATACAAAAACTATTTTTGATATACTAAAGGCAATGGAAACGCAACAAGTCATAGAGGTCCAATCCATGGGCACTTATTTGACACAGGATATGAACAAAAATAAAAAAAGAAAAGGGAAAACAGCGACAAAAGAGGACAAAAGCAAAAAACCATCTTAAATACAGATGGTTTTTTTAAAGTACATTGGGGAAGTTTTTTTGAAATAAAGGATTTTGATAAAAAATGTAGTATATATATAATAAGAAGATTAAATTTTGAAAATAAATTTCAAATCACGATAGGAAAATAGTAAAAGGGTGATAATGAGTAGGAGGGATAAAAATGAACATACGTGAAATTCAAGAAGAACAAGAAGTGCGTATTTTAAGTCCTTATGCTTGTTACAGTATTAATACAAAGGGAAGAAAAAGGCAAGAGGAGCCCTGTACCATTCGAACAACTTTTCAAAGGGATCGAGATCGTATTCTACACTGTAAGTCTTTTCGGAGACTTAAACATAAAACACAAGTATTTATCTCTCCAGAAGGTGACCATTATCGTACTCGTTTAACTCATACATTGGAAGTAGCCCAGATTGCTAGAACCATTGCAAAAGCACTGCAATTGAATGAGGATTTAACAGAAGCTATTGCTCTAGCACATGATCTAGGACACACTCCTTTTGGACACACAGGAGAAGAATTACTTAATCAAGTAAATCCTTTTGGTTTTCGACATTATGAGCAAAGTCTACGAGTAGTAGAAGTTTTGGAAAGAGAAGGCCAAGGGCTGAATTTAACATGGGAAGTTCAAGATGGAATTTTGAATCATCCAACGAAGGGAAGTCCTTCTACATTAGAGGGAAAAGTGGTTCAAATTGCAGATAAGATCGCATACATTAATCATGATATTGATGATGCATTACGTGGTCAAGTGCTACGGGTAGAAGACCTGCCAAGAGAAGCCATTACTATTCTTGGAGAAACTTCCAGCCGAAGAATTCATCATATGGTTTGTGATATTGTTAAACAAAGTTATCATCAACCAGATATCATCATGAGTGAAGCAACAAAGGAAGCCATGTATGTAGTTCGACAATTTATGTTTGAAAAAGTATATATTGGATCAAAAGCCAAGGCAGAAGACAAAAAAGCACAATATATTTTAAAAAAATTGTATCAGCATTTTATATGTTATCCTGAGGAGCTATCAGGCGAATGTAGAGAGATGTATATTCGAAAGGAAGCTCCTATAGAACAAGTCGTATGTGATTATATTGCAGGAATGACAGATCGTTATGCTATGAAAATGTTTGAAAAAATTTATATTCCTACTTCTTGGAATATCTATTAGGTAGAGTAAAATATTGTTTTAATTTGTAAAAAAATACATAAAACTATGGTATAAAAGAATAAAAATCAAATGGAAAAAATTTTTTTTATATACATTATACAAAAATCATTTTTTTAAAAGGATTTTCGAAAAAAATGTCGAATGAATAAAGAGTATAGAACTGTAAAAAAGATGAGGAGAGTTCAATGTATTATCCGACAGAGTTAATTGAAGAAATTCGTTTTCAAAATGTAATTGAAGATGTGATCGGAGAATATATACAATTAAAAAAACGAGGAAGTTCTTATTTTGGTTTATGTCCTTTTCATAATGAAAATACGCCTTCTTTTTCTGTAAGCCCGGATAAACAAATGTACTATTGTTTTGGGTGTGGAGCGGGAGGAAATGTATATACTTTTATTATGCAAATGGAAAATTATAATTTTGTAGAAGCCGTAAAATATTTAGCAGATCGAGCTCACATTTCTCTACCAGATCCAGAAATGTCGGAGCAGGAAAAAGAAAAAATGCAATTACAGCAGCAATTATTAGAAATTCATGTAGAGTCTGCTAGGTATTTTTATTCCAATCTTCATTCTGCCAGAGGAAAACGTGCTTTGGAATATTTAAACAGGAGACAAATGGATCCTAAGTATCAAAGAATGTTTGGACTTGGTTATGCCAATATTAGCCGCAATGATTTATATCAATTTTTATTAAATAAAGGTTATACGGACCGTGTTCTTTCACAAAGTGGGTTAGTGATTCCTGAAAAAAGAACAACTGGATATTTTGATCGATTTTTTAATCGTTTAATGTTTCCAATTTTTGATGTACACAACCGTATCATTGGTTTTGGAGGTCGTGTATTAGGAGATGGAGAACCTAAATATTTGAATTCTCCTGAAACTCCATTGTTTGATAAAGGTAAACATTTATATGGATTAAACATAGCTAGAACAGCCAGACAAGATCAAATTCTCATTGTAGAGGGATATATGGATGTAATTGCTTTACACCAAGCAGGATTTTCCAATGTAGTGGCTTCTTTAGGAACAGCCTTTACTCCCTATCATGCTCAGTTGTTGCGAAGATATGTAAGGGAAGTAGTACTGATTTATGACAGTGATGATGCAGGTATCCGGGCTGCCTTACGAGCTATTCCTATCTTAGAAGAGTATGGTTTAGGAATTAAAATTTTAAAAATCCCAGGAAAGCAAGATCCAGATGATTATATTAAAACTAATGGCACAGAAGCTTTTAAAGAATTAATCCATGAACATACTTGTAGCAGTATGGAGTTTGAAATAAATTTAATGATGGAGAAATATAATTTAGAAGATCCGGAAGGGAAAATAGGATTTATACGAGAAGCAGGACAACGTTTAATAAAGATTAAAAGTACAGTGGCCCAAGAAATTTATACACAGGAAGTTGCTAAAATAGGAGGTATACCCATTGAGTCATTGAAAAAGGAAATGTTACGTTATCAAAAAGTACAACCAGAACCTTTTACTTATCATTCCACAACTCCTAAAAAGCAACTCTTAGAAAAGGATACAGGTGTTACCAAAGCCCAAAGAAGTTTGTTATATCTTCTTTTTACAGAACCAAGGTTATATCCAGGATTAAAGCAGTATTTACAACCTCAAGATTTTATTGATCAAGTCTATGAACAAGTAGCCGATTACATTTATACAGCTTATGAAAAGAATGAAAAAATAGATGGAGCAAATATTGTAGCAAGATTTTCTTCATTAGAAGAGCAGCAAAAAGCATCTAAAATTTTTACAGGAGAAGTTCATTTTCAATCAAGAGAGCAAAAGCAAAAGATCATTTATGACCAAGTTAAGCTAGTGAAACAAGCCTCCATTGAACACCGTAGTCGCAAGACGAAAGATCTCAAGGAGTTACAAGGACTCATCGAGGAAAAGCGTCAATTAGAACGTATGAATATTTCATGGTTGGATGGTTAAACTAGTAAACACATAAGAAAGGAAGGGTTTTTGTGAAACCAGGAGATGAAAGCAAATTTTTAGAGCGCTTGCAAGAATTAGTTCAGAGTGGAAAGCAAAAAAAAGGCGTTTTAGAATATAAAGAAATAATGGATCATTTTGCGGACATGGAATTAGAACCCGATGAAATCGAGAAAATTTACGAATATTTAGAAAATAAAGGGATTGATGTTTTTGGAATAATTGAAGAAGAAGAGGAAGAAGAAGATAAAGAATTGGATTTAAGTATTCCAGAGGGTGTTAATATTGATGATCCTGTTCGTATGTATTTAAAAGAAATAGGGAAAGTTCCTCTCTTAACAGCAGAAGAAGAAGTTGAGTTAGCAAAGCGAATGGAAGCAGGAGATGTAGAGGCAAAAAAACAATTAGCAGAAGCTAATCTTCGTTTAGTTGTAAGTATTGCTAAACGATATGTAGGCAGGGGGATGCTATTTTTAGATTTGATCCAAGAAGGAAATTTAGGATTAATCAAAGCAGTGGAAAAGTTTGATTATCGAAAAGGATATAAGTTTAGTACTTATGCTACCTGGTGGATTCGTCAAGCGATTACAAGGGCTATTGCAGATCAAGCAAGAACCATTCGTATTCCTGTTCATATGGTGGAGACTATCAATAAATTAATTCGGGTTTCTAGACAGTTATTGCAAGAGTTAGGAAGAGAACCAACACCGGAAGAAATTGCAGTAGAACTAGAAATGCCAGTAGCGAAGGTAAGGGAAATTTTAAAAATTGCCCAAGAACCTGTTTCTTTAGAAACTCCGATTGGAGAAGAAGAGGATAGTCACCTAGGTGATTTTATTCCTGATGACGATGTACCTGCTCCTTCAGAGGCAGCAGCCTTTACCTTATTAAAGGAACAATTAGTAGAAGTGTTAGATACTCTTACAGATCGAGAACAAAAGGTTCTTCGTCTTCGTTTTGGATTGGATGATGGAAGAGCTAGAACCTTAGAAGAGGTAGGAAAAGAATTTAATGTAACTCGAGAACGAATTCGTCAAATTGAAGCAAAAGCTCTTCGTAAATTAAGGCATCCTAGCCGAAGTAAAAAATTAAAGGATTATTTAGAATAGAAGTTGAATTTTCAACTTCTATTTTGCTACTAAAAAGTTACGTATTTGCTGATACTATGCACTTGCTTAGCAATTGGCTTATTTTCAATTATGAATGTGGATATCGATATACTTGTATAGTATTTATTACTTTCGTAAAAGAAGAGGAGAAGATCATGGATTTATCAAGGCGTTTACAATGCATTGCAGATGAAGTACTTCCAGGCTCAGCTGTTGCAGATATTGGTACTGATCATGGGTATGTGCCAATTTATTTGTATTTAAAAGGTAAGATTAGAAAAGGTATCGCTATGGATATTGGTGAAGGGCCTTTGGCGCGAGCAAAAAAAAACATTCAAATGTATGAGGCTTCTTCTGTAATTGAAACAAGACAATCTGATGGATTGGAAAAACTAGAAATAGGAGAAGTAGATACGATTATTATTGCTGGTATGGGAGGCTTATTAATACAACAAATTTTAGAGGGAAAAACTGGGGTACTAAGAACAGTACAGCGTCTAATCCTTCAACCTCAAAGGGATCAAGAAAAAACACGACGGTTTTTACATAAACAAGGATTTAAAATTAGTAATGAACAAATGATAAAAGAAGAAGGGCATTATTATACCATTATTACAGGGATCCCTGGACAAGAAAGTTACCAACGAGAAGTAGATTATTTATTTGGTAGAAAACTAATAGAAGAAAAAAGTCCTATTTTAAAAGAGTACATTTGTGACCAGTTGTCTAAATATGATACAATAATAAATAACATACAGGGATATGAAACAGAGGCAGTACAAAAAAAGAAAGAGGAAGCCATCGTATTTCAAAATATTTGTAAGGAGGTTTTACAATGGCTTTAACCGGTAGAGAATTAATGAATTATATGGAAGAGTTAGCACCTTTAAAATATGCAGAAGAATGGGATAATGTAGGTTTTTTAATAGGAGATCCTGATCGAAGAATAGAAAAGATTTTAGTAGCTTTAGATGCTACGCCACAAGTCGTTGAAGAAGGAATAGTAAATCAGGTAGACTTAATTGTAACTCATCATCCTTTTCCTTTTCGAGGGTTTAAATCCGTACGAAGGGATCAGGTGGAAGGTAAATTGATCTTTTCGATGATAGAAAATCATATTAGTTTATATGCAGCTCATACAAATTTAGATATTGCCTTTGGAGGAACCAATGATGTTTTGGCTGATGAGATAGGATTAGAGTCTGTAGATATTTTATCGCCTCTTTCGATGGAGGAAAAAGGAGAACATAAAGATTCTGGGGTACATAAGAGAGAGATACTAGGTATGGGGAGGATAGGAAAACTATCTGAACCTATGGTTCTAAAAAAATATTCAAATCATGTACGTAAAAGTTTAGGACTTACTTATGTAAGAGTTGTTGGAAACGTAAATCAAAAAATACAGAAGGTTGCTATCTGTACAGGAAGTGGAATGAGTTATTTGTGGGAGGGTATACGGCAAGGGGCCGATGTTTTTATTACAGGAGATGTAAAGTTTCATGAAGCACAAGAAGCATTACAGCAAGGTATTGCTATCATTGATGCTGGACATTATGGAACAGAGCATTTGATTGTTCCAGCATTGGCAAAGTCTTTGAAAGAATGGACCCAAGGGAAAATCATGATATTAGAGTCAAAAGTGGAAAGAGATCCATTTCAATTAATACAAGAATAGAAGGAGGATATGAAATATGATAAAAGTAGAAAATCAGATTGAAATAACATTGGATAATGGATATAAAAGACAGTATCCTAAGGGAATTGGGTTAATTGATATTAGTAAAGATTTTCAAAGCCAGTTTTCTTCTCCTATTGTAGCTGCAATCGTAAATAATAAATTAGCTGAATTAAGAGAAACAATTGAACATGATGCGGAGATACAGTTTATTGATATTACTCATAAAGATGGATTTCGTATTTACCAAAGAAGTTTATCCTTTGTACTTATTTTAGCTGCTTACGAAGTGCTAGAAGAACAAGGGATTACAAAGGTTCGCATTAATCATTCTATGAATAATGGCTTTTATTGTGAGATTGAAGGTATACCAGCTGTTACAAAAGAAATTTTACAAATGGTTGAACAAAGGATGAAAGAGTTAGTAGAACAAGATCTCCCTTTCAAAAAAGAAACTGTTTCACTGGATAAGGCTATGGATATTTTTGAAGAATACCAGATGTATGATAAACTCCAGTTATTTAAGTATAGGAGAGCCTCTAATGTAAATTTATATCAACTGAGTTGGTTAAAAAATTATTTTTATGGCTATATGGTTCCTAGTACAGGTTATTTGCAAACCTTTCGATTGATTCCTTATGCTCCAGGTTTTATTCTTCAATTTCCCAGTCGAGAAAATCCAAATATTCTTCCACCAAGTGTTCCTCATGAAAAACTTTCAACAATCTTTATTGAATCAGAAAAATGGGGCCGTATTATGAATGTGGATACAACAGGAGCTTTAAATGAAATTATTTCAAGAGGAGGTATTGGAGATCTGATTCGGGTTTCAGAAGCATTGCAAGAAAAGAAGATTGCCAATATTGCAGATGAAATTTTTAATAAAAAAGAACAAGTTAAGATGGTATTGATTGCTGGTCCTTCTTCTTCTGGAAAAACTACTTTTGCCCAACGTTTGTCCATTCAGCTTCGTGTAAATGGTATTCGTCCTCATCCTATATCTATTGATGATTATTTTGTAGATCGACATGTAACCCCTTTAGATAAAGAAGGAAATCCAGATTTTGAAGCTTTAGAAGCTATCGATTTGGAGTTATTTAATCAAGATTTACAGGATTTATTAAAAGGAGAGGAAATATCTCTTCCTACTTATAACTTTAAGACAGGACGTAGAGAATATAGGGATCACTTTTTAAAGATAGGTGAAAATGATATCCTAGTTATTGAAGGGATCCATGGACTAAATGATCAATTAACAAAAGATATTCCAAAAGAAAATAAGTTTAAAATCTATATTAGTGCTTTAACTCAATTAAATTTAGATGAACATAACCGTATTCCTACAACGGATACTCGATTACTAAGAAGGATTGTAAGGGATAATCAGTATCGAGGGATGCCTGCTAGCCAAACCATTGAAATGTGGCCGTCAGTAAGAAGAGGAGAGGAAAGGAATATGTTTCCTTTTCAAGAACAAGCGGACATTATGTTTAACTCTGCTTTAGTATATGAATTAGCCATTTTGAAACAATATGCAGAACCCTTGCTTTTTCAAATTGATAAGCAAGACCCACATTATGCAGAAGCAAAACGATTAATTAAATTTTTAGATTATTTTTTGGGAGTTAGCAGCGAAGAAGTTCCAAGAAACTCCATCATTAGAGAATTTATTGGTGGTAGTTGTTTTCATTAGAGTAAAGTTTAACAGAAATAGTAAAAAGGTTATTTGGAGATTTCCAAACAACCTTTTTACTATTTAAATATCCTTTTCTTTTAACAAATCACGAATTTCTGTTAAAAGTATTTCTTCCTTGGAAGGTTTTGGAGGAGCGGAAGGTGTTTTTTTAGTTTCCTTTCGTAAAGAATTTATAAATTTCACAAAGAGAAAAATGGAAAAGGAAATAATGAGAAAATCAACAATGGATTGAATAAATTGTCCGTAGTTTAAAGTAATTTCAACTCCATGAAGTCCAGTAAAATTTTTTTGTAAATGAGCAAAATTAATACCCCCCATTAGGAGTCCTAATAAGGGCATAATCATATCATTGACTAAGGAAGATACGATTTTGTTAAAGGCCCCTCCAATAATTACCCCAACAGCTAGGTCAATTACATTTCCTTTCGTAGCAAATTCTTTAAATTCTTTTAACATATTATTTCCCCCTAACGATTAAGTATCATTTCTGTTTAAAGAATATAGTTCTATGATAATGCTTTTTGCTCTATTATGCAATATCAAATAGTATGAGTTGACAAATAGAGACATTTTTTGATAGGATGGATAAAGCTTATTTAGAAAAGAAAGGAAGACGAAAGTGGCAAAAAGACGATTGAATTATCATTTGACAATTACTAAAAAAGTATTGATTTCCTTTTTAACTCTTGCTTGTTTTATTTTTGTTGTCGGAGAAGTTAGTAAGATTTATATGGATCGCATCCAATAAAATGTTATCGCCATGTATGAACAACATTTAATATCCATTGATACAGTGCATCGTATAAAACAAAGGGTCGTCCTTAGTAATAGCTACCTTATGGACGTTTTAAGAAAGCCAGTGGAAGAGACAATTGTAGAAGCAGAAGAACAATTTAATCAATTAACGATTGGTAATGAAGCAGATATTTATACCATAGAAATAAAGGATTTGAGCCAAGGAGATAAAGAGATTTTAAATAAGTTTAAAGAATATTTGATTTTATACCAAGAAGAAAGAGAAGAAGTTTTAAAATTAGTGAAAAGTTTTCGATTTTATGAAGCAGATCGTCAATATAAAAAATTAGAAGAAGCTAGTAACCAAGCCTTGT
The DNA here is from genome assembly GCA_012520595.1 of Candidatus Epulonipiscium sp. Lineage (GTDB taxonomy): Bacteria > Bacillota > Clostridia > Lachnospirales > JAAYNZ01 > JAAYNZ01. The sequence continues at coordinate 3,064 of JAAYNZ010000090.1, read as the reverse complement.
TATCTTTAGATGAATTAATTGCATCTCACAAACAAGGAGCAACTGCAGCAAACTTAGAAAACAAACAAAGTTATGTAAATTCCATTACAATTAATAGATTTATTACAATGATAGGATTTATCGTTGCTATTTTATTAGGTGGGTTTATTTCTATTAATATTTCAAAAAGATTATCGAAGGCTACTCAATTTGCTTATTCTTTTGGACAAGGAGATTTAAGTCAGAAAATGTCTATTCTTGGCAAAGATGAAGTTGGAGTTTTAGGAAAATCTTTAAAGAAGGCTATTGAAAATATGAGAGTGTTACTTTCAGAGATTACGATAGGATCTACAGATATGAGTGCATCTAGTCAAGAACTATCAGCTACCACAGAAGAAATGACTTCAACCATTGATAATGTTACAGAATTAGCTCAAGTTATTGCTGAAGGAACTCAAGGACTAAGTAAAATAACACAAGAGGTAAGTAAAACACTTCAAGAAGTTTATGAGCTCAGTATCACCTTAGATCAAAAGATGAAGGGGTATAATAAGTATTAGAAGAAGTTATCCAACGAGCTGATTCTGTCGAACAGGAAGGAAATATTTCGATTGAGATAGCAACTCAATTATATCAAGAAAATCAAAATACTATTCAACAAGCCATTGCTAAGGGAAAGGCAGTAGAAGAAGTAGCTAAATTAGCTTTTGCCCAAGCAGAGATGGCTGAAGAATTAAATCGTTCCGTACATAAATTTAAATTGGATTAAAAATCTAAAATTGGGTTATCTGTTTTAGTATAAAAGCATGAAAAGGTGCTAGGAGTTTTCCACAGCACTTTTTTCATGCTTTTATTTTGCACTTTTTTTTTGCGTGGAGATAATAGTGGAACCCTTATAAACACTAGCTTTCAACCTAAAAAGAAAATATTGTGCGATCCATCAAATATTGTTTCTTGAATTCAAAATGAGCAATTGATATTATAAAGGAGCAATATTTCATATCGAATCTTGATCAAAATTTTTAGATATTATTTTTAAAAGCAACCACAAGAATTAGAAAAAACAAATAAAAGTATACAAATAAATAAGATATGGAATATGCTTTTTTATCAAAAAATGCAAAGGGGGAAGAGGATGAAAAGAAAATTAGCTATGGCTATGTCACAATCTAATGTTGGGCTCAGTCAGCCTAAGCGTCGCCGCATCAAAGAAAATATAGAACTTTACTTAATTATGTTACCTGTTTTGGTTCATATTTTTATTTTTTCTTATATTCCAATGTATGGAATTGTTATTGCTTTTCAAGATTATTATCCTGGAAGTCCCTTTTTGGCTTTCGATGGAAGTACAAAATGGGTAGGATTTAAACATTTTATTAATTTTTTCTCGAGTCCGTATTTTGCAAGGTTGTTTAAAAATACTTTTGTTCTTAGTTTTTATTATTTTATTTTTGGTTTTTGGATTCCCATTTTATTTGCTCTCTTAATTAATGAGCTGAAAAATGGATTCTTCAAAAAATTTGTACAGACTGCTAGTTATTTACCCTATTTCATTGCCAATGTTGTTGTAGCAGGAATGGTGCTTTCTTTTATTAATGTAGATGGAATTTTCAATATTGTGTTGAAGTTCTTTGGAAAAACGCCCATGCCACTTAATACAAACCCTCAATATTTTCCGGCTATCTATACCATTACAAGTATATGGAAGAGTTTTGGTTGGAATAGTATTTTATATTTATCATCCATTACTTCGATTGATCCTAGTTTGTATGAAGCAGCTAGAATGGATGGAGCCGATCGATTTAAACAAATGTGGCATATTACGTTACCATCGATTCAGCCTACAATTTTCATTCTTTTAATTTTTGCTATTGGTGGTTTATTAAATGCCAATACAGAATTTATTTTATTGGTTTACAATCCAGCAATTTATGAGACTGCAGATGTAATTGGTACCTATGTTTATCGAGAAGGATTGATGGCTGGAAACTTTAGCTCTGGTACGGCTATTGGAATTTTCACTTCTTTGATTAATTTTGGCTTGTTATATATCGCCAATACAATTAGCCGCAAAGTCAGTGACTATGCATTATGGTAAGGGGGGAAGATGATGTTTGGAAAGAAAAAAAATCCTAATAAAATTAAACAAGGTTCAAAGGCAGTAGATGTCATCTTCTATCTATTAGCCCTGTCAGTATGTCTGATTACATTGTATCCTTTTTATTATGTTATTATTATGTCTATTAGTGATCCTATGGAAGTAGCAGCGATGAATGTTTACTGGTATCCTAAGGGGCTATACTTTGGATCCTATCAATTAATTATGAGAGATATAAAAATGTGGAAATCCTACTTAAACACCATTATTTATGTACTAAGTGGAACTTTTTTAAATTGCCTAACGGCTGTTTTAGGAGCTTACCCATTGTCGGTAAAAAATTTATATGGACGAAAATGGATCGTACGTTTTTTAATTATTCCCATGTATTTTGGGGGAGGACTCATTCCATCATTTTTGCTTATGAATAAATTAGGTCTTTACAATACCATGTGGGTTATTATTATTCCAGGAGCTGTGGGGATTTGGAACATTATCATGGTTCGAACTTATTTTATGGGGATTCCTGAAGCATTAAAAGAATCTGCATTCATTGATGGAGCCAATCACTTGCAGTTACTATTTAAGATCATGATTCCTATTTCTGTTCCTATATTAGCGGTGATTGCCATCTATACCATTGTAGGAATTTGGAATAGTTGGTTTAGTGCCTTAGTGTATTTACCTAATGAAAAATTACATCCTTTACAGATGTATCTATACCGAGTTGTAGTGCAGCAATCAGTGGACTTGAAACAGTTGTCTTTTGATGATGCATCGAAGGCTGTAGAGCGGATGCTATCAAATATTCAATTGAAATATTCTATTATTGTATTTACCACATTACCTATTATTTTTACCTATCCCTTTTTTCAAAAGTATTTTATTAAGGGAGTTATGCTAGGATCTTTAAAGGAATAATACCTTCCTTTGTCTATCGTTAGGAGAAGGGGCAAAGGGGTGTTATATAAATAACTTATATTAAAG
>JAAYNZ010000089.1 GCA_012520595.1 Candidatus Epulonipiscium sp. | reverse complement strand
CTACTTAAGTGGATTTGTACGGCAGAGTATATGATTATAGAATGTGTACAAAATAAATAAAAAGGATATAATAATGTTAGTAAAAGGTATATTTACAAAGACTAAATGGATGAGGGAATCATGATAGTAGGGGGGAAATTATGATTTTAAATTCTGAATGGGCGCAACGAGTGGTTGATAGCATTGTTCTTAATTTGGGATATAATGTAAATATTATGAATGACAAGGGAATTATTGTGGCTAGTGGATGCCAAGAAAGAATTGGTACTTTTCATACAGTGGCGGCAGAAGTGATTAAAGAGAAAAAAAGAATTGATATTAATGTTTCAAACGTTTACTTATATGATGGCGTTAAAGAAGGGGTAAATATGCCTTTTTATTATAATGAAGCTATTGTAGGAGTGGTAGGAATTACAGGAGTTCCTGATGAAATTGAAAAAGCGGCTACGATGGTAAAGATGGTGGTAGAATTGATGATGGAACAAGAATATTTAAAGGAAAGAATGTATTCTCATCAAAGCCAGAAAAACTTTTTTATAAATAAACTTCTATCGATTGAAACAAAAGAAGATGAATGGGCTGTTATGAGCTGGGGACATCAATTAGGCTATGATCTTAAAAAACCTAGAGTAGCTTGCCTATTTTCTATTCAATACATATTACAAAAGTCCCTTTCTCATCCTTTATATACCCTAGAACTGGTAAAAGGTGAAATATTAGAGTTGATTAAATCTTCTTCCTATCATACGAAAGAAGATATTTCTTCTTATATTGACGTAGATCAAATTGTTATCTTTAAAACCACTCAAGAAACAAATGATACGAATATAAAAGAAAAACTACAAGAGTATATTTACTCCATTCGTACAGCAATAAAACAAGACTTTGCAGGTGAATTGATAATAGGAGTGGGAACCTATTATGAGAGTCTTAAAGATTTAAAAGAAAGTTTTTTGGAAGCAAAATTCATGATTGAATATGGAGAAATGATGAAGGGACAAAAAGAAATCTTTTTTGTTCAAGACTACATTGGGGAATATTTACTAAGCCAAATTCCTATTTTTCATTTTTCTCATCATTTAGAAGGATACATAAAGCAAATAGAAAATAAACCAGAATTAATAGAAACAATGGAAAGTTTAATAAAAAATAATATGAATATTCTTTGTACTGCCCAAGATTTATTTATCCATCGTAATACAGTTTTATTCCGGCTTAATAAAATAAAGGAACTTTTTAACATAGATCCTTTATATCAAGATTCAGATCGAATATTGCTAAGGCTTATTTATTTTTATTGGAAACAAAAACAAAAGAATGAGAATTTGTAATAAAACACATAAAAAAAATAATAGATTCCTAATATTGTACCATAAGCACAAATAAAATTGAAAAAATTAGGTGGAAGCATAAGGATTTTCAATATAAGATAGTGTATAATAAAAATATATTTATGTAATATGAACAAATAATAATATAAAGGAGGGATAAAATGAATGTTTTAGTTGCTCCTGATTCTTTTAAAGGTAGTTTATCGGCCCAAGAATTTTGTGATGTGGCAGAAAAGGCAATTCATGCAGTAGATCCTAATGCAATGATTATGAAAATTCCTATGGCAGATGGCGGTGAAGGTACTGTAGACTCTTTGGTACTGAATACAGGAGGTAAGATTTTATATCAAGATGTAACAGGTCCTTTGGGTAATAAGGTAACGGCTTCTTTTGGAATATTAGGAGATGGTACAACAGCAGTTGTTGAAATGGCTAGTGCTTCTGGTTTGCCATTGGTTCCTCAAGAAAAGAGAAATCCTATGAATACGACCACATATGGGACAGGCGAACTAATAAAGGCAGCTCTAGATCAAGGGTGTACTCGCTTGATTATGGGGATTGGCGGGAGTGCTACTAATGACGGAGGGGCTGGGATGTTACAAGCTCTAGGATTTAAATTATTAAATTCAAAAAGAGAATCTATTTCTTTTGGAGCGAAAGGGTTGTTAGAGTTAGAAATCATCGATTGCAGTAAACGAGATCACCGTTTGGATACAGTAGAAATCAAAGTAGCTTGTGATGTGAATAATCCATTATATGGTCCAGAAGGTGCATCTTATGTCTATGGCCCTCAGAAGGGGGCAACAGAAGAGATGCTTCCACTTTTAGACCAAGGATTACAACGATTTCATGATTGCATTCAACGATTTTTAGGAAAAGATGTGGCTCAAATTCCTGGGTCAGGAGCAGCAGGAGGTTTAGGGGCAGGTTTATTAGCTTTTCTAAATGGATCTTTGGAGTCAGGATTTACGATTATTCAAAAGGAGGTAGGATTAGGGCATATATTTGAAACGCATACATTTGATTTGGTTATTACGGGAGAAGGACAAATCAATGACCAAACGATGCATGGGAAATTACCAGTAGGAGTTGCTAGCTTGGCTAAAAAATATAACCTACCTGTAATTGCGTTTGTAGGTAGTATTGGAAAAGGAGCTGAGCAAGTATACCAAGCAGGAATTGATAGTATTATGAGCATTGTAGATGGTCCTATGAGTTTAGAAGATGCCATTGCTAATGGAGCTTTTTTGTTAGAAAAAGCAATGGAGCGATTTATGAGGGCGATATATGTACTGAATAAGTAAAACGTAATTCAATGAAAGGATTTTTTATGAACTTTAGTTGAATGTATGTATCTAAAGACAATTAAACTTTTGACTCTGTATAGAAAATGAATAATCAGAGTGATAAGGAATATTGGCTTAGATAAAATAAAAACAAGGGGGAATATTCTATGGTTCAAGGTCCAATATTGTTAGTTATTTTATTAATCGGTATTATTTTTATCGTTGTAGCTACATCTAAATTTAAGCTACATCCCTTTATTGCTTTACTAGTAGCTGCTTATGGTATTGCTTTTGCTGCAGGTATGAAACCGACAGAAATAGGAGATGTAATTAGCCAAGGATTTGGTGGAATTTTAACAGGAATTGGAATTGTTATTATTTTAGGAACGATTATTGGAACCATTTTAGAAAAATCAGGGGCCGCTATTACAATGGCAGATACAGTGTTAAAAGTAGTTGGTGAGAAACATCCTGGCATAGCTATGAGTATTATTGGTTATATTGTCTCCATTCCTGTTTTTTGTGATTCAGGATTTGTTATTTTATCCTCCCTCAAAAAATCTTTAGCAAAGCGAAGTCAGGTTTCGGCTGTTATGATGTCCGTCGCCTTAGCTACGGGTCTATATGCAACTCATACTTTGGTTCCACCTACTCCAGGTCCTATTGCTGCAGCAGGTAATCTAGGACTGGAAAATCAACTGGGATGGGTTATTTTACTTGGATTAGTGATTGCTATTGTACCTACGATTGCAGGTTATTTATGGGCTGTCCAAGCAGGAAAAAGGTATAAATCAAAAGAGGATTTAGAGGTATTACAATTGGATCATGATGAAATTAGAGAAAAATATAAAGAATTGCCTAGTGCATGGAAATCCTTTGCTCCCATTTTGGCACCTATTTTATTAATCACATTAGGCTCTATTGCTGCGTTTCCTACAAAACCTTTTGGAGAAGGTGGATGGTTTACGTTTTTTATATTTTTAGGTAAACCAATTAATGCTTTGTTTATTGGATTTTTATTTTCTTTACTTCTTCTACCTACGTGGGATGAAGAAACTTTATCTGGGTGGATTGGTCAAGGATTGAAAGATGCAGCGATTATCATTATGATTACGGGAGCAGGAGGTTCTTTAGGAAAAGTGTTAAGTACTACTCCTATTGGAGATTATTTAGGAACAACTTTAGCTAGTTGGAACTTAGGTATTTTCCTACCTTTTATTATTGCAGCTGCTTTAAAAACAGCTCAAGGTTCTTCAACAGTGGCTTTGGTCACGACTTCAACGCTAGTGGCACCTTTATTACCAGCGTTGGGCCTTGCATCTGTATTAGGGAAGGTATTAACCGTTATGGCTATAGGGGCCGGTGCTATGACTGTGTCACATGCTAATGATAGTTTTTTCTGGGTTGTAGCAGAGTTTAGTGGAATGGATGTAAGTACTGCCTATAAATCTCAGACAGTTGCTACTTTAATTCAAGGAATTTCTACTATTATCGTAGTTGCTATTATAGCTATGATTTTTGTATAAAAAAGATTCAGACATATTCATATTCTATAGGATAATTAAAAAATTAGATGTATTTATGTTCTAGCTCTGACATATGATTTTCTCTTATTTTTTCAAAAAAGGCTCTAAGCAAGAGAAAATCAATGTTAGAGCTTTTTGTTTTAAACGATCTCATGCCTAATTCTCTGATTTTCTAGAAATAAATCAATATAATGCGATTGACTTATTGCAATATACTATATATAGTGATAAAATAGAAAATGCATGTCTGACACAAAACCTAATAATGGTTAAAAACAAAAGGTCATTATTTTACTTGAATAGAAAACATAAACAGGATCATAAGGAGAGGACGGGGTTATGAACATGAAAAAAATTGTAAAACGAGATGGGAGAATTGTGGATTTTGATGAGTCGAAAATTAAAATAGCCATACAAAAAGCAATGGTTTCTACAGAAAAAGGAGTGGATGAGGGGTTAATTGAAAAAATAGTCAAGAGCATTAGCAACCAGATTAAAGATCATACCCATATCGAAGATATACAAGAAATGGTCGAATATAAATTGATGAGCAGCAATCGAAAGGATGTTGCACAAGCGTACATACGATATCGAAACGAACGAACAGAATATAGAAACAAAGTAAATAACTTAGATAAAAAAATCAATGAATTGATTGATATGAATGAAAGTGTAGCCCATGAAAATGCTAATAAAAATTCTAATGTATTTAATACAAAGCGAGATCTATTAGCAGGTATTGTAGCAAAAGATTATGCAGAACGATATATGCTTCCTAAACATGTGGTAGAAGCCCATCGGAACGGAGTAATACATTGGCACGACTTGGACTATAGCCCTTTTTTTGGCATGTATAATTGTATGCTGATTGATTTTAAGGGAATGTTTGAAGATGGTTTTACCATTGGTAATGCAGATATTGAAACTCCTAAGTCAATTAAAACAGCTACTGCTTTAATTGCTCAAATTGTTGCTAATGTATCTAGTAATATTTATGGAGGGACAACTTGCGCTAACATTGATTTGTTGCTAGAGCCTTATGGGGAGATGAGTTATAGAAAATATTTAAAAGATGCTGAAACATTTAATATCCCCAATCCTGAATATTATGCACAAGAAAAAACAAAAAAAGAGATTTATGATTCTATGCAAAGCTTAGAATATGAAATAAATACATTATATAATTCCAATGGGCAGACTCCGTTTTTTACGATAGGGTTTGGTTTAGGGACATCTTGGGTAGCAAGAGAAATACAGAAAGCTATTTTTGAAATTAGAATACGGGGACTAGGTAAAGATGGAAAAACAGCTGTATTCCCAAAATTGGTTTTTGTTTTAAAAGATGGATTAAATGTAAAACCGACAGATCCTAACTACGATATAAAAAAATTGGCTTTAGAATGTTCTGTCATACGAATGTATCCTGATATTTTATCGTATGATAAAATTGTTGAAATAACAGGAAGTTTTAAATTTCCTATGGGTTGTAGATCTTTTCTTGGTAGATGGACAGATGAAAATGGTAATGAAGTTCATGATGGAAGAAACAATTTAGGAGTTGTTACTTTAAACCTTCCTAGGGTAGCATTAGATAGTCAAGATCAAGATGAATTTTTTGAGCGGTTGGAAGAACGTTTGGATTTATGTAAAGACGCCTTACTTTATCGAATTTCAACGTTGGAAAAAACAAAAGCTAAAAATGCTCCTATTTTATATATGTATGGAGCTACAGGAAAAAGGTTAAAAGCAAATGAGAATGTATTAGCTATTTTTAAGAATGGAAGAGCTTCTATTTCTCTGGGGTACATTGGTATTCATGAGACGGTAACTCGATTTTATGGGAATGAATGGCAGGATGATCCCCAAGCCAAAGAGTTTTCATTAGCAATCATGAAGAAGTTAAGAAAGGCTGTTGATCAATGGAAAGAAGAAACAGGATGGGGTTTTAGTTTATATGGTACACCAGCAGAAAACTTATGTTTTCGATTTTGCAATTTAGATAAAAAAGTATATGGCATTGTAGATCATGTTACAGATAAAGGATATTATACAAATAGTTTTCATTTGGATGTAAATAAAAAAGTCGATCCGTTCTATAAAATTGATTTTGAAAAAGATTATGCATCTTATTCAAGTGGTGGTTTTATTCATTATGTAGAATTTCCTAATCTAAAAAATAATCCAGAAGCATTGGAAGCAGTGTGGGATTATGCTTACAATAAAGTGGGCTATTTTGGGACCAATACTCCGATTGATCGATGTTTTGTTTGTGGATATGAGGGAGAGTTTGAAGCTGCAAATGAAGGATTTAAATGTCCTAATTGTGGGAATACAGATCCGGCAACATCTTCGTGTATCCGAAGAATGTGTGGTTATTTAGGAGCACCGATTGAAAGACCTATTAATCAAGGAAAGCATGAAGAAATGAAGAGACGAGTTAAACATCAATAAGGAGAATGACGATATGTATTATTCTAGCTATAAAAAATATGATGTCTTAAACGGAGTCGGATTAAGGCATTCCTTATTTGTATCTGGCTGTACTCATTATTGCAAAGGCTGTTTTAATAAAAGAGCCTGGGATTTTACTTATGGAGAAGTTTTTACAGAGGAAATGCAAGATCAAATTATAAAAGATATCAATAATTCGGAAATTCATATTAAAGGGCTGTCAGTATTAGGAGGAGAGCCCTTTGATAATGTTCTTGAATTATATCCTTTTATAGAAAAATTTAAAACAAAATGTGTAAATAAAGATTTATGGATTTGGAGCGGATACACTTTTGAGGAAATCGTTACAGATGATTTGAAAAAGAATTTACTTACTTTTGCAGATGTTTTAATCGATGGAAGATACATGGAAGAGAAAAGAGACCTTACTTTAAAATTTAGAGGCTCCTCCAATCAGAGGGTGATTGATGTTCAAAAAACATTATCCCAAAATAAAATTGTTTTGTTATATAAGGAATCATTTCAATCATTTTAGCAGAGATTTTCCTAATTTCTAAAATGATGGGTAATTTTCAAAGGGATAAGAGGGAAGATAAGTATCAATAGACAGAAAAGAAAGGACATGATTATGGACAAGTATGTATATTTTGCGAAAATGAATCCTAATGCAATCATTCCAACCAAACGAGACGAAGATGGTTGTTATGATATCTATGCTTGCTTTAATGAAGACTATATAGAGATTATACCTCATACTATTAAATTGATACCTACAGGTATTGCTAGCTCTTTTTCTAAGGAATATCGGATTGGTATCCGAGAAAGGGGTTCTACTGGAACAAAAGGGTTGGCTTATCGGGCAGGACAAATTGATTCAGGATATCGTGGAGAATGGTTTATACCTATTAATAATACAACGAATAAACTGATTGTGATTGCTAAAAAAGAGTATGTTGCTCAAAATTCATTTCTCGTTTCCAGTGATTGGATTACTGTATATCCATATGAAAAAGCCATTTGTCAAGCAGCTTTAGAAAGAGTTCCACAAATACAAGTAAAGGAAATAACTTATGAAACTCTTCTTGGTATGGAATCGGAGCGAGGTTCAGGTAGACTTGGAAGTTCAGGAAAATAGAAAGACCTTTTAAAATTCTTTTATATCCATTTGTTATTGTTATCTTGGGAAAATAGTGTTAAAATATACAGAAGATATAAAATAAAGAAAGGATATAAAGGAGAAAAAATAAATGATAAACAAAATGGAAATGGAAGCCATAATAAGAGGAGAACATAAAGATCCGCATCATATTTTAGGAATGCATGAAATTGAAATACAAGGGAAAAATCAACTGATTGTCAATGCTTTTATTCCTCAAGGGAAAGAAATTATTGTATTAGATGTAAAAGAACCAAAGAAGAAATATAAGATGGAAAGAATTCATGAAGAAGGATTTTTTACGGTTCTGATTTCTACGCGTAGCAAATGGTTCCAATACCAATTAAAAATCAAGGATTTTACGGAGAGAAAATGGGTGACTTATGATCCATATTCTTTTATGCCTGTTTTGACAGATTTGGATTTATATTTATTTGGAGAAGGAACTCATTATCGTATTTATGAAAAATTAGGTGCTCACCCTATGGAAATTCAAGGTGTTGAAGGAGTGTTGTTTGCTGTTTGGGCTCCTAATGCCAAGCGGGTTAGTGTTGTAGGGGACTTTAATGGATGGGATGGAAGAAGACATGGAATGAGAATATTGGGGGATTCAGGAATATGGGAACTTTTTATTCCAGGCTTACAGACCTATGATAAATATAAATATGAAATAAAAACACAGGATGAACAATTGTTGCTGAAAGCAGATCCTTATGGTTTTTATCATGAACACCGTCCACAAACAGCTTCTATTGTCTTTGCTTTATCTTCTTATGATTGGCAAGATGAGAAATGGCTAAAAAAGAGAAGAGAAAATCACTTGCTAAATCGACCAATTTCAATTTATGAAGTTCATTTAGGATCATGGAAAAGAAAAGTAGAAGAGGAAAATCGTTGCTTAACCTATCGAGAATTGGCTCATGAATTAGTTCTTTATGTACAGGAAATGGGTTATACTCACATTGAATTAATGCCTATTGCAGAGCATCCTTTTGATGATTCATGGGGGTATCAAGTAACGGGGTACTATGCTCCCACAAGTCGTTTTGGTACCCCTAAAGATTTTAAATATTTTATTGATTATTGTCATCAAAATGATATAGGAGTCATTGTAGATTGGGTTCCTGCGCACTTTCCTAAAGACGCTCATGGATTGATTCAATTTGATGGAACAGCACTATATGAACATGCAGATTCACGTTTAGGTGAACATCCTCATTGGGGGACTTTGATTTTTAATTATGGCAGGCATGAAGTAAAAAATTTTTTACTAGCAAATGCTTTATTTTGGTTGAATGAATATCATGTTGATGGATTAAGGGTAGATGCGGTGGCTTCCATGTTATATCTGGATTATGGACGATCAGAGGGAGAATGGATACCCAATTGTTTTGGAGGCAATGAAAATATAGAAGCAGTAGCGTTTTTTAAACATTTAAATAGCATTGTCCATCAACAATTTCCAGGTATTTTAATGATAGCGGAAGAATCTACAGCATGGCCAAATGTTTCTAGACCTACAGATATAGGAGGATTAGGTTTTGGTTTTAAGTGGAATATGGGATGGATGAATGATGTTTTGCGATATTTTCAAAAGGATCCCATACATCGAAAGTATCATCATCATGATGTAACTTTTGGACTTGTGTATGCTTTTACAGAAAATTTTATTTTACCTTTTTCTCACGATGAAGTTGTACATGGAAAAGGTTCTATGATTGGTAAAATGCCAGGAGATCACTGGAAAAAGTTTGCTAACCTTAGAGCTTTGTATGGTTTTATGTTTGCTCATCCGGGGAAAAAACTGTTGTTCATGGGAAATGATATAGGACAATTTGAAGAATGGAAAGCCAATCAAAGTATCGATTGGCACTTGTTAGAATATGATTACCATAGGCAATTACAGAAGTATATGCAACATCTTAATCATTTTTATCAGACAGAACAGTCTCTTTGGAAGGATGATTTTACACCAGAAGGTTTTGAATGGATCAATTATACAGATGCACAATCGAGTATCCTTTCCTTTATACGTAAAGATCCACAAACGGGAGAATTTATAGTCATCATCTGTAATTTTACCCCTATGCCCCATGAGTATTATCGAGTTGGTGTGCCTGAAGAGGGAGTGTATCGAGAAGTTTTTAATAGTGATGACTTGCAATATGGAGGTAGCGGGGTGAAGAATGAAAACAAAATGAAAGCAGAAGAAAGGGAGTGGGATGGTCGTAGGTATTCGATTCCTCTTCGGCTTCCTCCATTAAGTACACTTATGCTTAAAAAAGATTAAAAACCTTACAAGGTTTTTAATCTTTTTTTGTTTTGCTCTATCACTGTTTTCATCATTTCTTTGGAAGGGCCTCCCATAATTTTTCTTCGATTCACACACTCTTCTAAAGAGATGGCAGTATAGATGCTTTGGTCAAAAACAGGAGAAATAGACAGATATTCTTCTAAGGACAATTGTTCTAAGGTTTTTTCTTCTTTAATACAGTATAAGACAAGTTTTCCAACGATCTCATGGGCATTTCGAAAAGGAACTCCTTTTTTAACCAAATAATCGGCAGCATCCGTAGCATTTGTAAAACCACCTTTAGCTGCTTGGTACATTTCTTGTTTTTTAAAATTACTTGTAACTAACATTTGAGTAAAAATAGGAAGACACATTTTTACTGTATCAATGGCATCAAAAACCAATTCTTTATCTTCTTGCATATCTTTGTTATAAGCTAGGGGTAATCCTTTCATAACAGTTAACATTCCCATTAAGCTGCCATAGACTCGACCGGTTTTACCTCGTACTAATTCTGCAATATCAGGGTTTTTTTTCTGTGGCATAATACTGCTACCTGTACTAAAAGCATCGTCCAATTCAATAAATCCGAATTCATGTGAAGACCAAAGAATGATTTCTTCAGCAAAGCGACTTAAATGCATCATAACAATGGACAAGTTGCTAAGCAGTTCAATACAAAAATCTCTGTCTGAAACGCCATCTTGGCTATTATAAGTAATTTCAGAAAAATCTAATTCTTGAGCAACAAAGATACGATCCAAAGAATATGTGGTAGCAGCCAAAGCTCCAGAACCCAGAGGCATAGAATCTGTACGTTTGTAAGTATCTTTTAATCTTTCACGATCCCGATGAAACATTTCAAAATAGGCCATCATATGATGGGCCAATGTAACGGGTTGGGCTCTTTGCAAATGGGTATATCCAGGCATAATGGTATCCATATGTTTTTCTGCGATTTGAATAAGAATTTCTTCCAAATTTTTAATCATATGATCAATAATCTTAATTTCTTCTTTTACATACATTCTCATATCAAGAGCTACTTGGTCATTACGACTACGACCTGTATGCAATTGTTTTCCTATTTCGCCGATTCTCTCAATTAATAAGGCTTCGATATTCATATGAATATCTTCTGAAGTAATATCAAAAGAGATTAAACCATTATCGATATCTTGTAGGAGATCCAAGAGTGTTTTTTTGATTGTATCTGCATCTTCTTTAGAAATAATGTTTTGTTGTCCTAACATAGTAACATGAGCAACGCTTCCCATAATATCTTGACGATAGAGTCTTTGATCAAAGGAAATAGAAGAATTAAAGTGATCCACTGCTTGATCGGTTGTTTTTGAAAATCGTCCACTCCATAATTTCATAGGTTTAAAACCACCTTCTATTATTATGATTGTTTCTGTTGTTTCATTAAAGCACGAACTTTTAATGGAAGACCAAATAAATTAATGAAACCTTCTGCATCTTTGTGATCATAGAGATCGCCAGTTGTAAAACTAGCAATTTTTTCATTGTACAAAGAATAGGGCGAAGTAGTGCCAGCAGCAATAATATTTCCTTTGTACAATTTAAGTTTTACTGTTCCACATACTGTTTCTTGGGTACAATCTACAAAAGCTGAGAGAGCTTCCCGTAAGGGTGTAAACCATTCTCCACTATAGACCAATTCAGCAAATTTAATCGAAAGCATTTGTTTGTAAGCAAAAGTTTGCTTATCTAAGCACATTCTTTCCAATTCTTCGTGAGCATAATAAAGAATGGTTCCTCCGGGGGTTTCATAGACACCTCTTGATTTCATACCTACAACCCGATTTTCTAAAAGATCGGTAATACCAATCCCATTTTTTCCTCCAATTTCATTTAAGGTTTCAAGTAAAGTTACAGGATCAAGAGGGGTTCCATTTAAATGAGTAGGTACTCCCTTATCAAAGGTAAGGTTGATGTAGGTTGGTGTATCAGGAGCTTGTTCAGGTGTAATAGATCGTTTTAAAAGAGAATCAAAAAGAGGCTCTTTTGAAGGATCTTCTAATTCTAAACCTTCGTGACTAATATGCCATATATTTTGATCCCGACTGTAGCTTTCTTCTTTTTTCATGGGACAGGAAATATTTCGTTCTAAACAATAGTTAATTTCATCTTCTCTTGACTGCAGATCCCATATTCTCCAGGGAGCAATAATTTTTAAATGGGGAGCGAGGGCTTTTATGGTTAATTCAAATCGAACTTGGTCATTTCCTTTTCCGGTGCAACCATGACAAATGGCTTCAGCTTCTTCTTTTAAAGCGATTTCTACTAAGCGTTTTGCAATGACGGGTCGTGCCATAGAAGTTCCTAATAAATATTTTCCTTCATATACAGCCCCTGCTTTTAGGGTGGGCCATACATATTCTGTTACAAATTCTTTAGTAACATCTTCGATATATAGCTTACTAGCACCACTAGCAAGGGCCCGCTCTTCTAATCCTTCTAATTCATCTTTTTGTCCTACGTTGACACATACGGCAATCACTTCATAATCATAATTTTCTTTTAGCCATGGAATGATAACCGTTGTATCAAGTCCACCAGAATAAGCTAAGATAATCTTTTTCTTCATACAAATCCCTCCATATAAATGATTAAATAGTTTGAAATGTTTTTTTATAATTATACAACACAAAACATAAATATGCAATATTTTTTAAAAAAGTATTGAATAAAAAAACATTAAGGTGTATAATTATAAAAAACAAAAAATGAATATTTTACAAGAAGGTGATTATGTGATTAAAGCAGGAGTTATTGGAGCTACTGGATATGTAGGAGAAGAACTTATTCGTATATTATTACAACATCCTGAAGTGGATGTTACCATTGCAACATCTAAAAGTTATGCAGGTCAATCTTTAGACTCTTTATATGGACATTTTAGAAAAAAATGTTCTTTGGTTTGTGTAGAAGAAGATTGGCAAAGTTTAGGTGATGAGGTAGATGTACTTTTTTTAGCCTTACCTCATGGGATTGCTTCTCATAAAGTAACAGATTCTTTGTTAGCTAAAACCAAGGTCATTGATTTAGGAGCTGATTATCGCTTAAAGGATCAAAAAGTGTATGAACACTGGTATGTAGCTTCTCATGGCAGTCCCCATTTATTGGAACAAGGGGTTTATGGTCTTTGTGAATGGTACCGAGAGGATATTAAAAAAGCATCTTTAATTGCTAATCCGGGTTGCTATACGACATGTAGCATTTTAAGTTTAGCTCCTTTAGTAAAAGAAAATTTGATTGAAAACCATAGTATCATCATTGATGCAAAATCAGGGGTATCAGGAGCTGGACGTTCTTTGCATTTAAACAATCATTTTACAGAATGTAATGAATCTTTCAAGGCATATAAAATAGCGTCTCATCGACATACTCCTGAAATAGAAGAACAACTCAGTAGGATTGGTGGATCACCCCTATGCCTATCTTTCACCCCTCATCTTGTTCCCATGAATCGTGGAATTTTTATTACTGCTTATGCTTTGCTAAAAGAAGGAGTATCAGAAGAGAAGATTCGGCAAGCATACCAAATGTATTATGAGAAAGAGTCTTTTATTCGGTTATTGCCCCAAGGAATTTATCCAGAAACAAGATGGATAAAAGGATCCAACTATTGTGATATTGCTTTTACACTGGATGAACGAACAGGACGAGTGATCGTATTAGCAGCGTTAGATAATTTAGTAAAAGGAGCAGCAGGACAAGCGGTACAAAATATGAATCTTTTATTTGACTTTCCAGAAACCAAGGGGTTAGAGTCTGTTCCTATATTCCCGGCATAATTCAGTTAATAAAAAATAAAAAGGAGGTATCTAGATGAAAGTGATTCAAGGTGGAGTAACAGTTCCTTTAGGTTTTCAAGCAGCAGGAGAACACATAGGAATCAAAAAGAAACGAAAGGATTTATCTTTGTTATACAGTCAAGAACCTGCAAAAGTAGCAGGTGTATTTACAACCAATGTAGTAAAAGCAGCTCCTGTTCTTTGGAATCAAAAAATTGTAAATAAACATGGAAAAGTTCAAGCCATTGTGATCAATAGTGGAAATGCCAATGCTTGTACTGGCGATCAAGGAATGAAAGATACAGAAACAATGGCAGAAGTAACAGCCAATTGCTTAGGGTTACAACCCCAAGATGTACTTGTAGCATCTACGGGTGTCATTGGTGTTTTGCTACCTATGAAGACGATCAGCGCAGGGATTCAAAAGACCATTCCTTTGTTATCCTCTTCTTTAAAAGGAGGATCTGAGGCTGCAGAAGGAATTATGACGACAGATACTTTTAGAAAAGAAATGGCTATCGAACTTCCAATAGGGAATAAAACCATTCGGATAGGAGGAATGGCAAAAGGTTCAGGGATGATCCATCCCAATATGGCAACCATGCTATCTTTTATCACAACGGATGCTTGTATTTCAGAGGATTTATTACAGAAAGCATTAAAGGAAACGGTGGAAGATTCGTATCATATGATTTCTGTTGATGGAGATACTAGCACCAATGATATGGTGGTTATTTTAGCCAATGGGTTAGCTAAAAATAAGCCCATTGAAGAAGATACAGGGGAGTATTTTCAGTTTAAAAAAGGCCTTCAGTATATAAACAATTATCTAGCACAGCAAATTGTAAAAGATGGTGAAGGAGCCACTAAATTTTTAGAAGTTCAAATACAAGAAGCAAAAACAAAAGAGGAAGCGAAGCAATTGGCCATGTCTATTCTGACTTCTAATTTAGTAAAAACTGCTTTTTTCGGAGAAGATGCAAATTGGGGAAGAATTTTAGCTTCCATGGGATATTCAGGAGTTACTTTTGATCCGCATAAGATTACTATTTGTTTTAAAAGTGCAGGAGGTTCCATTGTTTTAATGAAACAAGGAAGTCCTCTCAATTTTGATGAAGAAAAAGCAAAGAAAATTTTAAAAGAAGAAGAAATACAAATCAATGTTTATTTGGACTCTGGAAAAGAAAAGGCCGTAGGATGGGGATGTGATTTAAGTTATGATTACGTCAAAATCAATGGAGATTACAGAACATGAAAGGAGAGGGGTATTTTGGAACAAGTGATTGTAAAGGCAAAAACCCTAGTAGAAGCACTTCCATATATTAAAGAATTTGCAAAAAGTATAATTGTTATTAAATATGGCGGCAGTGCTATGTTAGATAAAAAGATTCAAACATCCATTATTCAAGATATTGCATTAATGAAATTGGTAGGATTTCAGCCTGTTATTGTTCATGGGGGAGGTCCTAAAATTAATGAAACCATGAAAAAAATGAGTAAACAGTCAGTCTTTATTAAAGGACTAAGAGTAACCGATGAAGAAACAATGGAAATGGTGGAAATGGTTTTATCTGGGAACATCAATAAAAATATTGTACAACAATTAGAAAACTGTGGGGTCCATGCAGTAGGTATTTCAGGCAAGGATGGAGGGACCATACAGGCCCATAAGATGTATGTAGACGGGGAAGACATAGGTTTTGTTGGAGAAGTGGAAAAAATTAATTTAGAGTTATTAAAAGTATTGATAGACAATCATTTTATTCCAGTCATCGCACCAATCGGAACCGATCTAGAAGGAAATACTTATAATATCAATGCAGATTATGCGGCCTTAGCTATTGCGGGAGCTTTACAGGCAAGAAAATTAATTTTTTTAACAGATGTAGAAGGCGTTTTAGAAGATGTGTCTGATGGAAATTCTTTGATTTCTAAATTGTATGTAGATGAAGTGGAAGAATATATCAATAAAGGCATTATTTCCGGAGGAATGATTCCTAAAGTACAATCTAGTGTAGAGGGAATTAAAAAAGGTGTGGAGCAAGTTCATATTTTAGATGGAAGAGTGGAACATTGCTTATTGCTTGAAGTTTTTACACAAAAAGGAATTGGGACATTAATCGAAAAAAGGGGAGTTGGGAATGGAAAACTGGATTGAAAGAGGAAAAAAAGTACGAATGAACACCTATTCCTCCTTTCCAATCGTAGTAGAAAAAGGAGAAGGGGTTTATCTTTGGGATCTGAATGGAAAAAGGTATTTGGATTTTGGAGCGGGCATTGCTGTAAATGCCTTAGGGTATAAGCATACTACTTATGCAGAAGCCTTATCTTCTCAGTTACATAACTTGTGTCATTGCTCTAATTTATATTGGAATCAACCAGCGATTGAAGCAGCTGAGTATTTGGTAAAAAACACTTGTTTTGATCAAGTCTTTTTTTGCAATAGTGGAGCAGAAGCCATTGAAGGTGCTTTAAAATTAAGCCGAAAATATGGGAAAAAGAAAAAAGGGGCTCGTTGTTATCGGATCATTAGCATGAAACAATCTTTCCATGGACGTACTTTAGGGGCATTAACGGCAACGGGACAAGAAAAATATCAAAAAGATTTTATCCCCTTATTACCTGGAGTAGATCATGTTGTATTTAATGATATAGAAGCCATTAAACAGGCAATATCAGAAGAAACTTGTGCTATTTTATTAGAGCCGATCCAAGGAGAAGGAGGCATATGGCCTGTAGATCCAGATTATTTACAAACATTACGAAAATTATGTACGGAAAAAAATATTTTACTTGTACTGGACGAAGTACAGACAGGCATAGGGCGAACAGGAAAGCTTTTTGCGCATGAGTGGTATGAGATTGAGCCAGATATCATCGCAACAGCAAAAGGATTAGGCGGAGGGATTCCCATAGGTGCCGTTTTAGCAAAACAAGAAATAGCTAACTGTTTTACACCAGGAGATCACGCCTCTACTTTTGGAGGCAATCCTTTGGCCTGCACAGCTGCTAAAGTGGTTTTACAAGAACTCTTAGAAAAAGGATTATTAGCACAAGTAGAAGAAAAAGGAGAGTATTTAAATCAGCAACTGTGCCGTCTACAAAAAAAGCATACTGTGATAAAAGACATGCGGGGGATAGGATTAATGAAAGGTCTTGAATTTCATATTCCTGTACAAGAAATAATTCAAAAATGTATGGATAAAGGGCTTTTATTAGTAGGGGCAGGAACTCATATTATTCGTTTTGTGCCTCCTTTAGTCATTTCTAAAGAGGAGATGGATGAAGGTATTTCTATTTTAGATGAAGTTCTTTCAGAAGTATAATTTTAATAAAATAAGGATGATGTAGAACTAAATACTATAAAAACAAAAGGAGGGATAAATATGCCTAAAAGTTCGAAGATAAAGAAGGTCCTTGTGTTAGGCTCAGGTCCTATTATTATTGGGCAAGCAGCTGAATTTGATTATGCAGGAACCCAAGCTTGTAAAGCGTTAAAAGAAGAAGGGATCTTTGTCATTCTTCTGAATAGTAATCCAGCTACCATTATGACAGATGAAACAGTAGCCGATCGAATCTATATTCAACCCATGACGGTAGAGACTGTTAGCACGATTCTTAAAGAGGAGCGTCCCCAAGGTTTATTAGCTACATTAGGGGGGCAAACCGCATTAAACTTAGCTGTAGAATTAGTAGAAAAAGGAGTTTTAGAAGCTTATGGAGTGGAGCTGTTAGGTACTTCTATTCATGCTATTCAAAAGGCAGAGGATCGAGAAAAATTTAAAAAGTTAATGACAGAAATCAAGGAACCCATAGCAGAAAGTGGTATTTTTAGTACCGTAGAAGAAGGATTACAATTTGCTACTCAAATTGGTTTTCCAGTTATTGTGCGCCCAGCATATACATTAGGCGGAACAGGGGGAGGAATTGCCCATTGTGTAGAAGAATTACAAGAAGTGCTTCATACGGGTTTATTACATAGTCCCATTCAACAAGTTTTGGTAGAACAAAGTGTAGCAGGATGGAGAGAGATCGAATATGAGGTAATTCGAGATGCCAACGATACCATGCTTATTATTTGCAGCATGGAAAACATGGATCCAGTAGGAATTCATACTGGTGATAGTATTGTGGTGGCTCCTTGCCAGACACTTACTGATTCAGAATATAATATATTAAAAACATCTGCTTTTAACATTGTTCAATCCCTAGGAATTGAAGGAGGTTGTAATGTACAATTTGCTCTTCATCCTGCCACAGAAGAATACATTGTAATAGAGGTAAATCCTAGGGTTAGTCGTTCTTCTGCCTTGGCTTCAAAAGCAACAGGATTTCCTATTGCGAAAGTAACGGCGAAAATAGCTTTAGGACTTTATCTGGATGAAATTTTACCATGGATAAAGAAACCAGAACAAGAAATTAGTTTTGAAAAGAGAATGGATTATGTAGTAACTAAAATTCCTAAATGGCCTTTTGATAAATTTGCTTATGGTGATCGACGTCTTGGTACTCAAATGAAAGCAACAGGAGAAGTTATGGCCATTGATCGTATCTTTGAAAGTTCTTTTTTAAAAGCAGTCATTTCTTTAGAGGGAACGGATACAGGATTGCGTAAAAAAGAATTTTTAAACGTAACAAAAGAAGAATTATATGATCGCTTGTCCATTTGTGATGATCAAAGAATTTTTACTATTGCCCAGGCTTTGCGTTCCAAGATAAGTATTGAACAAATTCATTCCATTACAAAAATACATCCTTGGTTTTTGGAAAAAATACAGCATATTATTTATGTTGAAGAAAGATTGCAGCAAGAGCCTTTGACAGTAGATTTATTAAAAGAAGCAGAAACCATTGGCTTTACAGATGTAGAAATTCAAGATCTATCAGGTCAAGATGCGATAGCCATTGATACATTACGAAGAGCTCATCATATTTATCCAGTTTATAAAAGAATTGACCACTGGGTAGGATCGGATGGGAAAAAAATGCCTTATTATTATTCAACCTATGACCAAATAGATGAAAATGAGATTAGCAAAAAGCAGAAAGTGATTGTTATTGGTTCCGGTCCTATTCGAATTGGGCAAGGGATCGAATTTGATTATTGTTCAGTTCATGCCATTAAAGCTTTACGAAGGGCAGGATATGAAGCGATCATGGTAAATAATAACCCAGAAACAGTAAGTACTGATTTTGATATTGCTGATAAGCTCTACTTTGAGCCTTTGTATATTGAGGATGTTTATAATGTTGTTCGAGCAGAGATGCCTAAGGGAGTAATCGTTCAGTTTGGAGGGCAAACCTCTATTGATTTAGCGCCCAAGTTAGTACAACGTGGAGTTCAAATTTTAGGAACTTCTGTGGAATCCATTGATGCTGCTGAAGATCGAAAACGCTTTGAAGGACTTTTAAAAGAATTAAATATTTTGCGTCCTAAAGGAGATACAGCTACTACCATAGAAGAAGGGGTTGCCATTGCCAATGGAATTGGATATCCTGTATTAGTTCGCCCTTCGTATGTAATAGGTGGAAGAGCCATGCAGGTGGTTTATACAGAAGAAGAGCTAAGGGGTTATTTAGAAGAAGCTACAAATGCAGCACAAGGACATGGTGTTTTAATTGATGAGTATATTAAAGGGATCGAGGTGGAGGTGGATGCTATATCCGATGGAAAGGATATTTTGATTCCTGGTATTATGGAACATATTGAACGAACAGGAGTTCATTCGGGAGATAGTATTGGAGTATATCCACCAAGAAGACTTTCTTCTTCTGTCATAGAAGAAATTGTAGAAAACACTAAAAAGATTGCAGAGGCCCTTCAGGTTATAGGACTTATGAATATCCAATTTGTAGTACGAAATCAACGGGTATACGTGATTGAAGTCAATCCTAGAGCCTCTAGAACAGTTCCTATCCTAAGTAAAATTACAAAAATTCCAATGGTTGATATAGCTGTTCGAGTAATATTAGGCGAAACTTTGAAAGAACAAGGATATGGCTTAGGTTTACTACCTAATATGGCTTTTACGTCCGTTAAAGTACCTGTATTTTCTTTTCAGAAATTATCTGATGTAGATGTAGCTTTAACTCCTGAAATGAAATCAACCGGAGAAGTGTTAGGAATGGATTTATCTTATGAAAAAGCCTTAGTCAAGGGATTTCAAGGAGCCGGCTATTCTTTTCCAGCATCAGGAAAAGTATTTGTCTCGGTGAATCCAAAAGAACGTTTAGAAGTACTATCTTTTATAAAGGAATTACGTTATTTAGGTTTTGCTTTTGTTGCTACAGAAGGAACTGGTGAATTTTTAGAACAACAGGGGATAGAAGTTGAGATTCTTAGTAAGGACTCAATTTCATTGATTCAGGGAAAAATGAGAAATGGTGAAATTCAAATAGTACTTAATGTTCCAACTCGGGGAAAGGATCCAAAACGGAAAGGATTTCAAATTCGATACTGGGCGCACCAACATAAGATCCCTTGTTTTACTTCTGTGGATACGGCTTTTGCTTATTTGACGGCATGGAAGGAAATCCAAGGAGGGATTTCGCTCACTTATGATCCATTATAGTCTAACAACAAAGTGTATATGTTATTTTGTCAAGGAAGTCATCGTTTATCTTTTTTAGTAAGGGTGTAAGTAATACAACAGCTGTAATGCTTATGAAAGTATAGAAGAGACTACATTCGGGTTTTAAAATATTCAGATTAATCATTGACGAAAAGCAGAATTTTGGTATATAATCAAATATAAAATTAGACTGTTCAATAGAATCAATTAAATTTGTGTACCATTCAAACAGCCTATTTGTTAAATTTTTATCTTTAATATCAGGAGGGGTATTATGAAGCGAGTTTATAATTTTTCTGCAGGACCTTCCGTATTGCCGGAAAGTGTACTGAAAAAAGCACAAGAAGAATTGGTATGTTATCAAGACACAGGAATGTCTGTAATGGAAATGAGTCATCGTTCTAAAAGTTATGAAAAAATTATTACACAAGCTGAGCAACTTCTACGAGAATTAATGAACATTCCTTCCAATTATAAAGTATTATTTTTACAAGGTGGAGCCTCTAGTCAATTTGCGATGGTTCCATTAAATTTATTTTGGAAAAGTAAGAAAGCGGATTATGTAAATACGGGAGTATGGTCTAAGAAAGCAATTCAAGAAGCAAAAAGATATGGAAAGATTCGAGTAGTAGCTTCTTCCGAGGAACAAAATTTCAATCATATTCCAGAATTAGATTCTACTCAATTTGATCAAGAGGCAGATTATTTTTACATTACAACAAATAATACTATTTATGGGACACGATATACTAAACTGCCTGAAACAGGGCAAGTACCTCTAGTAGCAGATATGTCTTCAAATATTTTATCAGAACCCTATGATGTATCTAAATTTGGAATCATTTTTGCAGGAGCACAAAAAAACATGGGGCCAGCAGGATTAACGATTGTAATTATACGGGAGGATTTGATTGGGCACGCTATGGATATTACACCTACTATGTTTAATTATAAAACCCATGCAGATGCCAATTCCATGTTCAATACACCACCTACCTATAGCATTTATATTGCTAAATTGGTTTTTGAATGGCTGAAAGAGCAAGGCGGTATTGAGGCCATAGCAGAAAAAAATAAAGCAAAAGCAAAAATGATTTATGATTATTTAGATCAGTCTGCAGTATTTAAAGGAACGGTAGAATCAAAAGATCGTTCTTTAATGAATATTCCTTTTGTTCTTCCCACGGAAGAATTAAATGCAACCTTTATAAAAGAAGCGACCCAAGAAGGTCTTGTTAATTTAAAAGGTCACCGTAGTGTAGGCGGAATGCGAGCGAGTATTTATAATGCTATGCCCATAGAGGGAGTAAAAGCATTGGTTGATTTTATGCAACAATTTGAAGAAAAATATACAAGTAAATAGGGGGATTACAATGTATCACATCCAGGTGCTTAACCAAATTTCTAAGCAAGGTTTGGATTTATTGCCAAAAGATAAATATACAATAGGAACGGATATACAAGATCCTGATGGTATTTTACTCAGAAGTTATAAAATGCATGATATGGCACTGTCTTCTTCTCTAAAAGCTATTGCAAGGGCAGGAGCGGGAGTAAATAATATTCCCATTGATCGATGTTCTGAAAAAGGCATTGTTGTATTTAACACTCCAGGGGCCAATGCCAATGCAGTAAAAGAGTTAACGATTGCTGGGATTTTGCTTTCTTCTAGAAAAATTGTGGCAGGAATTGAGTGGGCTAAATCCCTTGTGGGGCAAGGAGAAGAAATACCTAAAAAAGTAGAACAGGGTAAAAGTGATTTTGTAGGACCAGAGATTCAAGGAAAAACCATAGGAGTCATTGGCCTAGGAGCCATAGGAGTATTAGTAGCCAATGCAGCTCATTCTTTAGGAATGGATGTATTAGGATATGATCCCTTTATTTCAGTAGAAGCAGCTTGGGGACTTTCAAGAGGAGTAAAAAGAGCTGACACTTTAGAAGAACTATTGAAATTATCGGATTATATTACTCTTCATATTCCTTTATTAGAAAATACGAAAGGTATGTTAGGAAAAGAAGAATTTTTGATGATGAAAAAAGGAGTCCGCTTGTTGAATTTTTCACGGGGTGGATTAGTTGACTTTTCAGCTCTTAAAAAAGCCATTGAACAGAACATTGTAACAAATTATATTACAGATTTTCCAGAAGAACCTTTGCTGCAAATGGATCAAGTGATTTGTATTCCTCATTTAGGTGCATCCACTCCTGAATCAGAAGAGAATTGTGCAATTATGGCAGTAACGGAGCTTAAAGAGTATTTGGAAAATGGAAATATACGAAATTCTGTTAATTATCCGGAATGTGTAATGCCAAGACGAGGTATTCCTTATCGTATTGCAGTGAATCATCATAATGTTCCTAATATGGTTGGACAAATCACAACCTTATTAGCCCATTATCATATTAATATTGAAGATATGTTAAATCGAAGTAAAAAAGATTATGCATATACTATGTTAGATATTTCGGATGCTCCTACACCAGAACTGATTCAAAAAATAAAAGACATTCAAGGAGTTAGTAAAGTTAGGATTTTATAAATAGAAAAGGAGGTACATCATTGGCCATATTAAAACCTTTTTCTGCATTTAGACCCGTTCCTCACCTTGTCTCACGGGTAGCAGCATTACCCTATGATGTGATGGATCGACAAGAGGCAAAAGAAATGGTGAAAAATAATCCTTATTCATTTTTACATGTAGATAAAGCTGAAATTGATTTAGAAGATAGTGTTCATCCGTATGATGAGCAAGTATATCAAGAAGCAAAAAAAAATTTGGATCAAATGATTGAACAAGGTGTTTATAAACAAGATAACACCGCCTCTTTATATTTATATCGACTTACAATGAATGGGCGTTCCCAAGTAGGAATTGTAGGCTGTGTCCCTATTGATGCTTATCTTAATAATGAGATTAAAAAACATGAATTAACAAGAGCCGATAAAGAGCAGGATCGTATTCGTCATGTAGATATATGTAATGCTCACACAGGTCCCATATTTTTAACCTATTCACACCAAGTATCTATTGATAAGATTGTTGCAAAACATATTTATGAACAAAATCCGATTTATGATTTTATTTCAGAGGATGAAGTTCGACATGAAGTTTGGCATATTTCTTGCCAAGAAGAAATACAAAAAATTCAAAAAGAGTTCTTAAAAGTACCTGTATTATATATTGCAGATGGACATCATAGGGCGGCTTCTGCAGTACAGGTGGGCCTTACGAGGAGAGAAAAAAAACTTGATTACACAGGAAAAGAAGAGTTTAATTTTTTCTTAGGTGTTCTTTTTCCTCATAATCAACTTAAAATTTTAGATTACAATCGAGTTGTAAAAGATTTAAATGGATTGACAGAAGAAGGTTTTTTATCTGCTATTCAGTCATCTTTTACTCTTCAACCTTGGGAATGTGAGGAGCCATATCAGCCTCAAACTCCTCATACTTTTGGTATGTACTTAGGAAAACAATGGTATGTTTTAAAAACAAGAGAAGAACTCATTAATGATTGTGATCCTGTGGATCAACTAGATGTATCCATTTTGCAAAAGTACTTGCTTCATCCTATCTTAGGAATACAAGATCCTAGAACGGATGAACGGATTGATTTTATTGGAGGGGTTCGAGGATTAAAAGAAATAGAAAGGCGAGTAAAACAAGATATGAAGGTAGGCTTTTCTTTATATCCTACTACCATTGAAGAATTGATGGAAATAGCTGATGCAGATCAAATTATGCCTCCAAAATCTACTTGGTTTGAACCTAAATTACGAAGTGGTATTTTTCTTCATCTTTTAGAGGAGGAATAGTAAAAAATTAGAATTCATAACAGGACATCGGTACAATATTATTTTGTATAAATTTAAAGGTTGCCTCGAATACTATGATTGTACAATATTTTTTAGAAAGGGGTAGCTTTATGAGGATGAATAAGTTTACAACGGGAATGATGGTAGGAAGTATTGTAGGTGCCGCCAGTATGATGATGATGGACACAGACAAAAAAAGCAGAAGAAAAATGTGGAAAAATGGAAAGAAAATAATTAAAAAAGCAGGTTATGTAATGGATGACATCATGGCAATGTATAAGTAAAAAGATGGGATTTACATCCCATCTTTTTATTTTTAAATAGAAAAAGGCAAGTTTTGTGCTTTTTTGAGGATAAATGTATGAATTTTCATAGTATAGGATTGACAAAGTGTACTTCATTTTTTATAATTTTGATAATATGATATAGAGGAGTTCCCCTCCAAAATTAGGGTTGGGGTTTCTTTATGTTTGATCATGGATTATAATAAAAGCAGAGATTGTTTAAAAATCCTTATTTTATAAACAATGCAGTCAAGGAGGACTCAGAAATGAAAAACATAGGATTAAATGAGTTACGAGAAAAATACTTAGCCTTTTTTGAAAGTAAAGACCATTTGAGGATGAAAAGTTTTCCTTTAGTTCCTCAGAATGATAATAGCTTGTTGCTGATCAATGCGGGAATGGCACCCTTAAAACCTTATTTTACAGGACAGGAAATTCCACCAAAAAGACGGGTGACTACTTGCCAAAAGTGTATTCGAACAGGAGACATTGAAAATGTAGGAAAAACAGCAAGACATGGAACTTTCTTTGAAATGCTAGGGAATTTTTCTTTCGGAGATTATTTTAAAAAAGAAGCTGTTGAATGGGCTTGGGAATTTGTTACGGAAGTATTGGAGTTACCAAGGGAACGATTATATGTTTCAGTTTATGAAGAAGATGATGAAGCCTTTGAAATTTGGAATCAATATATTGGGATACCAGAAGATCATATCGTTCGCATGGGCAAAGAAGATAATTTTTGGGAGCTAGGAGTAGGGCCTTGTGGTCCTTGTTCAGAAATTTATTATGATCGAGGAGAAAAATATGGTTGTGGTTCTCCCACTTGCGCAGTTGGTTGCGAATGTGATCGTTTTATGGAGTTTTGGAATTTAGTTTTTACCCAATTTAATAAAGATGAAGAAGGAAACTATCATCCTTTAGAGCATCCTAATATTGACACGGGAATGGGACTAGAACGTTTAGCAGTCATGATGCAAGATGTACATTCTATTTTTGACGTAGATACCATTAAAGCTATCCGAGATCGAATTTGTGATCTAGCGAATGTAGTTTATCAAGAAGATCCAGTGAAAGATATTTCTGTTCGAGTGATTACAGATCATATTCGTTCTGTTACTTTTATGACTTCTGATGGTATTTTACCTTCCAATGAAGGGCGAGGATATGTTCTTAGAAGGCTTTTACGTAGAGCTGCACGACATGGAAAACTTTTAGGCATTGAAGAAATGTTTTTAGCAGATTTATCTTCAACAGTGATTCAATTATCAAAAGACGCTTACCCAGAATTAGAAGAAAAAAGAGAATATATTTACAAAGTTTTATTAGTAGAAGAGCAAAGATTTAATGAAACCATTGACCAAGGTTTGTCTATTTTAGAATCCTATATTGAAGAATTAAAGGATGCAGGTAGTAAGACTTTATTGGGAGAACAATGTTTTAAATTATATGACACATATGGTTTTCCTTTAGATCTTACAAAAGAGATTTTGGAAGAAGTAGGTATGGTGGCAGATGAATTTGGTTTTCAAAAAGAAATGGATGCACAAAGAGAAAGAGCAAGAGCAGCACGAGAAGAAAGTAACTATATGGGAGCAAAAGATACAGTATACAATCATTTAGATCCAACACTAACCACCGAATTTACAGGCTACCATCAATTAGAAACTCAAAATAGTCATATTCTTGCTTTGGTTTCTAAGGAAGAAATTGTGGATCAAGTAAAAGCAGGTGATGAAGTTACTCTCTTTGTAGATATTACTCCTTTTTATGCAGCCAGTGGAGGACAAGTAGGCGATACGGGAATTTTAAAAACAGCAAATGGAGAGGTAAAAATAACCGATTGTGTTTATATGGCAGGCTATAAAGTAGGACATATTGGGGTGGTCACCCATGGAACCATTGGAGTTGGAGAACTGGCTCATTTAAAGGTAAACCAAGGGCAACGAATGGCTACCACCAGAAATCATAGTGCCACTCATTTGTTGCAAAAAGCGTTGAAAGAAGTTTTAGGTAACCATGTAGAACAAGCTGGGTCTCATGTTTCTTCTGATCGACTTCGTTTTGATTTTACTCATTTTTCACCAGTGACAACAGAAGAAATACAACAAATCGAAAAGAAAGTTAATAATCATATTTTGCAAGCACTACCTATTTCTATTTTTGAAACAAGTTTAGATGAAGCTAGAAAGTTAGGAGCTGTTGCTTTATTTGGAGAAAAATATGGAGAAAAAGTTCGTGTTATTAATATGGGAGATTATAGTATTGAGTTATGTGGCGGATGTCATTTGCAAAATACAGCCCAAGTAGGAGTTTTTAAAATTTTATCTGAAACAGGAGTTGCAGCAGGTGTGCGAAGAATAGAAGCGGTAACAGGACATGCTGCTTTGGAATATTATCAACAACAAGAGCAGCAGTTAAAAGAAATTGCTGAATCCATTAAAGTAGCTCCTGAGTATGCAGTTAAAAAAGTGGGAACTCTTTTGTCAGATTTTAAAGATCTACAAAAAGAATTAGAGCATTTTAAAGCAAAAGTAGCACAAGAAGCTACAACAAATCTTTTAGATCAAGTTCAAGAAGTAAAAGGAGTTTCTGTCTTAACGATTCGTTTAGATAATATGGAAATGGATGATCTTAGAACCATGGGAGATCAATTAAAGAATAAGTTAAGATCAGGTGTGATTGTATTAGCTGGAGGAAACCAAAATAAAGTAAATATATTAGCTATGGCAACAGAAGATGTAATCAAAAAAGGAATTCACTCTGGAAATATTGTAAAGGCCATTGCACCGATTGTAGGTGGCGGAGGGGGAGGACGTCCTCAAATGGCACAAGCAGGTGGAAAAGATATAACTCAAATCAATCAAGCATTACAAAAAGCCATTGAGGTTATTAGTGACCAAATACAATAATATTTTTTATAAAAGGATTTATGTACAAACTCTTTTTTCAAAACAAAAATCATGATATAATGATAAAAAATGTAAAAAACAAAAGAATAGAGGGTTTGTATGAAGCCTAAATTAATTTTTATCGTTGTAGGATTGTTCATGTTAACAGGATGTACTTTATTAAAACCTCCATCTGCTTCTACTACAGTGGATTTAGAAAGTACATCCAATAACATGGACGATATGGAAAATATTACAGAAGTAGATATAGTAGAACCAAAAAAAAGAGAAGAACCAAAGGAACCGGAACGATATTATGCTCAGTTGTCAGCAGTAGGGGATATTATGGTTCATAAATGGCAATTAGAGGGGGCTTATGATACAAAAGAAGACAATTATGATTTCAGTCATTCTTTCGAATACATTCGTCCTTATATTCAACAAGCAGATTATGCTATTGCTAATTTAGAGACAACTTTAGCAGGAATAGAAAGAGGGTACCAAGGGTATCCAAGATTTAATACACCAGAAGTCTTAGCTAAAAATCTGAAAGATGTAGGTTTTGATTTAGTAACAACAGCGAATAATCATTCCATGGATAGTAATGCTGCTGGGGTTCTTCATACAATTCAAGTATTAGAAGATACAGGGTTGGATCATGTAGGAACTTATAAAAATCAAGAAGATAGCGAAGAAATAATGATTAAAGAAATTAATCATATTTCTTTTGCTTTTCTATCTTATACGTATGGGACTAATGGGATTCCTGTACCTAAGGATCAGCCATATCTCGTAAATACTTGGAATATGTATGAGCCAGAAGGATTAGAGAGCATGTATAATAAGGTAAGAGAAGCAAAAAAGCTTGCTACAGACTTTGTTGTTGTAGCTGTACATTTTGGAAATGAATATCATTCTTTTCCAAATCATCATCAAGAAGAAATTGTAAGACAATTATTTCTTGCTGGAGCAGATATTGTTTTGGGAAGCCATCCTCATGTTCTTCAACCGATAGATATTCAGCAAATTATTCAAGAAGATGGAACACAAAAAACGGGAGTTGTTATATATTCTTTAGGAAACTTTATTTCTTCTCAAAAGCCAACGAAAGAAGATCCAGCGCCTAAAGATGCAGGTATTATTTTTAGTTTTACTATTGAGAAAATAGAGGGAAAGAAAGCAGAGATTCGTAATATTCTTTTTGTACCCACATGGGTGCAATGGATTCGTAAAAATAATAAACCATATCATCGGATAATTGCTGTAGAACAGGCATTACGCGAGACAGCAGAAGGTCAAGAAACAGGATTTACTGCTTATGAGATTCAAAAGATGAAACAAGTCCGAGATCGAACAGTAAACCATATGATGCATTATTTGGAAAAACAACCTAAATTAAAAAACGATGTTTATTATCTTGACTTAGAAAATTAATATTGACGTATATTTCGTTTTTGTGTATAATCATAGTTAGTGCTTTGAGAATAACCCAATAGTTGTAAGGTAGACTACTACCAGAAGCACAATCTATGCAACTGGAGGGAGGGTGGAGAGACTTATGTCAAACGTGAGAGTAAAAGAAAATGAGTCTTTAGATAGTGCACTTCGTCGTTTTAAACGCAACTGTGCGAAGGCAGGTATTCTGCAAGAAGTTCGTAAACGAGAGCATTATGAAAAACCAAGTGTTCGTCGTAAGAAAAAATCAGAAGCTGCTAGAAAACGAAAATTTAAATAATTAATCTAAAAGATTCAAAAATTGGAAAACAATAAGTGGTAAATCTATTTTTATGATGGACAATTTTGTCTAAGTGAAAATAAATTCATTTATAACGTAATCCTTTAGAAAGCAATTAAAAGTCTTGGTTCTAAGTGTAAACCAGGACTTTTTTAATTTGTTTTGATTCCCTGTACTGAAATGTACAGGGAATTTTTTTGGTTTAAAAATTTTTTTCTAGCATATTTATGTAAGAGAGGAGGGAAAAACATGAGAAAAAAAGAAAAAAAATTAGAACCCCCTGATGCCCAACAGCAAGTTAAAAAGAAAATAACCAATTGGCTAGAATTTCCCAAAGAAGTTATTCTAGATTTACCTGTAATTTCTTTAATTGGGCAAGAAGAATTATATTTGGAAAACTATAAAGGTATGATTGAATATAATGACGAGCGTATGCGGATTAGTACCAGTTGTGGCATTTTAAAAATAGAAGGAAGGGGTCTTCATTTAAAAGTGATGACCACAGAAAATATTGTAGTTACTGGCACATTGCTTCGTATCGAATATATAATTTAAATAGAAAAGAAGAGGTGAAGAGATGTTTTTATCCATATGGAATTATTGGAGGGGCTATGTTATTATAAATGTATGGGGATTTTCTGTAGAACGTTTTATGAATTTAGCTACTCACAAAGGGATTTATTTATGGGATATTAAAAAAAAAAGAAACGTTACAGAAATGAAAGTCAGCATTCAAGGATTTAAACTTTTAAAACAATGTGCGAGGAAAACAAAGTGTAAGGTTACTATTATTGAAAAAAAAGGCTGGCCATTTGTAGCCCATCGGTATCGAAAACGAAGACTTTTTGCACTTGGGATTATTGTATGCCTATGTCTTTTATATTTCCTCTCTTCATATGTATGGATTGTTGATATTCAAGGCAACGATCGGGTTTCTAAGGAAGAAATTTTAGAAACATTGGATCGATATGGGGTAGGAGCAGGAGTTCGAAAACGAAGTATTAGAGTAGAAGAGTTTGGTCATTATTTAATGCAAGAGATAAAAGAAATTTCTTGGGTAGCAGCTCATATAAAAGGTACTCGGCTATTTATTGAGTTAGTTGAGACAGTACCGAAACCAGAATTTATTGATATAGATACTCCTTGTAACATTGTAGCAGATAAAAAAGGGGTTATTGTTAGCATTGCTACAAGTGCAGGGACTCCTATAGTAAAAGCAAAAGATGTAGTAGAAGAAGGGGATATATTAGTTAGTGGAGAATTATTAATTAAGCAAGAGGAAGAAGTAAAAGATATTCAGTATGTACATGCTTTAGCAGATATTAAAGCAAAAGTATGGTATGTTTTTAAAGAAGAGCAAGATATTAGTTATATGGATAAACAATATACAGATGAAGTTAAAAAACATTATGGGGTTATTTATTTTAATAAGCAGAAAATTTTTTTAAAACCTAGTATTTCTTTTGAAAATTATGATAAAATGAGTAATAAAAATCAAATTTCTTTTGGAAAAGATTTTGTTTTACCTTTTGGTTGGGTTGTGGAAGAATATCATGAATACATTCCACAAGTAAAGAAATATACAGATACAGAAATAAAACAAAAATTACAAAAAAAGTTGGAAAAAAAGATTAAAGAGTCGTTGCATCCAAATGCTGAGATTGTTGAGCGAAGTTTAGAGTTTGAGAAAGATAGAAAAGCAATGAAGGCTATGGCTAAGATTACTGTCATTGAACCAATAGGTAAAGAAGAAGAAATAACAATAAAAGAGCGGAGGAATTTATTAAATGGAACAGATGGAGAAAACGATAGCCATTGATAATATTCATATAGCAAATGTTTTTGGGCAATTTGATACAAATATTAAACAAATTGAAAAAGAATTGTACGTACGTATTATTAATCGAGGTGAAGAGGTTAAGATTCTTGGTTACTCGAATAATATAGATAAAGCCATAAGAGTTTTATATCAATTAGAAGAATTATCTAAAAAAGGAGAAATCATCTCTATTCAAAATGTAAATTATGTACTGTCATTGGTAGAAGAAGATCAAGAAGCTAAGTTAAGAGAATTATATGATGATTTTATTTGTATGACAGTTTATGGAAAGCAAATTCGTGCAAAAACATTAGGACAGAAAAAGTATGTTGATCTTATTCGCAAGAATATGGTTGTTTTTGGAGTTGGACCTGCTGGTACAGGCAAAACATATTTGGCCATGGCTATGGCCATTACGGCTTTTAAAAAGAATGAAGTAAATCGAATTATCTTAACCCGTCCAGCTATTGAAGCAGGAGAAAAATTGGGATTTTTGCCTGGGGATTTACAAAGCAAAGTAGATCCTTACTTAAGGCCTCTTTATGATGCACTTTACGAAATTATGGGAGCAGATGCTTTTTTGAAAAATATGGAGCGAGGTGCCATTGAAGTAGCTCCTTTAGCATATATGCGAGGCAGAACTTTAGAAAATTCTTTTATTGTTTTAGATGAGGCTCAAAATACAACACCAGCTCAAATGAAAATGTTTTTAACACGTCTTGGATTTGGATCAAAAGTTGTTATTACAGGAGATATAACACAAATTGATCTTCCTACAGATAAGCAATCAGGCTTAATAGAGGCAACTAAAATTTTACGAAATGTAGAAGGAGTAGGATTTGCTCATTTGACTACCAAAGATGTGGTTCGTCATCCCTTAGTTCAAAAAATAGTAGATGCTTATGATCAGTATGAAACAAAGTTAAAGAAAAAATAATATTTTTTAGGAGGTTTTTCATTGAAAAAGGGGGAAAAAAAGGTTGCTAACATTAGAGAAAATTTAAATAAATATGGGTTTTTATGGTTACTGATAATAACAGCTTTTTTGTTTACTTTTTTGATTGCTATAACAGGGCAGCATATTCAAGATAATCATAAAATAGAAGTCGGAGCGATCTCTACAAAACAGATTTTAGCTCCAAGGGAAGTAGAAAATACGATAGCAACAGAGAGAAAAAAAGAACAAATCAAAAAGAATATAGAACCTTTATTTAAAAAAGATTCACAGGTAGATGAAAGGGTTTTATCAGACATTAAGCGTTTTTTTGAAGCTCTTCAACAAACCCAAGTCTTAGAGGGGGAAGAACAATCATTTGCCTTTATAAAAAAAAGATCGCCTATTTTTCTCACCGAGGAACAATTTCGTTTAGCTTTAGGACTATCTTACATTCAAAGAGGGACATTAGAAAAAACTTGTATAGAGATTGCAGAAAATATTTTAGATGCAGGAATTAAAGAAGAAGCTATTACAAAAAATATTCTAGATGTAAAAGATGAGTTTGCCCAATCAGATTTATCTTTGGAACTTCAAATGTTAGGGTATCATGTTGTTTCTTCTGTTCTTCGTCCTAATATTATTAAAGATGAGCAGGCTACTTATGAAGAAATGATGAAACGGTTATCAACTGTAGAACCTGTGAAAATTTTGCCTGGCCAAAAAATTATTGGTGAAGGAGAAGTCATTACAGAAGAAATTTATGAAATTTTAAAATCACTTCATTTTATAAAACAAGAACAACAAAATCAGTATATTCCTATTATTGGCATTGCTCTTTTAATTTTACTGACGCAAGGAAGTTATATTTATTATGTATTTTATTTTCATCCATATGTATTTGAAGATAAAAAAGAGAGTTTATTATTATTTTTTATTTATATTTCGGTCATACTTGTGATTCGTTTAATGAGTAATCTTCCTTTTTATCTAATTCCCATTTCTATTGCAGCGATGCTCATTTCAATTTTGATGAATACCCAATTAGGTATCGCTACGAATGTAATGATCACTATTGTTGGAACAATGATTTATAAAGGAAATATAAATTTTTTCGTCTTTTTTTTAATAGGAGGGCTTGTATCCGCTTTATTAGTAAAAGAAACAATGAGAAGAAATAAGGTATTACGAGTAGGATGTCTAATTATTTTAATGAATACTTTTATTATTCTAGGCTTGGACATGTTGTTATTAAAAGGGTATAGTCAGGAATTTCTATATCACATGTTATATGGGGTTTTAAACGGAGGAATTTCTATTATTGTAACTATAGGTAGTTTGCCTTTTTGGGAAGCTGCTTTTGATGTTATTACACCGATTAAATTATTGGATTTAACCAATCCAGATCAACCCTTATTAAGAAGATTATCCTTGGAGACTCCTGGTACCTATCATCATAGCTTATTAGTAGCCAATTTAGCAGAAGCAGCTGCATTAAATGTAGGAGCCAATTCGTTGTTAACTAAAGTAGGAGCATACTATCATGACATTGGTAAACTAAAATATCCTTCTTATTTTAAAGAAAACCAAATGGGAGAGAATCCTCATGATTTATTAGAACCCGATCTTAGTGCTCAAATTATTTTGCAACATGTAAGTAATGGTGTGCAATTGAGCAAAACGTATAAACTACCGAAAGTGATTAAAGACATTATACAACAACACCAAGGGACTACAGTAGTAAAGTATTTTTATTATCAAGCCATGAAAAGAAATCCAGATGTGCCTATTGTAGAAGACCAATATCGTTATAAAGGACCTATCCCTCAAACAAAAGAGGCGGCTATTGTTATGTTAGCAGATACAGTAGAAGCTGCTGTTCGAGCCCAACCCCTTGAAAAACAAAATGAGGCTGATATTAGTAAACTGATTCAAACGCTTATCCAAGAAAAACTAGAAGATGGGCAATTAAAAGATAGTAATTTAAAAATAAAAGATCTTGAAATAATAAAAGATTCGTTTATGACTGTATTTAACGGTATGTATCATCAAAGAATTGAATATCCTAAAATAAAAGAAGAAAAAGAGGAGAATACACATGACGATTTGGATAGAGAATAACACAATGATGGAACTTCCTAAAGGAATGGAAGAACAAATTGAAAACATTGTAAAGACATCTCTTGAACAGGAAGAATATCCTTTATCTACAGAAGTTAGTATTACTTTTGTAGACAATCAAGAAATACATGAATTAAATAAGCAACATAGAGGTATTGATAATCCAACAGATGTTTTGTCTTTTCCTATGCTAGATTTTGCAGATCAAACCAAAAATATAGATTCATTAGTAAGTTTCTCAGAATGCTTTAATCTAGATACAAAAGAATTGATTTTGGGAGATATTATTATTTCATTAGAAAAAGCAAAAGAACAAAGTGAATTGTACGGGCACTCTTTAGAAAGGGAAATTGGTTTTTTGGTAGCTCATAGTATGTTCCATCTTATGGGGTATGACCATATGACGGAGAATGAAGAAAAGGTTATGAATGAAAAGCAAGAGCTGATTTTAGAAAAAGTAGGTTTAGTAAGGTAAAATATAAATTTAATTTATAAGTGGAGCGAATGAGGGCATACTAGTTAATGCCCTACTTTTAAATCTTTGACAAAGGAGCTCCAATATGAAAAAAAGAGTTTTCTTTAGAGTCCCTTGGGAAGGAATTCGCCAATCATTTGGGGCTCTTCGATATGTTTTTATTACTGGTTTGATTACAATTCTTCCATTAGCATTTACAGTATATGCATTACAATTTCTTTTTTCTTTTATTGATCGGTGGCCACGAGAGTTGGTTTCCAATGTATTACTTTTTCTTTTTAATTTTTTTGGTTTAACCATTTCAAAAGAACAAATTAATGTTCCAGGGATGGGATTGTTTATTAGTCTTCTTATTATCTGTACTGTAGGCTACGTTTCTTCAAAAGTATTAGGAAGAAAGTTATGGAAAAAAATAGAGGATATTATTTTGAAGATTCCCATTATGGGAAATATCTACACTGCCTTTGCAAAAATTTTTGATACCTTATTCCAACATAACCAAAAAGCTTTTCGAGAAGTAGCATTAATTCCTTATCCTTATAAAGGATGCTATACATTGGGGTTTATAACAGGAGATGGATTAAAAGAGATCAACGATCATATTGGAGAAAAAATGGTTAGTGTATTTATTCCTACGACACCTAATCCTACATCAGGGTTTATGCTTCTTATAAAAGAAAAAGATGTAACTGTACTTAAAATGCCTGTAGAAGTAGCCATGAAACTAATTGTATCTGGAGGAATTTTAAAGCCAGAGAATTATACAAAAGATGAGGGGGAGTCATAAGTGAAAATTCGGAAAAAAGAATGGAAAAAACGGTATCTATTCATATTTTCCATGTTTTTTTTATTGTGGGGAGTAATAGGATGTAAAAAAGAAAAATTAGCAAAAGAGGATCAGTGGGTTATGAAAGAACAGATAGCAGAAGAAATGAAAGAGGAAAAAGAAATAGAAGAAACGGTAAAAGAAAAAGTAAAAGAAGATCTGCATATAGGACAAGAAATAAATCCTTTAACCGGATTATGGATTGACGAAAAGGCTGCAAAAAGGCGACCTGTAGCTGTTATGATTAATAATCATAAAAGAGCTTGGCCACATCATGGTTTAGCCCAAGCAGATGTAATTTATGAAACATTGGCAGAAGGAGAAATGACTCGTCTAATGGCTATATTTCAAGATTTTGATGCGGAAAAAATAGGGCCAATACGCAGTGCGCGACATTATTATTTAGATTTTGCGTTTGATCATGATGCTATTTATGTTCATTATGGACAAAGTATTTATGCTCATCGGGCTTTTAAGGAACTTAATGTAGAAAACTTAAATGGACTTTCGTGGTTGGATGAAATTATGTGTTGGCGAGATATGGAACGATGGAAAACAAAGGGACAAGAGCATAGTGCTTTTACAAATGCAGAAAAGATTATGACTGCTTGGAATAAAGTTGGATATCGTTCCGAAAGGCAAAAAGACTTCCCTTTGATATTTCATTTTTTTGAAGAAGATACCATCATTGAAGGAGAAAATGCAAATGAAATAAATCTTCCTTTTTCTTATTACCTTACTTCAGAATTCAAATATGATGTAGGTTTAAAAAAGTATAAACATTTTCAGTCTGGAGAAGTTCATATTGATGCTAATACCCAAGAGCAGCTTGCTTTTAAAAATATTTTAATTCAATTAACAGATATTTGGACCATTCCAAATGATCCTAATTTTTGTAGAGATATGAACTTATTAACAGAAGGGGAAGGATTTTATATTACAAATGGAAAAGTAATGCCTGTAAAATGGAACAAAACCTCCCATCATTCTCCAACTCAATTTGTAGATCTTGAAGGAAAACCTCTTCAGATCAACAAAGGAAATACTTGGATTAGTATCTATCCTAAAAATCAAAGATATGAGATTCAATGATCGTAATTTACATATAAAAAGAAATTGATTAAAGTTAGATGTCTATATATTATTAGAATAGGAGGAAGTACATTGGATGAGAAAAAATTAATATTTTTAGCTAAAGAGGCAAAAAAACATGCGTATGTTCCTTATTCTCATTTTCAGGTGGGAGCAGCTCTTTTAACTGTTTCAGGGAAGGTTTATACAGGATGCAATATTGAAAATGCCTCTTATGGTGCAACAAATTGTGCAGAACGTACAGCGTTTTTTAAAGCTATCTCAGAAGGAGAGAGGGATTTTAAAGCCATTGCGATTGTTAGTAGCTCAGAAGAGGAGACCTTTCCATGTGGGATTTGTAGACAGGTCATGATGGAATTTATGCCAAATGGTATTGTTATTTTAGAAACAAAAAATGGACAAATAAAACAATATACAGTGCAAGAATTATTGCCATTTGCTTTTACTAGTAAAGATCTTTAAGATTTTATATTGAATACTACATAAATTTTGTGATACAATAAAATTTATATTTAAACTATACAAAGACAGAAAGTAGGAACGATTTTGATACAAGACAGAGAAGATATTCGTAATGTAGCTATTATTGCCCACGTAGATCATGGGAAAACCACTTTAGTAGATCAATTATTAAAACAAGGTGGAATTTTTAGAAAGAATCAGGTTGTAGAAGACCGGGTTATGGATTCAAATGAATTAGAGCGAGAACGAGGTATCACTATTTTATCTAAAAACACAGCCATTCGTTATAAAGATAAAAAAATTAATATTATAGATACGCCAGGACATGCAGATTTTGGGGGTGAAGTAGAAAGAGTTCTAAAAATGGTCAATGGAGTAATCTTAGTAGTAGATGCTTTTGAAGGAGTCATGCCTCAAACAAAGTTTGTTTTAAAAAAAGCATTAGACATGGAGCTTCCTGTAATTACTTGCATTAATAAAATTGATCGACCTGAAGCACGTCCAGAAGAAGTAGAAGAAGAAGTTTTAGAATTAATGTTGGATTTGGAAGCCAGCGAAGAGCAATTAAATTGCCCTTTTATCTATGCTTCAGCAAAAGAAGGAACTGCATCTTCAGATCCTACTAAACAACAAGAAGATATGACATGTTTGCTAGAGACTATTATTCGACATATTCCAGCTCCTAAAGTAGATCAGGATGCCCCTACTCAATTACTTATTTCTACCATAGATTATAACGAATATGTAGGAAGAATTGGGATTGGCAAAGTAGAAAGAGGTAGTCTTTCTTTACATCAAGAGATTATTGTTGTTAATGATCTTTATCCAGAACAAAAAGAGAAGATGAAAATTAGTAAACTTTACGAATTTGAAGGATTACAAAGGAAGGAAATAACCCAAGCTTTTGCAGGGGATATTATTGCTATTTCAGGTTTAGAAGATATCCAAATTGGTGATACAGTTTGTGATGTAAACGTACCAGAACCTATTCCTTTTGTAAAAATTTCAGAACCAACCATACAAATGGTCTTTTCTGTAAATAACAGTCCTTTTGCAGGAACGGAAGGAGATTATGTTACTTCTAGACATTTACGTGATCGCCTTTTTAAAGCTTTAAATACAGATGTAAGTTTACGAGTAGAAGAAACAGATTCTCCTGATGCTTTTAAGGTATCAGGAAGGGGAGAATTACATTTAGCTATTTTAATTGAAACGATGAGACGAGAAGGATATGAATTCCAAGTATCTCAACCTATTGTATTATTTAAGGATATCGAAGGAAAGTGCTATGAACCCATGGAAAAAGCAATCATTGATATTCCAGAGGAATGTATGGGAAGTGTTATGGAGAAATTAGGAACTAGGAAGGGAGAACTTCTAAATATGACTCCTGGGAAGGGAGGCTATATTCGTTTAGAGTTTTCAATTCCTGCTAGAGGGCTTATTGGTTATGGATCAGAATTTATGACAGATACAAAAGGGCGAGGTATATTAAATACCGTTTTTGATGGTTATGCACCTCACAAAGGTAATATTGCAAGAAGAATACAAGGTTCTTTAGTAGCCTTTGAAACAGGTGAGGCAGTTACTTATGGTTTATATAATGCCCAAGAACGTGGTATCCTTTTTGTGTCGCCAGGAACAAAAGTTTACGAAGGAATGGTCATAGGACAAAGCCCAAGAACAGAAGACATCGAAGTAAATGTGTGCAAGAAAAAGCATATTACAAATATGAGAGCAGCAGGATCTGATGAAGCTTTACGCCTTTCTCCTATTAAAAATATGAGCTTAGAGGAGGCATTAGAATTTATTGCAGAAGATGAACTCTTAGAAATAACCCCTAAAAATTTGAGGATACGAAAAAAAGTATTAGATAGTGGGATGAGGAAAAAAACACAAAAGAAAAACAGAGAATTGTAAATAGAGGTGGAACGAAATGGCCGAAAAAAATAAGGGAAGCACATTGGCAAAACAAGGAGCTATCTTAGCTATAGCAGCCCTTATTGTACGATTTATAGGATTTGTATATCGAGTTCCTTTAACTCGTATGATTGGGGATGATGGTAATGGACTATATAGTACTGCATATCAGATTTATACCTTTTTCTTCATTCTTTCTTCTGCAGGTATTCCTATTGCTGTGTCAAAAATGGTAGCAGAAAAAATAGCATTAAAACAATATGGAAATGCCCATAAAATTTTTCAAGTAGCAATAATCCTATGTAGTATTACTGGTGGAGTTGCAAGTTTGATTTTATGGTTTGGAGGTAGTTGGATCTCGCAGTGGCTTAAAAGTCCAAGGTCTGTTTATTCTTTACAGATGTTAGCACCCACATTATTTATTGTAGCAATTATGGGGGCTTTGCGAGGTTATTTTCAAGGAATGAATACCATGGTTCCTACGGCTGTTTCTCAGATTATTGAACAATTATTTAATGCCATTTCTAGTGTTTTGTTAGCTTCCTGGCTAATGCCTCGAGGAGTTGAGTATGGAGCTGCAGGTGGAACATTAGGAACAGGTATCGGTGCTTTAGGAGGTCTATTTTTTTTATTGCTATTGTATTTACCTGCTCGTCCTAAATTTATGAGGCGAATTAAAAAATTTGCTCATCAAGAAGCAAAGATCTCTTTTTCCACCATTCTATATGATATGTTACATTTGGCTCTTCCTATTATTGTTGGAACGGCCATATTAAGTGTTACTAATTTAATTGATTTAAGTATGGTGCATAGGGGACTAAGTTTTTTAAGGTATGAAGAAAAAAGAATTGCTCAATTATATGGAATTCTAACGGGCAAATATGTTGTTTTAACTACACTCCCCATTTCTTTGGCTACTGCTTTAGCTACAGCAGCAGTACCTAGTATTTCAGCC
Organism: Candidatus Epulonipiscium sp.; assembly: GCA_012520595.1. Classification (GTDB taxonomy): domain Bacteria; phylum Bacillota; class Clostridia; order Lachnospirales; family JAAYNZ01; genus JAAYNZ01. The sequence continues at coordinate 23,002 of JAAYNZ010000089.1, read as the reverse complement.
TCTGTTGTTCGAGCAGAAAAAGAAGCCTTAGAAAACAAAATTAATTTAGCTTTACGATTTACAATGCTTCTTGCCACTCCAGCAGCCATAGGACTTATGGTTTTAGCGGACCCTGTTTTGATGATGCTTTTTCCCAATCAAGCCGAAGGTGGCTTGTTATTAAAAATAGGTTCTATTTCTATTGTCTTTTTTGCTTTAGCCCAAATATCGACTGCTTTATTGCAGGGGCTAGGAAAAGTATATGTACCTGTTAAAAACTCTTTATTTAGTAGTATCCTTAAAATTCTTGGGAACCTTGTTTTTATTTATCTTTTTGATTTAAATGTAGTAGGTGCTGTAATAAGTACAAACTTATTTGCATTGATGGTGTGTGTATTAGATTTAAGAGACGTGATTAAAGAGACGAATATCCCTTTAAATTATGGATTTATATTTGTGAAACCTGTGATTGCTTCTAGTATTATGGGCATTTTTTGTTTTGTATTTTATAAAATTATGCTATGGGGTACTCATCAAAATACTTTTGCCACCGTAGGCTCCATTATCTTGTCTGTATTGGTTTACTTTAGTATTTTGTTAGGAATTCAGGGAATTACGAAGGAAGAAATAGAAATGTTTCCTTTGGGTAAAAAGATTTTAATGTCCATGGAAAAAAGAGGCTTTCTTAAGGTATAGAAAAGACCGAAATAGTAGATAATATTACCAAAAGACTTTTTGGAGGTATTTTGGTAATGTGGAAAAATAAAAAATGGTTCCTTATGAGTGGCATTTTAGTAGGGATTGTTAGTATTATTGGTGGATATCAATATATTTATAGAAACTATAATCAAGAGAATAAAAAGCCTATGCAACAAGAGGAGTATCAAATCAGTGATCTATCACTAGATTTATCGGATGAAAAAGCAAATATACAACAGGATATTACAGATTTACAACAAAATTTATCAAAAGAAGTAGGAACACAAGACTCTGAAAAGATTCTTCCATCTACAAAATTAGTTTATCAATATTACTATGCTTTAGATCAAAAAGTGATGGAAGAAGAATCAGATCCTCCTTATTACTTGTTGGATATGACAAGGGAACAGTTACAAGAAAAACTGTCCGATTGGGAGTTGCAATTATTTTCTGATAAGAAGGTAGTGTTGCGAAAAGTATTACAAGAAAAAAGCCCACATCACTATTATCTAGTTGGAGTTTACGATGGATGTATTGCAGTTTTTTATGATATTAATGGTGAATGGGTACTTCGGGAAATTACAGCCACCCCCATCTCAGTTCTTCCTCATGAAGAACAAAAAAAATTAGAACAAGGTATTCCTGTCTATGGAGAAGAAGAATTAATTCGGATATTAGAAGATTACACAAGTTAAAGGCATGGGATTCCATGCCTTTAACTTGTGTAAATGAATTTCTTATCTGTACACTTGCTTAGGAATTGGCATATTTTCAATTATGAATGTGGATATCTATAAGCTTAAAAGAGGGAAAGGAATTTAGTGATGAAACCGATAAAAACACAAATATGTGTAATTGGTGGCGGAGCCAGTGGCATGATGGCTGCCATTAGTGCAGCCCGCTTAGGAGCTACTGTCACATTACTAGAAAGAATGGATCGAGTTGGGAAAAAAATATTAGCAACCGGTAATGGACGCTGTAATTTAACAAATCAAAACATTGTTGTGGAACGATATCATGGACAAAATCCTAAATTTATTTATGGAGCCCTAGGACAATTTACTCCTCAACAAACGGTACAATTTTTTGAAATGTTAGGGATTGCTTGTAAGGTAGAGGAAGAAAAAATATATCCTTTTTCAGATCAAGCCTCCAGTGTACTGGATGTTCTTCGGTATGAAATGAAAAAACTTAAAATACAAGAAATTTGCAATGTAGAAGTGACTCATATTATACCCATAAATAAAGGGTTTTCTATTCAAATGGAAGGAAGGAAAGAAATAGTACAGGCTGAAAAAGTAATTGTAGCAACAGGAGGAAAAGCTAGTTCTCAATTAGGATCCAATGGAAGCGGATATCAAATAGTAGAAACTTTAGGACATTCCATTGTAAAACCTTTTCCAGCCCTTGTACAATTGTGTTTAGAAGCCCATTTTTTAAAGAGAATAAAAGGAGTTAAGTTTAAAGGTGAAATTAGCGTACATGGGAATCAAAAATTTTTGCGCAAAGAAAAAGGAGAGATTTTATTTACTGATTATGGAATCTCTGGGCCTCCTATTTTACAAATCAGTCGAATGGCTTCGCAGGCTTTGCAACAAGGTCAAGAGGTAAATATTCAATTGGATTTATTTCCGGATTATTCTTCTGAACAATTAGAAATTCTTTTACACACTAGGTGGGGTTATGATCCCGATAAATCTTTAGATTTTAGTTTTGTAGGATTTATCAATAAAAGACTTATACCAGTTATTTTACTAGAAGCAGGTATTAAGAATATTCAAAAACCTTGTAAAGAAGTTCAAGAGCATGAGAAAAGACAAATCCTTAAAATTTTAAAATCTTGGACTTTTTCTGTCAAAGGTACTCAATCTTGGCGTCAAGCCCAAGTAACAGCTGGAGGGATTGATACAAAAGAAGTAGATCCTAAAACAATGGAATCTAAAAAGATTTCGGATCTTTATTTTACGGGGGAAGTCATTGACATTGATGGAGATTGTGGTGGCTTTAATTTGCAATGGGCCTGGTCCAGCGGATATGTAGCAGGAAAATGGGCAGCTACTTCTTGCTTATCAAAAAGGAAAAAATAAAATACTCTTTCATAGTAGTCTATTTTATGTTAAGATAATTTTTATACAAACATATTGCACTTGGAGGAATTCAACATGAAAGAGGTTGTTCAATCCGTAGATCGTGCTCTATCTATTTTAGAAGCCTTATCAGATCAAGAACAAGGGTTAGGATTGTCTGAAATTAGTAAACAGATTAATTTGCATAAGAGTACTGTACATCGATTATTAGGAACTTTAATGTTTAGGGGTTATGTAGAACAAGATTCTGAAACCAATCGATATCGCTTGACCATGAAATTATTTGAGCTAGGAAATAAAAAGATAGAAAAATTAGATGTCCTGACTCTTGCAAAACCATATTTAAGAGAATTAGCAGACAAGACCAATGAAGTTGTTCACTTAGTCATTCGAGAAGGCACAGAAATTATATACATTGATAAAGTAGAAGGAGATTATACATTACGTATGCATTCCAGAATTGGAAGAAGAAGCCCTTTGTATTGTACTGCTGTGGGAAAAGTAATGTTAGCTTATTTGGAGGAAAAAGAAAGAAAAGCCTTATGGGAAGCCAGTTCCAAACAAGCGTACACTCCATTTACGATTATCCAGTATGATAAAATGCAAGAAGAGTTAAAAAAAGTAAAGAAAAAAGGGTATGCTATTGATGATCAAGAAAATGAAATAGGTGTTCGATGTATAGGTGCTCCTATTTTTGATTATAAAGGAAATGTATATGCAGCTCTTAGTATTTCAGGTCCAGCTATTCGAATGACGCCAGAAAGGATAGAAGTTTTCTCTACTTATCTCTTAGAGTACAGTCTAAAAATATCAAAAGAATTGGGTTATTCAAAAGAACTGTAATTAAATTTAAAACCATGTCTGTTAAAAGACATGGTTTTAAATTTATCTGAAAAACGTAATATGAGGGCTATAAAATGAAAAAAAGAAGGATAAACTTAAATAATAGAGGATTTTATGTTTTGTAATATCTTAATTAATTTCATATAATGAAATAGAGGTTTGCTACGTGAAACAATAGAACAAGAAAGGGAGGATTTATATGATACCCAAAATGCAAACATTGCAAAGAATTATGGATGTAGGAATTGTAGCTGTTGTTCGTGCAGAAAATGAAGAAAAAGCAGAAAAAATAGCTAAAGCTTGTATTGATGGAGGCGTTCCTGCTATTGAAATTACATTTACTGTTCCTGGAGCACATAAAGTAATTGAGTCTTTAAAACAAAAGTTTTCTAAAGATGAATTAATCGTTGGAGCTGGAACTGTATTAGATAGTGAAACAGCACGGATTGCTATTTTAGCAGGTGCGGAATATATTGTAAGCCCTGCTTTTGATGAAGAAACTTGCAAATTATGTAATCGTTATCAAATTCCTTATATGCCTGGATGTATGACATTAACAGAAATGATTAAGGCTATGGAAGCAGGAGCAGATGTAATCAAAGTATTCCCAGGTAACGCTTTTGGACCTGGATTCATTAAAGATATTAAGGGACCTGTTCCTCAAGCAGTATTAATGCCTACAGGTGGAGTAAGTTTAGAAAATGCGGACCAATGGATTAAAAATGGTTGTATTGCTGTAGGAGTGGGCGGACAACTTACAAAGGGAGCCAAAACAGGAAATTATGAAGAAGTAACGGCTACAGCAAAAGCCTTTGTAGCAAAGATTAAAGAGGCAAGAGAATCAATGTAAATAAATTTATAAAATAGATATTAATGTAATATGAGGAGGATATAAATGGCTAAAAAAGTTGTAACCATGGGAGAAATTATGCTTCGTTTATCTACACCAGGTTATCAAAGATTTGTACAGGCGGAATCTTTTGATGTTACTTATGGAGGTGGAGAAGCGAATGTAGCTGTTTCTTTAGCGAACTATGGATTGGATGCGCATTTTGTAACAAAACTTCCTGACAATCCTATTGGACAAAGTGCAGTTAATCACTTAAGAAGATATGGTGTTCATACAGATCATATCGTACGTGGTGGAGATCGAATTGGGATCTATTACTTAGAAACAGGTGCATCCATGAGACCTTCAAAAGTAGTTTATGACCGAGCTCATGCTGCTATAGCAGAAGCAAAAGTAGAAGATTTTAATTTTGATGCTATTTTTGAAGGAGCAGATTGGTTCCACTTTACAGGTATTACTCCTGCTCTTAGTGCACAAGGTGCAAAAATTACAGAAGCCGCTTTAAAAGCTGCTAAAAAACACGGAGTAACTGTAAGTGTGGATTTAAACTATCGAAAAAACCTATGGACTCCAGAGGAAGCTCAAACAGTTATGACAAATTTAATGCAATACGTAGATGTATGTATTGGAAATGAAGAAGATGCTGAAAAAGTATTAGGTTTTAAACCTGGTAATACAGATGTAACAAAAGGTGAATTAGAATTAGAAGGTTACAAAGATATTTTCAAACAAATGAAAGATAAATTTAATTTCAAATATGTTGTTTCTAGCTTAAGAGAAAGTTACTCTGCATCAGATAATGGTTGGTCTGCTCTTATTTATGATGGAAATGAATTCTATCGTTCCAAAAAATATGATATTCGTATTGTAGACCGTGTAGGCGGAGGAGATTCCTTTGCAGCTGGTGTTATTTATGGACTTGTTACAGGGAAGGATTTCAAAGAAGCTTTAGAATTTGGAGTAGCAGCTTCTGCTTTGAAACATACAATTCCTGGAGATTTTAACATGATGACAGAAGCAGAAGTGATGACTTTAGTTAAAGGTGACGCTTCTGGAAGAGTTCAAAGGTAAGTATAGTATTTTACAAAATTGCTCATTTGATTTTATTTATATATACTGTGTTTTCGGAGTATGCTCATGTGGCATACTCTTTTTTTAGAAAACTTATTAAAGTTACTTTATAAAACGGGTTGCAAAAGATAAAAAAATATGATATTATCCTAATATATACAAATATATATGGAGGTATCCACAATGACAAAATATTTTGAAGATATACCTAATATTTTTTATGAAGGAAAAGAATCAAAAAATCCCTTGGCTTTTAAGTATTATAATCCTAAAGAAAAAATAGGAAATAAAACAATGGAAGAACATTTACGATTTTCTATGGCTTATTGGCATACGTTAACAGGTACAGGAGCGGATCCATTCGGGGTAGGGACCATGATAAGAGAATGGGATCATTTTTCAAATCCGATGGATATAGCAAAAGCTCGTTTAGAGGCTGCTTTTATCTTTATGAAAAAATTAAATATTCCCTTTTTTTGTTTTCATGATCGAGACATTGCTCCTGAAGGAGACACCTTGGCAAAGACCAATCAAAATATAGATATTATTGTAGAACGTATGAAAGAACTAATGAAAGAAACAGGAATACAGCTACTATGGGGAACAGCCAATGCTTTCGGGCATCCAAGATATGTTCATGGAGCAGCTACTTCTTGCAATGCAGATGTGTTTGCTTATGTAGCAGCTCAAGTAAAAAAAGCAATGGAAATAACCCATGAACTAGGAGGAAAAAATTATGTGTTTTGGGGGGGACGGGAAGGATATGAAACCCTACTAAACACAAATATGAAATTGGAATTGGATAATTTAGCAAAATTTTTACACATGGCTGTAGATTATGCCAAAGAAATAGGATTTGAAGGACAATTTTTGATTGAGCCTAAGCCTAAAGAACCTACGAAACATCAATATGATTTTGATGTGGCAACTGTTTTTAGTTTCTTAAAAGAATATGATTTAGATTCTTATTTTAAAATGAATATTGAGGCTAACCATGCTACTTTAGCAGGTCATACTTTTCAACATGAGCTTCATGTTGCACGAATCAATGGAATTTTAGGAAGTGTTGATGCGAACCAAGGAGATCCTTTGTTAGGCTGGGATACAGATCAGTTTCCTACAAATATTTATGATACTACACTAGCTATGTATGAAGTTTTGAAAAATGGCGGACTTCATCAAGGAGGACTTAATTTTGATGCAAAAGTAAGACGAGGATCCTTTGAACCTGTAGATTTAGTATACGCCCATATTGCAGGTATGGATGCTTTTGCTAGAGGATTAAAAGTAGCCTATCAACTTCTAGAAAGCCAAGTATTAGAAAATTTCATTGAAAAACGTTATGAAAGTTATACTTATGGCATTGGTAAAGAAATTGTAGAAGGGAAAGTAGGTTTTAAAGAATTAGAAGAATATGCTCTGCAAAATAATAAAATCGTAAATGTTTCAGGTCGTCAAGAAATGTTGGAATCCATATTAAATCAATATATTTTAGAAGCGTAGTATACCTCGATTTATACAGGTGGGTGAGATGGTGTTTAATTGGAATACATTAGATCAAGAAATGATCAAAGACATAAATCAAAAAAAAATTCTACAGTTACTCCAAAAAAGAAGAGAAATGACAAAACAAGAGATGTCGCAAATTTTGGGATTAAGTATTCCAACGATTAGTAATAATATTAATGAATTAATGAAAGAAGGATTGGTGGAAGAAGGAGGAGTCGCTGATTCTACAGGTGGAAGGAAACCTGTAATTATACGTTTTTTACCAGATGCAAGATTTTCTTTTGGAGTAGATATTTCCACACAACATGTTCATATTGTTTTAACAAATCTAGATTCCCAGATTCGGCATCAAGTAAAATTTCCTTTTTCGAGGATGGAAACCATTGAAGATATTATGAAAAAGATAGCGGAGCGCATTCAAGAAATCATAAAAGAACAACAGATTGAAGGAAAAAAAGTGGTAGGGATTGGCTTTTCTCTTCCAGGAACAGTAAATGAAGAAATAGGGAATTTAGAAATGGCACCTAATTTGGGGCTTTATCACATTTCTTTCAAAAATCGATTTAGTTCTTTTTATTCCGTTCCTATTTATATAGAAAATGAAGCAAATGCTGCTGCTTTAGGAGAGTTGCATCTAGGCGTTGCTAAGCAAATGCAAAACTTGGTTTATTTATCCATTAAAGAAGGAATAGGATCTGGCATTGTAATACAAGGACATTTATATAAGGGGAAGAATAAAAGAGCTGGGGAATTTGGACATATGAGCATTATAGCGAATGGGAAATATTGTAACTGTGGACGTAAAGGATGTTGGGAATTATATGCATCTGTACAATCACTTTTATCCTTGTATAAAAAAACTTTATTGGAAGATGAACCTTATATTACATTAGATTATTTTTTCCATCAACTAGATGAAAAAGAACAAGAAGCCCAAAAGATTTGGAATATGTATTTAGAATATTTAGCTACGGGAATACAAGATATTATTTTATCGCTAGACCCGCATTATATTGTTATAGGAGGAGATATTAGTCTCTATGGAGAGCATTTATTGCCTTCTTTAAAGCAAAAAGTTTTTGTACCAAATTCATTTTATGAAGAAGAAGATAATACTCTTGTTGTTTCAGCTTTACAGGAAAACGCATCTGTTTTAGGGGCTTCTCTTCTTCCTTTGCATAATTTATTATTCTATAACGATTCTGTGTTATAAAAAAAATCATAGATTATTAAAGGTTTTAGCCTCTGGAAAATGAACAGAATCATTATAGACTTAGTAAAAATAAAGATGATAAAAAAGGAGTGAAGAATATGAAAATATTTATCGATACTGCTAATATTGAAGAAATTAAAAAAGCAAATGCAATGGGGGTTATATCAGGAGTAACTACCAATCCTTCATTAATAGCTAAAGAAGGTAAAGATTTTATTAGTACTTTAAAACAAATTACTTCCATTGTACAAGGTCCTATTAGTGCGGAAGTAATTGGATTAACGACAGAAGAAATGTTACGGGAAGCTAGGGAATTAAGCAAGATAGATAAAAATATTGTTATTAAAATTCCTATGACCCAAGAAGGTTTAGAAGCAGTTCATACGCTTCAAAAAGAAGGTATTAAAACCAATGTAACATTAATTTTTTCCGCAACTCAAGCTTTATTAGCAGCTAGAGCAGGGGCAACTTTTGTAAGTCCTTTTTTAGGACGATTGGATGATATTGGTTCAAAAGGTATGCAATTAATTGAAGAGATCGTAGATATTTTTACAGTTCATAAATTGGATACTGAGATTATAGCAGCAAGCATTCGAAATCCTATTCATGTAATTGAAGCAGCAAGAATAGGGGCTCATATTGCTACAATTCCTTATTCTGTTATTGTACAGATGATTAAACATCCTTTAACAGAGGCAGGAATTCAAAAATTTTTATCTGATTGGAATACTATGAAGAAATGAGAATCTAGTAGAAGAGGAAGAATAGATATGTCATATTTATTAGGGATTGATATTGGTACATCAGGTACAAAAACGGTATTGTTTAATACAAATGGAATGACGATTGCTAGTGCCACAAAAGAATATCTATTACAGCAACCTCACATTGGTTGGGCAGAACAAAACCCTGAAGATTGGTGGAAAGCAGTTTGTCATACTATTCAATCAGTTCTTACCAAAAGTGGGATTTCGTCCAAAGAGATAAAAGGAATTGGTTTGTCCGGGCAGATGCATGGTTTAGTTTTGTTAGATAAAAATAATAGAATACTACGTCCATCCATCCTTTGGTGTGATCAGAGAACAGATCAAGAGTGTATAGAGATTACACAAAAGGTAGGTCAAGAGAAATTATTAGAAATTACAGCAAACCCAGCATTGACAGGATTTACCGCTTCAAAAATCATGTGGGTAAAAAAGAATGAGCCTTCCATTTATGAAAAAATTGCTCATATTTTACTTCCTAAAGATTACATTCGTTTGATGTTAACAGGAAATTATGCTACAGAAGTATCAGACGCTAGTGGAACCCAGTTATTGGATGTGAAAAAAAGAAATTGGAGCCAAGAAATATTAGGTATTTTAGAGATTGATTCTCAATGGTTGCCGAAAGTATATGAATCTCAAGAAATTAGTGGAACAATCATAAAGCAAGCAGCTGAAGATACAGGATTATTGAAAGGAACTCCTGTAGTAGGTGGAGGAGGAGATCAAGCTGCAGGCGCAATTGGTAATGGGATTGTTGAGTCGGGTATTGTTTCTTCTACCATTGGTACATCAGGAGTTGTATTTGCTTACACAGATGAGATGATTGTGGATCCAAAAGGGCGGATACACACTTTTTGTCATGCAATTCCCAATACATGGCATGTAATGGGTGTGACTCAAGGAGCTGGTTTATCTTTAAAATGGTTTCGAGATCAATTTTGTAGTCAAGAAAAAGAAGTAGCTCAATTAATGGATGTGGATCCGTATGTTCTTATGACACAACAAGCTGAACAAGCTTTACCTGGTTGCCAAGGACTACTCTATTTACCCTATCTTATGGGAGAACGAACTCCTCACTTAGATCCTTATGCTCGTGGAGTGTTTTTCGGGCTTTCAGCCAAGCATACAAAACGAGAGATGATAAGAAGTATTATGGAAGGGGTTACCTATAGTTTACAAGATTGTCTAAATATAATAGAGGAATTAAAAATTGAAGTTAATAAAGTTAGAGTATCCGGGGGAGGAGCTAAAAGTTCTTTATGGAGGCAAATTCAATCAGATGTTTTTCAAAAAGAAGTGGTTACAATCAATGCCAGTGAAGGACCTGCTTTTGGAGCAGCTTTATTAGCTGGTGTCGGAACAGGTGTATACAAGAGTGTAAAAGAGGGTTGTCAAGCTACTATTAAAGAAATACAACATCAATTTCCTGAAAAAGAAAAAGGTAATATTTACGAGCATTATTATTCTATTTATCGTAAATTGTATCAGGATTTAAAAGAGACCTTTTCGTTGTTATAAGGTTATAGATAATCACGTTGAAAATCAAAAGATTCAGTAAGCTTGTATATCACTCTCCTGCTTCGACTGTTCTTTGGTGTTGTTTCTAAAATCCTAATAAGAAACAACTTGATGAAAGAAGTCGCATATCGAGGATATGCATCTTGTGAAATTTGGATTATGATGGATATCTATATCTATAATTTGTTATAAACAATAATGCCCCTCATGTTACAAAATGAGGGGCATTATTGTTTATAACTTCTTTTTATTTTATAAAAAGCTTGAAATTCATGCAAAATCAGGTATAATATGAGGTTATTATAGTATAAACTTTGAACCTAAATATTTATCAGTTATTAAATTTTAAAAAGATAAGAGGGGTTTTATGAATCAATATCGAGTAAATTTAAAAAACAAAAATAGAATTGTGATTAAAATTGGATCTTCCTCTTTAACCCATGAAACAGGAAGACTCAATCTATACAAAATGGATCAACTAGCAAGAATTTTAACAGATTTGAGAAACCAAGGAAAAGAAATTGTCTTAGTATCTTCTGGAGCCATTGCAGTAGGAGTTGAGCGTTTACGATTGCATGAACGTCCTAAAACCATTGCCATAAAACAAGCGGCGGCAGCTGTTGGACAAGCTGCATTGATGCAAATTTATGAAAAATTATTTGGAGAATATAACCAACAAGTAGCTCAAGTACTATTAACAAAAGATGTGGTAAAGCACCCTAGGAGGAGAAAAAATACAGAAAATACTTTTTGTGCATTATTGAAGATGGGAGTCATTCCTATTGTAAATGAAAATGATACAGTAGCTACAGAGGAGATCGAATTTGGAGATAATGATACCTTATCTGCCGCAGTAGCAGATGTAATTAAAGCTGATTTATTGATTTTACTTTCAGATATTGATGGTTTATATACTTGTGATCCGCGGTTAGATTCAAAAGCCCAGCTGCTATCTGTGATAACAGAGATTACTCCTGAGGTGGAGGCAGCAGCTGGAGGAGCTGGTAGTAGCTTAGGGACAGGGGGAATGGCTACTAAAATTGCAGCAGCTAAGATTGTTGGAAATGCAGGAATTGATATGGTGATTGCCAATGCAGAAAAGCTTAATGATTTATATGCTATTATAAATGGAGAAGAAGTTGGAAGTTTATTTATAGGAAAGCCACATTCAAACATGTAGAGAGTTTTAGTCCATCATCTTATCAATATTTGCTAAAACAATATCACATTTTAGTGCTATTAGTTGAGCATTTTCTTCCAAAATAATTTCTTCTAAATCAGCTATACTTTGAGTAAATTGTAGAGATAATTCTTCCTTTTGCTTGATTACATGAGGTTGAATAAGAGACCATAATTCTTTGATTTTTTCTATATTTTTTTCTGCTAAATCCCAATTTTCTTGAGTTCCTGTAGTTTTTATGTCTCGTACATAGTACTTTAATCGTAATACAGAAGGAGAGATGTCTTCTTCGTATAAAGATAGGAAATTAGGGATATGCTTCGTTAGTTGTATAGCAGCATGGGAAATTAGTAAGTCATCAGAAGAAGTATGAAGAATAACATTATATTTTTCAGCTACTTCTTGAGGTAATTCGATTTTGGGGGTTTGTTCTTCATTAGAGGTTTTATCATCCCCTTTTTTTTGTGAGTCATTATTACTTTTTTCTTCTTCACTGCCGCTGTCACTTGCATTACTACTATCACTCCCCTTTTTTTGGTCTTTTTGAGAGGAGGGAGATTGTTGTTCTTGAATATTTAGCTTAATCTGGGCTTTTTGGTATTCCCATTGGGCATTTTTTTTAGTTTCTTCCATGGCCTTATTCATGATTAAATTAGTAACTTTATTTAAATCGGTACGAAACTCTTGAGCGTGTTCAGAGGATAACCCAGACTTTTGACCATAAGGATAAAATTGGTTCCATTTTGTATGCATGGTTTTGATTTTTTCAGAAGCTTCATTCCATCTTTTCTCTTGGGTCATGGTCACGATATCTTCGGATAATTGCATCAATTCTGTTAAGGCAGGAGGCTTTTTATCGTTTTTACTATTTTTCTTTGATTCATCATTTTTAGTCTTTTGACATCCAGTAAAAAATAAAAAAACGACAAAAATAATAGAGAGAACAATCGATAGTAGGTAAATATTTTTATGATCTTTTATAGACTGATTCATATTATCACCTCTAGTTATAATACGTAGTATTTACGTTTATAAAATAAAAAATACCTTGTTTTTAATAAAAGAAAAGGATAAGTTTTTTGAAATTTTTTTTAAGGTGTATTATAATAATAATATCTATGCTGTTTATAACATTAAGTTTTAATTAGAAAGTAGGAAGTTTCATATGGAAAAAGAAAAAATACAACGAATTAATGAATTATATAAAAAGCAAAAGAGTGTGGGATTAACTTTAGAAGAGCAAAAAGAACAACATCAACTTAGGCAAGAATATATTCAATTAATGCGAAATAATTTTCAACAAACTATAAAAAGTGTGTACATTCAAGATAAAGATGGAAATCCTCAACCATTAAAAAGAAAAATAGAACATTAGAGGAGGTATCTTATGAGATTTTGTAGAAATTGTGGTAAATTATTAGAAGACAATCAATCTTACTGTAGTTTTTGTGGAAAGATGGTTGATACAGAAAAAGAAGTAGAGATTATATCTGTAGAAGATATAAAGCAATCCAAGCCTTCTATTCAAGAATCCACTAAATTCTCCACTACTTCAGCAACTCCTGTGATCGATCCACCTTTAAATAATTGGATTAAGGTCTTGTTATCCGTTCTTGTTCCCGCCATTCCAGGGTTAGGTGCATTAGTTGGACTGATTTTTGGTATTGTTTTTATGGCTAAAGAAGATATTGACCGAAAGACTTTTGGAAGAGCATTGCTAACAGTTAGTATTATTTTTATATTGTTTTTTTGTAGTTGTGCGTTTGTTTTTTATTTTGCAATGCAAGAAATTATAACAGAATTACCCTATTATTTTTATTAATCAATTTAAAATGAAAGAAATAGTATATTTTTTATGCAATGGAATTTGTCATCAACTTCCAGATAGGTCTTTAAAAATAGGTCATTCTTATTTACCTTTATGTGCTCGATGTACAGGGATTTATATCGGAGTATTTGTAAGTTTTATATATTTATTATTACGCAAACGTTGGCATGGAAATCGCCCTCCGTCATATAAGGTATTATGTGTTCTTTTATTATCTTATTTACCGTTATTGTGGGATGGAGCGACTTCCTATTTAGGATTTCGTTCAACCCATAATTTGATTCGTCTTATCACAGGAGTTTTGTTAGGTAGCACCTTGCCTATTTTCATTCTTTTGATAAAAAATTATGACATACGAAAAAATAATGAAAAAATCTTAGTAAGAAACATAATTGAATATATTCATATTCTGGTGGTTGGGATTATTTTTGCTTTCACGATTTATTTTAAGTGCTTTTTTTCTTGGCACTTCCTTGCCTTTCTTTTAACATGTTCTATTTATATATTATATGTACAGCTTTTTATTGGCATTTTACAACAGATATTTTACAATTCTAAAAATAAAAAGATTTATTTTCATATAACCGCTTATATCATGGCTTTAGGATGGATGAACGCTTTAGCTTTTCTTCAAAGTTGGTTATCCCAATGGTATTAATAGCTTCACAAATATTGTGAAGCTTTTTTGTAAGCTAGAAAGGTTTGTTTTGTAGGAGAAAAGAGGAAAAGAGATGGAGGACAAAAAACTACTTAGGAGATCTTTTTTGGTAAGAAGAAATTCAATGTCACCTGAAGAAATTCAATGTTACAGTCATCAAATTTGTAATAAGATTATTGAATCACCTAGGTATAAAAAAGCTAAAAAGATTTTTGTTTTTGTAAGTACAGGGACAGAAATAAATACGATTCCTTTGATTTTACATGGGCTAGCTTTAGGTAAAATCATTGCAGTGCCTAAAGTTTTTCCAAAAGAAAAGAAAATGATTTTTTCTAGGATTAAGAATCTTGGAGAGTTAAAAAAAGGACATTTTGGTATTTTAGAACCTTCAATTCAATGGATGCGAGAAGAAAATAGTGATATTCAAACTCTTTTCATTATTCCGGGCCTTGTATTTGATTTGCAAAAGTACAGGATTGGATATGGAGGTGGATATTATGATACCTATTTAGAAACAAAACGACATTCTGCAATGACCATAGGAGTTGCTTACGATTTTCAGGTTATACCCAAATTGCCTAGAGAACCCCATGACGTTGCCTTGGATTGGATTATAACAGAAAAAAGATGGATATAAAAACAATCTAGGATTTATAGTTGCAGATTTGTAGGCACCGTGCTAAAATAGACAAAAAAATGAAAAAATTGAGGTGGCTTTATGAATGAATTAGAACAAAAGGGATACAAAGCTAAAAAAGCGTCATATGAGCTTGGACATTTATCTTCTGTAGAAAAAAATCAAGGACTTTTAGCTGTTTCAAAAGCTCTTTGGGAAAAAAGAGGTAAAATTATAGAAGAAAACCAAAAAGATATTAAAAATGCGAAGGAAAGAGGTATTAATGAAGCCCTTTTAGATCGTTTAACATTAACAGAAGAGCGAATTAGATCTATGGCAGAAGGGTTAAAACAAATTACTCAGATAGAGGACCCTATTGGCGAAGTAGCAATAATGAAAAAGCGTCCTAATGGATTACAAATTGGTCAAAAAAGAGTTCCTTTAGGTGTTATTGGAATTATTTATGAAGCACGTCCTAATGTAACAGCAGATGCTTTTGGGCTTTGCTTTAAAACAGGAAATGCTGTTATTTTAAAAGGAGGCAAAGAAGCCTTATTTTCCAATATAGCTATTGTAAATATTATAAGAGATACTTTATTTACAGCAGGACTTTCTAGAGATGCCGTTCAATTAATTGAAGATACCCAACGTAGTACAACATTAGCTCTAATGAAATTAAATCAATATATTGATGTTTTAATCCCACGAGGAGGACAGGGGTTAATAAAAACCGTTGTAGAAAATAGTACGATTCCGGTAATTGAAACGGGAGTGGGTAATTGCCATATTTATATTGATGAATATGCTGATATAAACCAAGGAGTATCCATTGCTGTTAACGCCAAGACACAAAGACCTGGTGTTTGTAATGCAATGGAAACATTATTAATTCATGAAAAAATAGCATATCCTTTTTTATCTGAGCTTTTTCCGATTCTAGCCTCTTTTTCTGTTGAAATACGTGGAGATGAAAAAGTGAAAAATTTATTTCCTACAGTTTCTAAAGCTACAGAAGAAGATTGGAGTCAGGAGTATTTAGATTATATTTTGGCGATTAAGATTGTATCTTCTTTAGAGGAGGCCATGGATCATATTCAATTGTATGGAACAGGTCATTCAGAAGCCATTATTACTCAAAACTATACTAGAGCCCAAAGATTTTTAGAGGAAGTGGATGCAGCAGCTGTCTATGTTAATGCTTCCACTCGATTTACAGATGGTTATGAGTTTGGGTTTGGCGCTGAAATTGGTATCAGTACACAAAAACTCCATGCTCGGGGCCCGATGGGATTAAAGGAATTAACAACAACAAAATATATTATTTATGGAACGGGACAAATAAGGATGTAGTACTACATCCTTATTTTTGATGTCTTGTACTTTTACAAAAAATAAGGTATAATAAGGAACGGATGTTCTAATGGATGGAGAGGATGTCAAAGGTGATATCATATATAAAAGGGACTTTAGTAGAAATAGGGGAAACATGGGTTGTTGTAGAATCTGGACAAATAGGTTACCAACTGTTCATTCCTACATCAAATTTTGCTCAATTACCTCCAGTCAATAGTGAGATTAAACTTTTTACTCATTTGCAAATTCGAGAAGATATTTTTATTTTATATGGTTTTCTTAAAAAAGAAGAAAGTCAATTATTTCAACTACTAATTTCTGTTACGGGCATTGGTCCCAAAGGGGCAGTAGGTATTTTATCTGCACTAACTCCTTCAGAGGTATATTTTGCTGTTTTAGGAAATGATATTGTAACTCTATGTAAAGCACCTGGAGTAGGTAAAAAGACAGCACAGCGAATGATTTTAGAATTAAAAGATAAGTTTAAAATGGAAAATATAGCTGAAATATGTTCTGATGGACTAGAAAAAGACACAAGTAATCAGAGTAAGAAAGAAGCTGTGGAGGCATTAGTGGCTTTGGGATACCAACGGCATGATGCATTTCGGGTTATACAAAGTCTTGATTCTACGGATATAACCAACACAGAAAATATGATTAAAGAGGGACTTAAGAGGTTAACAATGATGGGATAAGATAGGTGAAAATCATGAAAGAAAGAATGATTACAACGGATTTGATGACAGAAGATATAGAAATAGAAGCAGGACTTCGCCCTAAAAAACTTCAAGATTATATTGGACAGTCTAAAGCAAAACATAATATGGAAGTCTTTATTCAAGCAGCTCAACAAAGACAAGAGTCATTGGATCATGTATTATTATATGGTCCTCCAGGTCTTGGAAAAACGACTTTAGCTAATATTATTGCTTATGAAATGGGGGTTAACATTAAAGTGACATCAGGTCCAGCCATCGAAAAACCAGGTGACATTGCAGCTATTTTAAACAATCTTAATCCAGGTGATATCCTATTTATTGATGAAATTCATCGACTCCACCGCCATGTAGAAGAGATTTTATATCCTGCTATGGAGGATTTTGCTATTGATATTATTATAGGAAAAGGACCTAGTGCACGTTCTATTCGATTGGATCTTCCTCAATTTACTCTTATTGGAGCAACAACTCGGATTGGACTTTTAACTTCACCCTTGCGAGATCGTTTTGGAGTTATTCATCGTTTAGATTTTTATACTCCACAAGAGTTATCACAAATTGTACAACGTTCTGCTATTCTTCTTAATGTTGCTATTGATCAACAGGGTGCTTTAGAAATTGCTAAGCGATCTCGTGGTACTCCACGACTAGCCAATCGACTTTTAAAACGAGTGAGAGACTTTGCACAAGTTAAATATGAGGGAGAAATCAATGAAAAAGTAGCGAAAGATGCTTTGGACTTATTGGAGGTAGACAAAATGGGATTGGATCATATTGATCGTCGCCTTTTACTTACAATGATTGAAAAGTTTTCTGGTAGACCTGTTGGTTTAGATACTTTAGCTGCTACGATCGGAGAAGAAGCAGATACGATTGAAGAAGTATATGAACCTTACTTGTTACAATTAGGATACATTCAACGTACACCTAGAGGAAGAGTGGTCACTCCTTTAGGGTATAAACATTTTCATATTCCTTATGAAGTAAAAGAATAAGAAAGATTTTTAATCATAATAATTAATTTTTTTAGTATTAAAATGCCATTTGTGAATCTATTGGCATTTTTTTCTTTTCCCTTTCTTTTTTCTTTTACTTTGTGTTATAATAATAAAAGCCTAATAATGGGCTAATTTTCTATTAGCATTATGATCTAATTTTTTCAAAGAACTTGAAGATCATTTTCGTTAGACAAATAAAGAAGAGGGGTGTTTTTATGCAAGTCAAAAAGCCTATGAATCTGTTTCAAAAGATAATCAAAATATTTGTTGCTCCAAATGAAGTTTTACAAGATATCAAAGAAAGTCCTCGAATTTTAATTCCTTTTTTCTATGTTTTTGTAATTACTATTTTAACGACTATTCTTCAAAAACCTATGATCGAACTTCAGCAACAAGAGATTAGTTATCTATCATTAGAACGATATGGAGTTGATATGCTATCACTTTCAGGTAAAGGATTAACGAATAATCAATCTTTTTGGATCAGTCTTTTTAGTATTCCTGTTGGAGTTTGGTTGGGATGGTTGATTAGTAGTGTAATTTTATTAATGGTAAGCAAAATTTTAAAAGGAAAATCTACATATAAACAATTATTATCTCTTGTAATTCATACAGCAATGCTTACATCAACCCTTGTTCTTATAGTAACTCCAATTGATCTTTTTTTAGGTAGATCTTCTACTGTATTTAGTCTGGCTGTATTATATCCTGGCGGTAATATGACATCTTTTGTTTATAATCTATTAAGTGTCATGACTTTATTTAGTATTTGGGCTGTTATATTCCAAGGGATGGGATTATATATTTTAAATGAATTTAGTAAAAAGAAAGGATATATTACTGCTATATTTTTATATATCGGTAAGATTTTATTTGCAGCGGGAGCTGCTAGTATGACTTTTTGGATGTTTGATATACTTTATAAGCAAGGTATAATGTAGGAGGATATTATGAGTAAGAAACAAAAAATAGGTGTGGGCATTGTTATTGTTTGTGTTTTTATTATTTTTGTTGTTATTGGATGGCTGAATCGAACAAGAGTTGATAATGAAAGAAATGTACCTAAAAATGCAGTATCGGTTCAAGTAGATACTGTCAAAGAAGATAAGATCATATCTAAAATTAAGACCAAGGGAATTGTGGAAGTAAGAGAAAAAGAAGCATTGTATGTCAATACTCCTAGTACAATAAAAGAGGTTTTAGTGGAGGTAGGAGATTCTGTAGCTAAAGATCAACCTTTAATTGTGTATGATCGTAAAACAATGGATGACTTAGAACAACAATTAAAACAAGCTTTTATTCAATTAGAAATTCAAGAATTAGCTTTAAAAAATTTGATATTACCAAGTACTGATACAGATATAGAGAAAGCTAGGTTAGCAGTTAATCAAAGTGAGCAAGGGGTACAAGATGCTTTATCTAACTTAAAACAAGCAGAGATGAACCATAATCAAAGTCAAAGAGCATTGGAAGAAGCAAAAAAAGAATATAAGAATAACCAAGTTTTATTTGAACAGGGTGCTCTTTCAAAGGTAGAAGTAGAACAATCTTATGAACAATTACAAGTTTTGGAGGAAAAGTTAGAGGCAGCTTTTATACAAGTTCAAGGGGCTCAAAGACTCATCGAAAATGCCAAGCAACAGAAAAAAATTGCAGAAAAAAGCTTGAGTGATTTACTACACAAAGAAAATAGTCCCAACTATCAAACACAAGTTCAAACACAAAAAAAGCAAGTGGAGTTACAAAAACTGCAGATTGAGCATCTTCAAACACAAAAAGAGCAATATGTACAAAACACAAAAAGCCCTATATCAGGAACGGTTTTAAAAATGGGGGCTGAAAAAGGAACGGTTGTTAATCCAGGGGTTCCAATTATTGAAATTGGGGATTTAAGCAAGATATATATCAAAGCAGAGATTAATGAATTAGATTCCATCGACATTAAAGAAGGACAAAAGGTGAAGATTACAAATGATGCTTTAGAACAAATATCTTATGAAGGCGTTGTATATAAGATATCACCTATTGCGACAGTAAAACAAGGAAGTATGGGAGTCGAATCAGTAGTACAAGTAGAAATAGATTTGAATGAAGTGGAAACAATACTAAAACCAGGCTATTCTGTAGAAGCTGAAATTATTACAAAACATCAAGAAAAAGCAACAGTAATCCCTATTTTAGCTTTAATCAAAGACAAAGATGGAACACCGATTGTCTATGTGATGAAAGAAGATTATTCCGTTGAAAAGCGAGAAGTTAAAGTGGGTACTTATGCAGATTTATATGTAGAAGTAGAAGGCGTAATACCAGGAGAAAAAATTATTATAAATCCCAATACCCAAGTGAAAGAAGGGGGTTATGTTAAGCCTATAGAAATAAAACAATCAGGTGATGTACAATGATTACAATTAAAAAGTTAACAAAAGTTTATCAAAATGGACAATTTCAAGTAGAAGCTTTGCGGTCTGTAAATTTAACAGTAGAAGCAAAAGAGTTTGTTTCTATTATGGGACCATCAGGATCTGGTAAATCAACAATGATGAATATTATTGGTTGCTTAGATAGGAGCACATCAGGAGAATACTATTTGGATGAAGTTAGTATTTCTTCCTTAAAAGACGATGCTTTAGCTGATATTCGTAATAAAAAAATTGGATTTGTATTTCAATCATTTAATTTATTGCCTAAGTTAACGGCCTTAGAAAATGTAGAATTACCTATGGTTTATGCTGGGATTGGAGCTAAAGAACGAAAAGATAGAGCAATGGATGCATTAAAAAAGGTAGGATTAGAAGAGCGTGTTTATCATAAACCCAATGAATTATCAGGAGGTCAAAGGCAAAGAGTAGCTATTGCTAGAGCATTAGTGAATGAACCTTCTATTTTATTAGCAGATGAGCCTACAGGAAACTTAGATAGTCGATCAGGAGAAGAAATTATGGGGATTTTTCAAGACCTAAATCAAGAAGGGGCTACCATTGTTATGGTTACTCATGAACCAGAGATTGCAGCCTATACCAAGCGTATTGTAACCTTTAGAGATGGAGAGATTATCTCTGATGAGCTTGTAGAAAATCCTCTTTCCACAAGGAGGAATTTTCTATGAATCTAATCGAAAGTGTAAAATCGGCTTTCCGTAGTGTGTTTTCTAACAAAATGCGTTCTTTTTTAACAATGTTGGGTATTATTATAGGCATTAGTTCTGTAATCATGATTACTTCCGTTGGACAGGGAAGCCAAGTGGCTTTAACAGGAGAATTTGATAAATTGGGTGTGAATATGTTGACGATCTCTTTAAAGGATCCGAGTAAAGCCACTTCTAGGGATCAACTCACTATGGAGGACATAGAAATTATTAAAAACCATCCTCAGGTTACTAGTGTAACACCTTTGTACCAAGGAGGAAATGCACAAATTCAACTTCGTAATCCAAAAGAATATCGAAGCTCTATCCTAATAGGGGTCAATGAATCCTATAAGGATATTAGCGCTTTAGATTTTTTATATGGTCGTTTTTTAATTGACACTGATGTAAAGATGAAAAGTAAAGTAGCTATTATCGACGATGGCTTAGCCAAAGAGATTTTTGGATATGATGACGTCATCGGGCAGCAAGTTTATGTTCAAGTAAAACAAGTAAAGCATCCGTTTACGGTGATTGGAGTCATTAAAAATCCTATGGGTGATTTTGCATCATTATTTCCAGATCAAATACCAGCTATGCTGTATATGCCCATTGGAGCAGTGCACGATTTATATGGAACCAATCAAATTCAAAATTTTGCGGTGGCTATTCAAGATAAGGATCGGATTAATGACACTTCATTAGAGTTAACAAAAATGTTAGAAAAAAAACATCGCAATGAAAATCAATATTATGTACAGAGTGCTACAGAAAGCTTAGATGTTATTAACAAGGTGCTAGGTTATTTTACAGCGTTTATCAGTTTTGTAGCAGGTATTTCCTTATTAGTAGGTGGCATTGGAGTAATGAATATTATGCTAGTAACTGTTACAGAAAGAACAAGAGAAATTGGAATTCGTAAATCTTTAGGAGCTAAAAATAAAGATATTCGCATTCAATTTTTAATCGAAGCGATGATTTTAACCATTATTGGAGGTTTGATCGGTATTGGATTTGGATATTTAGGTGGTCTGGGTATTGGTAGCCTAATGAAAATTACTCCTAAAGTATCTTTAGTAGTTGTGCTATTAACAGTAACTCTTTCAAGTATGATTGGTATTATTTTTGGTGTTTATCCTGCTAATAAAGCAGCTAAGTTAGATCCTATTGAAGCTCTTCGTTATGAATAGGAATGTATTGATATGAATAAATAAATGATGAGAGTGTCGATTTTCTCGACACTCTCATTTGTATAAGGAGGTAGTGATTATGAAAGTATTTATTAGTGCGGATATTGAAGGAATTAACGGTGTTACTCATTGGGATGAGACTATTAAAAACAAACCAGATTTTAAAGAGTTTGCTCACCAGATGACATTAGAAGTGAATGCAGCTTGTAAAGGAGCCATAAATGCAGGAGCAAAAGAAATATGGATAAAAGATGCTCATGATAGTGGAAGGAATATAGATCACAACCTTTTACCTCAAAATACTAAGTTAATAAGAGGGTGGAGTGGCGATTTATTTTCAATGGTTCAAGAATTAGATCAGTCATTCCATGCTTTATTATTTATTGGATATCATTCAGGAGGGGGAAGTAATCTAAACCCATTATCGCATACGATGAATACAAAAATCGATTATATAAAATTAAATAATGAATATTTTACTGAATTTTTACTTCATTCCTATATTGCTGCATATCTAGAGGTACCTATAGTTTTCTTAAGTGGAGATCAGGGATTGTGTGAGTATGTACAACACATTAATCAAAGTATAGTGACAGTTGCTGTAAAACAAGGGGTAGGGAATTCAACGATTAATATCCATCCTAAGTTAGCCCAAGAATTAATTGAAACAGGTGTTGAAAAAGCTTTAAGAGGCAATGTAAAGCAATGTAAATTAAGTCTTCCTGGTAATTTTCTATTGGAGATTCGATATAAGGAACACACAGATGCATTTGCAAAATCAAAGAATAGTGGAGCTAAGT
>JAAYNZ010000088.1 GCA_012520595.1 Candidatus Epulonipiscium sp. | reverse complement strand
CCGCATAGCCATCTAAATCAAATTCTGAGATCACCTTTGCATGTTCCACTCGAATATCTTTATAAGTTCCTCCTTGGTTAATTCCAAATAACATTTGCTTCGGATTAATGGTTTCCTCTTGAGTATTAAGTCTTTTTAGTTCTTTTATACACCGTTGTAACCATCGAGTTGTACGAGCCACCGAATCTTCCATATACTCTCTTGTAGCAGGGTATGGTGGGCATTCATCAAAGGCCATGGCAATAGTAGAAGCTAATCTAGATTGGATCTGCATACTTTCTTCTGGCCCCATAAAAATTTTACGTCCATCTACATGGGAAGAAAAATAAACACCTTCTTCCTGTATTTTCCTTAAGGCTGTTAAAGAAAATACTTGAAACCCTCCAGAATCTGTCAGGATAGGGCGATCCCATACCATAAAGGAGTGAAGACCTCCTAATTGTTGAATTACTTTTTCCCCTGGACGAACATGCAGATGATAGGTATTGCAAAGAGCCACTTGGCATTTGATTTGTTTTAGATCTTGTGTCGATACAGCTCCTTTAATGGCAGCTAAAGTACCTACATTCATAAATACTGGTGTTTGAATCACACCATGAGGAGTATGAAACTCTCCTCTTTTTGCTCTTCCATCTGTTGCAAGTAACTGGTACATATTTTTCACCACTTCATTTATAGTCGTAATTACCAATCTTCCTATATAAAGATATTCATAATGACAAGTATACCTTTTCTACTCTATTTTTTCAAGGCAATTTTTTGAGTTTTTTTAGGTTGTATAAAACCCCCACCTTGTATATAATGAGATTAATTATTTTTTTCTTTTAAAAGAAAGGGGCATATTATGGCTGGATCAACTTTCGGAAAACTCTTTCAAATCTCTACTTGGGGGGAATCTCATGGAAAAGCATTGGGAGTCGTCATTGATGGATGTCCTGCAGGGATTCCCTTATCGGAAGAAGATATTCAAAAAGACTTGGATAAACGTAAACCTGGACAATCTCCTTTTTCTACACCTAGAAAAGAACCAGATCAAGTTGAAATTTTATCTGGAGTATTTGAAGGTAAAACAACAGGAACTCCTATTTCTCTTATTGTTTATAACACAAACCAAAGGTCTTACGATTATACAGAAATTTCTAAATCCTATCGTCCTGGGCATGCAGACTATACTTATAACATGAAATATGGTTTTCGTGACTATCGCGGCGGTGGACGTTCTTCTGGTCGTGAAACAACAGCACGAGTGGCAGCAGGAGCCATTGCTAAAAAAATTCTTGAGGAAATAGGAGTACAAATTACAACATATACCTTATCCATTGGGCCCATTACTGTTGATAAGACCCATTTCGACAAAAATGAGATCTTTTCTAATTTTTTAGGAATGCCAGATCCTATTGCTGCAAAAAAAGCTGCCGATTTTTTAATGGAACAAAAAGAAAAAAAGGATTCTACCGGTGGAGTCATTGAATGTATCGTAAATGGACTCCCTGCTGGGGTTGGCGAACCTGTTTTTGAAAAACTAGATGCTATGCTAGCAAAAGCCCTTTTTTCCATTGGTGCTGTTAAAGGGGTAGAGTTTGGAGCTGGTTTTTCAGCAGCTACCATGTCAGGTTCTCAAAATAATGATTTTTTAAGATCGAATACAGAAGGAAAAGTAGAAAAGTTAACAAATTATGCTGGAGGCATTATTGGTGGCATTAGTGATGGTTTTCCTATTGAATGTCGTGTAGCCTTTAAACCTACCCCTTCCATCGGTATGATTCAAAAGACCATTTCCACTGAAGGAGAAAATATTGATCTACAAGTAGAAGGTCGACATGATCCTATTATTGTTCCTCGAGCTGTCATCGTAGTAGAAGCCATGGTTGCAATCACTTTAGTTGATTATTTGTTCCAAGGTATCTTGTCTCGAATGGATCGGATCAAACAAGTCTTTACAAACAACGAAAAAAAGCTATGATTTATTCTCATAGCTTTTTTATATTTACTGGATTCCAATTATCTTCTCCTGCTAATATTTTTTCTATGGCATACTCTTTTACCTGTTCTTCTGTTAATTGAGTAGACCATTTTACTCTCTTACTCATTTTAGCTCCTGGTCCTTGACTATTGTATTCATAATAACGTGTTGTTTTCTCATTTTCAACACGATTCCAATTGTGCCAACCTTCGTCATGAATATGTTTCCCCATCCAACAGTTTATAAAAGCCGTATGAGCATGTTCTCTCCAAGGCCTTCCTAAGTAAACCGTATTTTCCGGTGCATCACTTTCCAAGCGACAATCCCAAAATACATATCCATATTTTTGATTTGCTGGAGTCGAGGCAGCCGTAACATAACCATTTATATCCATACCTCGATTGCGAGAAAAAATAGTGCATTGGTGAAAAACTGCCGT
>JAAYNZ010000087.1 GCA_012520595.1 Candidatus Epulonipiscium sp. | reverse complement strand
GAATGTGCACGTATTTTTTTAGAAAAACTAAATTCTTTGGATGTTGCTATGTATAAAGATAAGAAAACAGAAACATTACATGCTTGTGCTGGAGTAGCCATTGTAAGAACATCCTATCCATTTTCAAAAGCGTATCAATTAGCTGAAGATTTATGTAGTAATGCCAAAGGAAGATTACGAAAAGATGATCCTACGGGAGAAGCCAATTTTTCATTAATTGATTGGCACATCGAACAGGGAGATCTAATGGGCAGTATTCAAGAAATTCGAGAGAAAAATTATAAGACACTTGATCATAAAAAGCTTTATATGCGACCTTTATACCTTAATCATCCTAACCAATGGAATCATTATTATAATTTTTTACAAGCTTTTAGATATATTACAAAATTAGAGATTCATGAGAAGAAAGTAGCTAGAAACAAGCTGAAAAAATTGCGAGAAGTTTTGAAACAAGGAGAAAAAGAAACCCAAATTTTCTTAGAATCCAATCAAATTAGCAATTACTTTCCACCATTGCAAGAAACCATAGGAGATTATTGTTTTTATAAAGATACTTGTATGTATTATGATGCCATTGAAATGCTAGATCTTTTTCAAGAATTACAAGAAGAAAAAGAAATAAAAAGAGAGGAGGTCTCTTAATGGAAGAATATAAAATAAAAGTAGAATTATTATCGGAAACCATTTTTGGAAGTGGTCACGCCATTCCAGGTTCTGTAGATTTAGAAGTAGTGTATGATGAATACGGTTTCCCTTTTATGAAAGCCAAAACATTTAAGGGAAATTTACGAAAAGAAGTTGAAGATATTGTTACAGTCTTTAAAGAAAACTATGGGAAAAAAAAGTATGAAAAATATCTTGACACTTTATTTGGACATGCAGATGAGGGAGTGGATGCTTGGAAAACGTTACACTTTTCAGATTGTACTTTAGATAATCAAGTGAGGCAATTTTTAATTCATCATAGTAAAGAGAATAATATTCAGCCCATAGAGATCTTACATTCCTTAACAGAAACGAGGAGTTTTACGAGGATTCACAAAGATACAGGATCAGCAGAGAAGGGCTCTCTGCGTCAAGTACGAGTCATTCGACGGGGGCTCCAGTATGAGGTGGATGTTACTTGTGCAAGAGCTTTAGAACCTATAGAGTTATCTTTATTAGCGATGGGAGTTGCTTCCCTAAGACATATAGGTACTATGCGTACTCGAGGAAAAGGGGAAGTCAAATGTAGCTTATGGAAGAAAGAAAATAATGTTTTTCAAGATCAAACTAGGAGCTATATAAATTCTTTGATGGAAGAGGTGAAACAAAGTGAGTAAATACATTACCTATGACATAGAAACATTAGAAGATGTGAAATTAGCACAGACTCTTCGACAGATCGACATGGAGCCAACCATGGATTATATTGCAGGATCCACCCTTCGAGGGGCATATATTTATCGTTATATACAAAAATTTAAAATTTCAGATATTAATCAAGGAGAACACCGTAGAAAACTATTAAATGGAGGCATTACCTTTTTAAATGCGTATCCGTCTTATGAAAATATTCGTAGCATTCCTTTTCCAAAATGTTATTTTGCAAACAAGGAAAGAATCAAAAGCTATCAAAACAAAGGCATATCCGAATTAGCATTACAAGTGGGAAGAGGAGAACCGTTGGGGGATGGGTATGAGAAAGTCCGTGTTAGTGAATTTAT
>JAAYNZ010000086.1 GCA_012520595.1 Candidatus Epulonipiscium sp. | reverse complement strand
TTTTACCTTTAGCCATTACCATTTCGGCTGTAGTTGGTGCAGAAATGCCAGGTGAGTATAAAATGTATATTACCATGTTTATTATTGGTTTACTTAGTTGGCCGGGATTGGCTCGGATTATTCGGGGGCAAATTCTTTCTCTACGGGAACAAGAGTTTATGTTAGCTGCTACAGCTTTAGGATTGTCCGATCGACGAAAGATTTTTAGACATTTGATTCCGAATACATTAGGATATGTTATAGTATATGCTACCTTGGGTATGGCTTCAGCTATCTTAAGCGAATCTTCTCTTTCTTTTTTAGGGTTAGGAGTTGTTCCACCGACGCCTACTTGGGGGAACTTAGTATTAAATGCAAGAGACACTCATATTTTAACGACTCGTCCTTGGTTGTGGATTCCACCAGGATTATGTATCTTTTTAGCTGTTATTAGTATTAACTTAATTGGAGACGGACTTCGGGATGCAGTAGATCCTAAGTCACATCGCTAGGAGGTGACGTATGAGTAAACATTTATTAGAAGTAAAAGATTTAAAAACTTATTTTTATACAGATAAAGGTGTTGTAAAAGCAGTTGACGGAGTCGACTTTCATATAGATGCAGGAAAAACCTTAGGAATCGTAGGAGAATCTGGTTGTGGAAAAAGTATTACATCCATGTCTGTCATGCGTCTTATTCAAAAACCAGGTAAAATTGAATCAGGAGAAATACTTTATCAAGGGAAAAACTTATTAGAGCTTAGTGAAGATCAAATGAGGAGCATTCGAGGAAATGAAATTTCTATGATTTTCCAAGAACCCATGACATCTTTAAACCCAGTTTTCACCATAGGATATCAAATTTCAGAAGCTTTAATGCTTCATCAAAAGTTATCTAAAAAAGAAGCACGAGAAAAAGCCATTGAGATGTTAAATTTAGTACAAATTCCTCGTGCTGAAAAAATTGTAGATGAGTACCCACACCAACTTAGTGGTGGAATGCGTCAGCGGGTAATGATTGCCATGGCTCTTTCGTGTATGCCTAAAATTTTAATCGCTGATGAACCAACAACAGCACTGGATGTTACCATCCAAGCCCAAATTTTAAATTTAATGAATGATTTAAAACAACGTTTAAATACAGCCATTATGTTAATCACTCATGATTTAGGTGTAGTGGCAGAAATGGCTGATTATGTGGTTGTTATGTATGCAGGAAAAGTAGTAGAAGAAGGACCAGTAAAAGAATTATTTGCTAACCCAAAACATCCCTATACCATTGGTCTCTTAAAGTCGAAACCTAATTTACACGAAGAACGGGAGCGATTGGATAGCATT
The DNA here is from genome assembly GCA_012520595.1 of Candidatus Epulonipiscium sp. GTDB lineage: Bacteria > Bacillota > Clostridia > Lachnospirales > JAAYNZ01 > JAAYNZ01. The sequence continues at coordinate 20,860 of JAAYNZ010000086.1, read as the reverse complement.
CCAGGAATGGTTCCTAATCCTATAGATCTTCCAAAAGGATGTTATTTTCATCCTCGATGTAAATATGCTACTGATGAGTGTAGACAAGGTCAACCTGAATTAAAAGAACTGAATCCTAAACACAAAGTTAGTTGTTTTGTAGCCAGTAGGGAGGTGCAAAAATAATGGAAAACAAACCCTTATTGGAGGTTAAAAATTTAAAAAAATACTTCCCTATTTATCAAGGATTGGCTAGAAGAAAAGTAGGAGATGTAAAAGCCGTTGATGATGTATCCTTTGTTTTGCGTGAAGGAGAAACCTTGGGGCTTGTAGGGGAATCAGGTTGTGGTAAATCTACAACAGGGCGTACTATTTTACGACTGCTAAACCCTACAGATGGAGAAGTTTATTATAAAGGCAAAGATGTATTTAATGCTTCTAAAAAGGAGATGCTTGCCCTTCGACAAGAGATGCAAATTATTTTTCAAGACCCTTATAGTTCACTTAATCCACGTATGTCTGTAGGAGCTACTGTAGGAGAAGCATTAATTCAGCATAAAATGTACAAAAAAGGGAAAGAATTAGACGACCGGATAAGAGAAATTCTTGAGTTATGTGGCTTAGCTGATTATCATATTAATCGTTATCCTCATGAATTTTCCGGGGGACAAAGACAGCGAATTGGGATTGCACGAGCCTTAGCACTGCAACCTTCTTTTGTAGTAGCTGATGAGCCTGTATCTGCTCTTGACGTGTCCATTCAATCCCAGATCATTAATTTGCTTATGGAATTACAAGAAAAGATGAAATTATCCTATTTATTTATTTCTCATGATTTAAGTGTAGTAAAACACATTAGTAATCGAGTAGGTGTTATGTACCTTGGTTCATTAGTGGAATTATCCAATAAAAAGGATCTTTATGAAAATCCGAAGCATCCTTATACCCAAGCATTATTATCCGCCATTCCTGTTCCAGATCCTACAGTTAAGCGAGAAAGAATTTTGTTACAAGGAGATATACCAAGTCCTGCTAACCCACCTAAAGGTTGTAAATTCCATACTCGTTGTCCTTATGCAAAAGATATTTGCAAACAACAAGTGCCTGAATTTAGAAAACTAGGTGACGATCATTTTGTTGCATGTCATTTTGCGAAATAATGGATGTGATTTCGTGATCAAGAAGGGAAAAAAAGAAAAAGAAAACAAAGATCATATTCGCTTTGGCTTTACTGATATTGTAGCAATGACAATTGCAGTAATCCAAGTCTTATTTCCTTATTTCCTTGTTTTATTTATAGGATGGGCTATTTTCATATGGTTTGCCACTACTTTTTGGCTCAAATAAAAAACGTCTCTCTGTAGATTGAACTACAGAGAGACGTTTTTTCTAATGCAGAGAGGGTTCCTTTAAAGAAGTTATTGGACTAGATCAACGGAAATATAAGAAAAAAGAAAATGAATATTTTCAGCTGTAATGGATTCAACGCCTAAAAACTCCACTGCAGAATGAATTTGATGTTTTGGGAGATTATAAATATAGGAAATATCCTCAATGGAATATTCTTGAGGACTTTTTCGTTCCCATTCTCTACGAAGTAGTTTACAAATATCACTACTACCATGATACATGATGATAAAAAAAGTGGCAGGAGTAATGGAAGGAATGTCTTCTTGTAACATAATTTGCGAAACTTCTTCTTTGGTAATATGTAACAATTGAGCTGTACTTTCCATGTTTAAATGTTCAGGTTCTGTTTTTAAAAAAAGATCAATTTTTTCTAATTTAGGAGCTACATTTTTTTGGTAGAGGTCAAGAAATGTTGTTGTCACGGTGAAGTCCTTTCTATCAATTGTTTTTTCTATTTTATTATAACAAATTTATAGGCAAAAGCCATAGGGAAAGCTTGGCATTCCTTTTTCAAAACTTCCAAATTAAAACAATCATAGTTTTTGAAAAATGTAACATAATACTAACATGGAGGTGATAATATGGCTAGAAATTCAAAAGCAGTACCTCAAGCACGAGCAGCTTTGGATCAATTTAAATATGAAGTTGCAAATGAATTGGGTGTAAACTTAAAACAAGGATATAATGGAGATTTAACTTCTGCTCAAGCCGGTTCTGTTGGTGGATATATGGTGAAAAAAATGATTGAAGCACAAGAACAACAAATGGCAGGACAATCTACAATGACAACAAAATAACATTCCATAGATTTAAAAGAAAAGAGATGATAAAAGTTATCTCTTTTCTTTTTTTCTACCTTGACGCCTTCCTTGGGATTCGTTATAATAAGTTGACACCAGTGATTGATCATTGGTGTTTTTTATGTCAATTACGTTTTACTTTATGATTTAGCTATGATATAATAAAAAAATGGGTAAAGAATGTTTATTGGCCTGTAGGCGAATGAATAGAAAGGAATTTTAAGGAGGAAAATAGCGGATGAGCACAAAAGTAGAAACCTTAGAAAAAAATATGGTAAAGCTTACCATAGAAGTAGATGCAGATCGATTTGAAGAAGGAATGAAGCATGCTTATAATAAAAACAAAAAGCATTTAAATATACCTGGCTTTAGAAAAGGTAGAGTACCTCGTAATATTGCAGAAAAATATTATGGTGCAGAGATTTTTTATGAAGATGCTATTAATTATGTAATTCCCGATGCTTATGAAGCAGCCATTAAAGAACATAATTTAGATGTAGTAGCCCAACCAGAAATTGATGTGGAGCAAGTAGGCAAAGGACAAAATTTAATTTTCACAGCAGAAGTAGCAGTAAAACCAGAAGTGGTATTAGGACAATATAAAGAGATTGAAGTAGAAAAGGTTCAAGTAGAAGTGACAGAAGAAGAAGTTCAACAAGAACTAGAAAAAGTACAACAACAAAATGCACGAATCATTACGGTAGAAGATCGACCTGTACAAGATGAAGATCAAGTTGTTATTGATTTTGAAGGATTTGTCAATGGAGAATCTTTTGAAGGTGGAAAAGGAGAAAATTACCCTCTAACCATTGGATCAGGTACTTTTATTGATACTTTTGAAGAACAATTAATTGGCAAACAAATCAATGAAGAAGTAGAGGTTAATGTTACCTTCCCAGAAGATTATCATGAAACAGCTTTAGCAGGACAACCAGCTCTTTTTAAAGTCGTAGTTAAAGAAATTAAAGAAAAAGAATTACCTGCTTTAGACAATGAATTTGCAAAAGATGTTTCTGAATTTGATACACTAGAGGAATATAAAGAAGATCTTAAGGCAACACTGTTAAAGCAAAAGGAACACAAAGCAGAACATGAGAAAGAAGATAAAGTAGTAGAAAAGATCATCGAAAATGCACAAATGGAAGTACCCGAACCTATGATTGAAGCCCAAGTAGATCAAATGATACAAGATTTTTCACAAAGATTACAATACCAAGGTCTTCCATTAGAAACCTATCTTCAATTTACAGGAAACAATATGGTAACATTACGAGAAAACTTCAAAAAAGATGCTCTTCGACATATTCAATCTAGACTTGTTTTAGAAGCCATTGCGAAAGAAGAGAACATACAAGTTTCAGATGAAGAATGGGAAGAAGAAGTTAAAAAAATGGCAGAAATGTATAATATGGAAGTAGAAAAACTGAGAGAAGGTATTTCAGAACAAGAAAAAGAATATATGAAAGAAGATTTAAAAGTAACAAAAGCTCTTGCCTTTGTTGTAGAAAATTCAAAAGAAGTAGAATAAGAATCTTTGATTCTACATAAGATAAAATAATTAGGAGGAATGTGAAATGAGTTTGGTACCTATTGTAGTAGAACAAACCAATCGGGGAGAACGTTCCTATGACATTTATTCAAGACTACTAAAAGAAAGAATTATTTTTTTAGGTGAAGAAGTCAATGATGTTACCGCCAGTTTAATTGTAGCACAATTATTATTTTTAGAGGCAGATGATCCTGATAAGGATATCCATTTGTACATTAATAGTCCCGGTGGTTCTGTAAGTGCTGGATTTGCTATTTATGATACAATGCGCTACATTAAACCTGATATTTCTACTATTTGTATTGGAATGGCGGCAAGTATGGGAGCTTTTTTGCTTGCAGGAGGAACCAAAGGAAAACGTTTTGCCCTACCTAATGCAGAAATTATGATTCATCAACCTCTAGGAGGCGCTAGAGGACAAGCGACAGACATTCAAATTCATGCAGAACAGATTTTAAAGATTAAAAAACGATTAAATCAAATACTTAGTGAGAACACAGGTCAACCCTTAGACATTATTGAAAGAGATACAGAACGAGATTTCTTTATGGATGTAGAACAAGCCAAGGCTTATGGGCTTATTGATCAGGTGATCACACGAAAGTAAGGTTAAAATAGTGAGGTGACGTAATGGCCAATCGATATGACGACAAGAAACAGCTCAAATGTTCTTTTTGTGGTAAAAATCAGGAACAGGTACGAAGACTGATTGCCGGTCCCAATGTCTATATTTGTGATGAATGTATTGAATTATGTGCTGAGATTATTGAGGAAGAATTTGAAGATTTCCATGAAAGTCCTCAATGGACTGAAATTCCTAAGCCCATTGAAATTAGCAATATATTAGACGAATATGTTATTGGGCAAGAACGAGCCAAAAAAGCCTTAGCTGTCGCAGTATATAATCATTATAAACGTGTTTATTCAGGACACCAGTATGATGAAGTAGAGCTACAAAAAAGCAATATTATTATGATTGGACCTACAGGTTCTGGGAAAACCCTATTAGCACAAACCCTAGCAAAACTATTAAATGTTCCTTTTGCCATTGCAGATGCGACTTCTCTAACAGAAGCAGGATACGTAGGAGAAGACGTAGAAAATATTCTCTTAAAACTAATTCAAGCTGCAGATTATGACATCGAAAGAGCAGAAAAAGGGATTATCTACATTGATGAAATTGATAAAATAGCAAGAAAATCGGATAATCCATCCATTACAAGAGATGTTAGTGGTGAAGGGGTACAGCAAGCTCTTCTTAAAATTTTAGAGGGTACGGTAGCTTCTGTGCCGCCCCAAGGTGGAAGGAAACATCCTCATCAAGAGTTTATTCAAATTGATACTACTAATATCCTCTTTATTTGTGGTGGAGCTTTTGATGGTATAGAGGAAGTAATCCAAAATCGAATTGGAGAAAAAACCATGGGCTTTGGTGCAACTATAGAAAGCAAGAAAGAACAAAATACAAGTGAACTATTGCAGTACCTTTTGCCTCAGGATTTGTTAAAGTATGGATTAATTCCAGAGTTTGTAGGAAGAATTCCTGTCATTGTCACCTTAGATCAATTGGATGAAAAAGCATTAATTGATATTTTGACAAAACCCAAAAATGCTTTAGTTAAACAATATCAAATTCTATTAGAAATGGATAATGTTTTATTGGAATTTGAAGAAGAGGCATTACAAGTAATTGCAGAAAAAGCTCTTAAACGAGAAACAGGCGCTAGGGGATTACGAGCCATTTTAGAAGAAATTATGATGGACATTATGTATGATATTCCATCCAACGAACAAGTAGAAAAATGTATTATCACTTCTGAGGCCGTACAAAGAACGGGAGAACCTGTTTTGATTTATAATGAAAATCGACAGCCCATTAAGCGTTCTAGAAAAAAAAGAACAAAGCAAGGAGAAACAGCTTCTTAAATGTAAAAATAAAACCCACGAATCAATACGTGGGTTTTATTTTTTTACCGTATGCTAACATAAAAACCACTCACTTGTTACATACTATAGTAGACAATGTTTTTGACAAGATAGGAGTGAGAGGTATGACATTGAATCAAATTATGGTTGGGTTACAATTTGTCTTTACCATCATTATGGGGTTATATTTTTTCAACTTATTAAAAGGACAGCAAACGAGCAAAACTTCCATTGATAAAGAATCCAAAAAAGAACTAGAAAAATTACGACGGCTTCGAAATATTCAATTATCCCAACCTTTAGCAGAAAAAACAAGACCCACAGAATTTAAAGAAATCATAGGCCAAGAAATGGGGTTAAAAGCACTAAAAGCAGCCCTATGTGGTCCCAATCCTCAACATGTGATTATTTATGGACCTCCTGGTATTGGAAAAACAGCAGCAGCCCGCGTTGTGTTAGAAGAAGCAAAAAAGATGGCATTTTCTCCTTTCAAAAAAGAAGCAAAGTTTATTGAAATGGACGCCACTACTTTGCGTTTTGATGAAAGAAGTATTGCGGACCCTCTAATGGGTTCAGTGCATGATCCTATTTATCAAGGGGCGGGTGCTTATGGAGCAGCTGGCATCCCCCAACCGAAAGCCGGTGCTGTTACAAAGGCTCATGGGGGTATTTTATTTTTAGATGAAATTGGAGAGCTACATCCTATTCAAATGAATAAATTACTGAAAGTATTAGAAGATCGAAAAGTATTTTTAGAGAGTTCTTATTATTCATCAGAAGATCCGAATATTCCCCCTCATATCCATGATATTTTTAAAAATGGACTTCCAGCTGATTTTCGCTTAGTAGGTGCTACAACTCGTACACCGGAAGAAATTCCTCCTGCTCTTCGTTCCCGCTGTACAGAAATTTTTTTTCGTCCTTTAAAACCGACAGAAATTGAACAAATAGCAAGAAATGCTAGTTCGAAAGGTGGTTTCCAGCTAGAAGAAGGAGTCAGTACTTTGGTTGCTCAATATGCGGATAATGGGAGAGATGCAGTGAATATTATTCAAACGGCTGGTTGCAGTGTAATCTTAGAGAATCGTTCCATTATTACTGTTGAGGATACAGAATGGGTCATTGAGTTTAGTCGATATAGTCCCAAACCAAATAAAAAAATTCAAGCAGAAAAAAGAATTGGCTGTGTTCATGGTTTAGCTGTTTATGGAATCGGCATTGGTTCCCTGCTGGAAATCGAAGTTCTGGCTATGATTACTGAACCAGGGAAAGGAACTTTTGTTGTTACAGGCATTATTGAAGAAGAAGAGTTCCAAAAAAATGGTGGAAAAATGCGTAGATCAAGCACAGCCAAAGCTTCTGTAGAAAATGTTTTGACAGTAATTCAACGAGTGACAGGAATTCCCTATAAAAATTATGATATTCATATTAATTTTCCAGGAGGAATGCCCGTCGATGGACCATCGGCAGGGATTGCTATTTTTTCAGCTCTTTACTCAGCTCTTTATCAAAAACCCTTATCCAGTAAGATTGCGATGACAGGAGAAATCTCAATTCAAGGTAAGATTTTACCCGTAGGTGGGGTTCATGCTAAAATCAACGCTGCCGTTGAGGCAGGGATTGAAACAGTTTTTATACCCAAGTCCAATTGGCAGAAGATATTTCAAGATTACGGAGTTAAAGTGGTTCCTGTAGAAACGGTAGAACAATTACTTTCCTTTGTTTTTCAAGAGAATGATGGAAACCTTATTATTTCGGCTAATTCCAAGGGGGAAGCATTAACCGCCCAAGGTTTATAAAATAAGTTTTTCTACAAAGAAATGCAGAATATTTCATTCTGCATTTTCAATTTGCAACAAAATAAGGTATAATAAAGTCATTATTAATCCAGATCAGTGAGACAAAATATGAGGTGAAGAACGATGAAACAAACATCAATATATACAAAGATGCCCCTTTTAGCATTAAGAGGATTAACTATATTTCCTAACATGATTTTGCATTTTGACGTAGGTAGACCCAAGTCTACTCAAGCTTTAGAACAAGCTATGGTCAATGACCAATATATTTTTTTAGTTGCTCAAAAAGATGCAGTTCTTGATGAACCTACTCCAGAAGATTTATTTACAGTAGGAACTATATCCAAAGTAAAGCAATTATTAAAGTTACCAGGAGATACCATTCGTGTCCTTGTGGAAGGTGTCAATCGTGGAAAAATCCATTCCTTTATACAAGAAGAACCCTATTTTATGGTAGAAGTGGAAGAAGCTCCTAAAGAAGAGGAAGTAGAGAACATCCAGCGAACAGCTTTACTTCGGGCTGCTGTAGAAACATTTGAAGAATATGCAAAAGTAAATGGAAAGATATCCCACGAAACCTTGTTGAGTATTCTTTCTTTTAAAAAACCTGGACAAATGGCAGATACCATTGCTGCTAATATTCATTTAGAGTTAGAACAAAAACAAATGATTCTTGGAAGTTTCGATCCGGAAGAAAGATTGCGTTCCATGATCACCATTTTGAAAAAAGAAGTAGATATTCTTACGATTCAGAGAAGCATCCAGAGCCAAGTCAAGCAAAACATTGATAAAACACAAAGAGAGTATTATTTAAGAGAACAATTAAAAGTAATTCAAGAAGAATTAGGAGATAAAGAAGGAATCAAAGGAGAAATCCAAGGGTATAAAAACAAGCTAAAAGATATTAATCCACCGAAAGAAGTGGAGAACAAAGTATTACAAGAGCTAGATCGAATGTTAAAGATTCCTTATGGTTCTTCTGAAGGAGCTGTAGTTCGTAATTATATTGAATGGGTTTTGGATCTACCTTGGAGTACAGAAACAGAAGAATCTTACGATTTGAAAAAAGCAGAAGATATCTTAAATGGAGACCACTATGGATTAGAAAAAGTGAAAGAACGAATTTTAGAGTATTTGGCTGTTAGGCAAATGGACTCCTCTTTGAATAGTCCTATTCTTTGTTTAGTAGGTCCTCCAGGAGTAGGAAAAACCTCTATTGCTGCTTCCATTGCCAAAGCCCTCAATCGAAAATATGTCCGTATTTCTCTAGGAGGAGTTCGAGATGAAGCAGAAATTAGAGGACATCGAAAAACCTATGTAGGAGCTATGCCTGGACGGATTATTCAGGGTTTAAAACAAGCTCAAACGAAAAATCCCCTGATTTTATTGGATGAGATTGATAAAATGAGTAATGATTTTCGAGGGGATCCTTCGGCTGCTTTGTTAGAAGTCTTAGATGCAGAACAGAATCATAAATTTAGAGATCATTTTATTGAATTACCTTATGATTTATCAAAAGTTCTATTTCTAGCTACTGCCAATACTTTACAAACCATTCCCCGTCCTTTGTTAGATCGTTTAGAAATTATTCCTGTTTCCAGTTACACTGATGATGAAAAATTACGGATTGCAATGGACTTTCTATTGCCCAAGCAGGTGGAAAAACATGGTATGCAAAAGTCACAGCTTCGTCTTAGTGAAAGTGTAATGCAAAAAATCATTCAACTGTATACCAAAGAAGCAGGCGTTCGAAATTTAGAAAGAACCATAGGAGAACTATGTAGAAAAGCAGTAAAAGAATTTATTACTTATGAAAAAACATACGTTCGAGTAACGGAAAAAAACTTGGAAAAATATTTAGGAATTCCAAAATATCATTATGATAAAGTAGCGAATCAAGCAGATATAGGAGTGGCTAGGGGGCTTGCTTGGACTTCTGTAGGAGGGGATACTTTATCCATCGAGGTTAATACTATGAAGGGAACAGGAAAATTTGAATTAACAGGAAATATGGGAGATGTAATGAAAGAATCGGCAAAAACAGCCATTAGCTACATTCGATCAAAAGCAGATCAATTAGGGATACAGGAAAATTTTTATAAAGAGTTAGATATTCATATCCATATTCCAGAAGGAGCCGTACCGAAAGATGGACCTTCTGCAGGAATTACCATGGCTACGGCTATGATTTCAGCCCTCACCCATATTCCTGTTCGAAACGATGTAGGTATGACAGGAGAGATCACTCTTCGTGGTCGAGTATTACCTATTGGAGGACTAAAAGAAAAATTATTGGCTGCTCGACGGGCTGGTATTCGAACTGTCATTATTCCTATTGATAATCAAAAAGACATTGAAGAAGTTCCAGAACGCATTCGAAACAGCATGAAATTAGTTTTTGTTAAATCCATGGATGAAGTCATTCAACATTCACTAACCCAAACAGTTTTTTAGAATATTTTATAGGATGAGAGAAATTTGTTTTTTTACTTTTCTTGAGATAAATTTATATTTGCTTAATATGAACGTTAGGGTAGACGAATGTTAGTATAGAAGGAGAGATTCAAGTGGAAGTAAATAATGTAGAATTGGAAGTGGTATCGGGGAATGCTTCCCAATTTCCAACCAGTAATTTAATAGAAATTGCATTTGCAGGAAAGTCCAATGTAGGAAAATCCTCATTGATTAATACCCTTATTAATCGTCGAGCTTTAGCTCGTACAAGTTCTCAACCAGGGAAAACCCAAACCATCAATTTTTATAATGTAGAAAATCAAATGTATTTTGTCGATCTACCTGGCTATGGTTATGCAAAAGTATCAAAAGAGCAACGACAACAATGGGGAAGCTTTATTGAAACTTATTTACATGAACGTCCTCAATTAAAATTAATCCTGTTGCTAGTTGATATTCGCCATACCCCAAGTGAACAAGATCACATGATGTATCAATGGATGAAACATTATGGTTTTCCTATAATTGTAATTGCCACCAAAATGGATAAGTTAAAGAGAAGCCAAGTAAGTCACCATATTGCTATGGTTCGTCAAGGACTACATATGACAGAAGATGAAATTTTAATTCCATTTTCTGCTGTGACCAAACAAGGAAAAGATGAAATATGGGAAAAGTTAGATCAGACTTTATCTTTATGAAGGCGTATATAAAAGTAGAAGATATGAATATTTAAAAGGTGAAAGATGAGCTAACGATGGCAAAGGAGGGAGTTTATGCAAAAGCGTCGATTGCATTTATCAAAAAAAGATAAGAAAATTGCTGGTGTTTGTGGAGGGATTGCTGAGCACTTTGATTTTGATCCGACTTTAGTTCGAATCATTTGGGTTTTATTAACCATTATGACATCAACCATAGGTTTAATGGGTGTATTGATTTATATTGTATGTTGGGCTGTTATGCCTATGGACGATGAATACGAAGATTTACGTTAGATCTTGTTATTTTCAAACAAATATGATACACTAGTGCTGTTGAAGTGGATCGGGGTATAGCGCAGTTTGGCTAGCGCGCTTGATTCGGGTTCAAGAGGTCGCAGGTTCAAATCCTGTTACCCCGACCAAAAGTTAATGTAAGACTAAGATTTTATCATGGTTTTTATGGGAATTAAGGAAGTTCGGATGAAAAATTCGAGACTTCCTTTTTTTACATATTTACATAGATGTACATGTTAGAAAGTTTGTTAAAAATCAAATAAATACTGTTGTTTGCGGGGGGACTTTTAAAAGTTGAGAAGGTAGAACCTGACCCTTTGAACCTGTCAGTTAACACTGGCGTAGGGAAGCAAGTAAATTATTTTATTTAGAGTGCTTTCCAATAATAGGAATAGCACTCTTTTTTAGTAAAATGATCAAATTAAATGTGTCTAAAATAACAAAATTAGTTTTAAATATTGGATAGTAAAAAAGGAGGAAACAAAAATGAAAAAAGTACTTACCATTGCAGGATCGGATTGTAGTGGAGGAGCAGGAATACAAGCTGATCTAAAGACGTTTTCAGCTCATGGTGTTTTTGGAATGAGTGTTATTGTTTCAGTTGTGGCTGAGAATACAAGCCGTGTAATTGACATACAAGATATCACACCGGATATGATTGAAAAGCAAATAGATGCAGTATTTGAAGATATTGAAGTAGATGCTGTTAAAGTTGGTATGCTTTCTACACCCATTTGCATGGAAATAGTAGCAAAAAAATTATATCAATATCTACCAGCAAATATCGTAATTGATCCTGTTATGTATGCTAAAAATGGTTGCCCGCTGATGGACCCCAATGCAGTAGACACGCTGATAAAGGTTATAATTCCTTATGCTGATGTTCTTACTCCCAATATTCCAGAAGCAGAAAAGATAGCAGGTATAAAGATCAGTAATATTTCAGATATGGAAAAAGCTGCAAGAAAGATTTTTGAAATGGGTTGCAAAAATGTCATTGTCAAAGGTGGTCATGCCATAGGAAATGCTTTGGACGTTTTGTTTGATGGCACACGATTTTATCATTTTGAAAGCCACCGTATTAATACCAAAAATACTCACGGAACGGGTTGTACTTTTTCCTCTGCGATTGCTTCCAATCTTGCACTTGGCATGAATATACCAAAGGCGGTAGAACAAGCAAAAAAATATGTCACTGTTGCCATTGAACATTCTCTTGCTATAGGTAAGGGACATGGGCCTACTCACCATTTCTATGATCTTTATCGGAATGGACTACAAAAATGACAAGTATCCCACAGTGTATATTATAAACAATCGTGAAAGGAAAGAAAAATGCTTGGTAATCGATTAGAAAATGTAAGAAAAAACAAACCTCTTATTCATAATATTACGAATTATGTTACAGTAAATGATTGCGCGAATATTTTACTTGCTTGCGGAGCCTCTCCTATTATGTCTGATGATTTGGGAGAGGTAGAAGAAATTACATCCATTTGTAGTGGACTTAATATTAATATGGGCACATTAAATCAACATACGATTCCATCCATGTTTTTAGCAGGTAAAAAGGCAAATGAATTAAATCACCCAATCATTCTTGATCCAGTTGGTGTAGGTGCCTCTAAGTTACGTACCAAAACAGCACTACAACTACTGAAAGAACTTCGATTTGCTGTAATTCGTGGTAATATTTCAGAAATTAAGGCATTAGCTCTAGGTAGTGGAACAACGAAAGGGGTTGATGCCCATGTTGCAGACATTGTAAATGAGAAAAATCTTGAAGAAACAGTGAATTTTGCAAAGAAATTTGCAGAAAGAACAGGTGCGGTCATTGGAATAACAGGTGCTATTGATATTGTTACAAACACAAAAGAAGCCTATATTATCCGCAATGGTCATCCTATTATGAGCAAGATTACAGGGACAGGCTGTATGTTAACAGCCATGATAGCTGCCTATGTTGCAGCAAATCCTGATAATATTTTGGAAGCTACAGCAGGAGCTATTTGTGCTATGGGGATTTGTGGAGAACGGGCGTATGATAGGCTTGCTAAAGAAGAAGGAAACTCTTCCTGTAAAAACTATATTATTGACCAAGTTTACAATCTTACTGGGGAACAGTTGGAAGGTGGTGCAAGATATGAGATGGGATAAAAAAAAGATGCTTCTTTACGCAGTTACTGATCGTTCTTGGCTAGGACAAAAAACACTGGTTACTCAAGTAGAAGATGCTTTAAAAGGAGGAGCAACCTGTATTCAGCTTAGAGAAAAAGAGTTAGACCACAAAAGTTTTTTAAAGGAAGCATTTGAAATTAAGGCATTATGCAATAAATATAATGTTCCTTTTATTATTAATGATGATGTGGGGATTGCAATTAAATGTGGTGCAGATGGTGTTCATGTTGGGCAGCATGATATGAGTCCATGGAAGGTTCGTGAAAAAATTGGAGAAAAGATGATTTTGGGTGTATCAGCACAAACTGTTGAGCAGGCTATGTTAGCTGAAAAAGGTGGTGCAGATTATCTGGGAGTAGGTGCAGTTTTTACAACTTTAACAAAATTAGATGCGGATGCTATTTCCTACGAAACTTTAAAAGCCATTTGTCTTGCTGTAATGATTCCGGTTGTTGCAATTGGAGGCATTAATAAACAAAACATAATGAAACTGCGTGGTTCAGGAGTAGATGGAGTTGCCCTTGTTTCGGCTATTTTTGCATCAGAGGATATAGAACAAGAAACTAAAGAATTGAGAAGCCTTTCTGAAAGAATGTTGCAACAATGAATGGAAAAACAAAGGCTTACTCTTTCAGTTTAATGAAGAAAAGAGTAAGCCTTTTTGTTGGGAAAATCATTATTTTTGAGAAGATTTGATTAAAGAAGTTAAAAACTGCCCATATAAGATGGGTGCATTTTTCTTCCAGTTTGTACAAACTTGTTTAGCCTGTTCTTTAGAAACCACAGTAACTTGAACTTCCATTAAAAGAGTTTTTCCCTCTACTACTTTACATTTTACAAGGTATTCATTTTCCTTTTCAGGAATATACTCAGCTGTTACTTCGACTTCCTTACGAACTTGTGGACGGTTGGTTTGCACATAGCGCAAAATTTCTTCTCGAATAAGTACTGGAATACGATTTAAAAAATATTCTAAAGTTTTTTCGCCCTTTGGCTCAATAAGATATCGAGTCGTATGCTTTTCAACTTGAGTCTGTAAAAGTTTGGCTTCTACCAATTCGGTTAAGTATTGTTGAATAGAAAAATAATCTGTATAATTTCTCTCAAGCATAAATTCAGTAATTTGGGCATTGGATAGGGGAATCTTCATGTGATGAACAAGAAATAAAATAATAAGTTTATTCATCGTTAATTCCTGTGTCGATTGAGTCAATGGATATCCCTCCCACATCAATCTATTCCTATTCCTTTCATTGTATAATAAAATTCATTATCAGACAAGGGTGAATACTTTTTTCCTTGCCAACTATTTCTTTTTTTAAGTTCTTTTTCAATTCCATTTAGGACATTTCTTTTTTGTAGACTCCAAGTAGGAGCCAGTAATAATTCTTTAGGTCCATCTCCTGTCATTCGATGAATGACCATAGCAGGAGAAAGCAATTCTAAAGCATCTACAATTAAATCAATATATTCAGATTGAGATAAGAGTGGAAAGGGTCTTTGTTCATATTGTTTTCCAAGATCCGTATGTTTTAAAACATGAAGTAAATGTAATTTCACTCCTTGAAGAGGAAGGTGGGCAACATATTGCACAGATTCTAGCATTTCATCACGACTTTCATAGGGCAATCCAAAAATGAGATGGGAAACCGTAGCAATATGGTTTTGGTGTAGGCTTTGTACAGCTTGATAAAAACAGTCTAAAGAATATCCTCTGCGAATTTGTATAGCAGAAGTTTCATGGATGGTTTGCAACCCAAGCTCTACCCATAAAAAAGTTCGTTTATTTAATTTGACCAAGTATTCTATCACTTCTTCAGAGAGGCAATCCGGTCGAGTTGCAATGGCTAATCCTACTACATTAGGAAGAGACAAGGCTTCTTCATATTTTTTTTGAAGAAGAGGAAGAGGAGCATAGGTATTGGTGTAGGCTTGGAAGTAGGCGATGTATCCAGAAGGATTCCACTTATCATCCATTTGTTTTTTTACTTCGTAAAATTGTTCGGAAATAGACTTTTTTCGAGAACCAGCAAAATCTCCTGATCCAGCTGGGCTACAAAAAATACATCCACTTTTCCCTAAGGTTCCATCACGATTAGGACAAGAAAAACCGCCATCCAAAGAAATTTTAGCAATCTTTCCTTGGAAATGTTGGCGTAAATAAAAATTAAGAGAGTAATAAGCTTTATCACCCCAACGCATTTTATAGCCTCCTTACTCTTTCATAGTAAAGCATCTCTAGGCAGAGGTCAAGAGAATTAAAAAACCCCCTTGTAGGGGGTTATACATATTGATTTTGTTCTTTTTCTTGTCGAATGGATTCGCACAATTGTAGAATATAAAGCCATTCTTCTTCCGATTTTAAATTTTGAAGTAAATGAAAAAAATCCATACGAACCTTTGGAGCGTATTCAGCTTTTAATTGTTCCATTTCTTGATCTGTATCAATAAAAGTTGCTTTCGTCAAAAACTGAATGGCTGTATTCCCAATGGCAAAAGGTAAATAAGGTTCAATAATATCCATGATCTTTTGAAGCTCTTCATATTGATTCTTAAAAGGGTTTCCTTCTGCATTTTCCATATAGGAATAAAAAGATTCTATATTAAAAAAAGTAACGTTATTCAGTTGAGAATAATCGAGTTCGGTAGTTAGATCACGTAAATGATAAAGATAATTTTCTAATTCATTTTTAGATAAAATAGAAAGCATATAAATCCCTCTTTTCTAAAAAATACTGATAATGAAATAAAATAGAGGAGCCTTTTATAAAATGAAGAATATAATTTTACTATGTCTCAAATTATCTTTCTTTACACAATCAAAATTTTACAATAAAATAAAAGTAATTGTATCGTTTCTAAGGGTATGATACAATAAGGTAAAAAGCTCTTTAAAGAAGGAGGATAATATGGATTATCAACAGCCAGAAGATCAACAACAATTTCCACAAGATCCACCAAGAGAAATATCAACAGGAATGAGAGTAGGACTCATCATTGGAACAATTTTTATTAATTTATTAGGTATTATTCTAGGTATTGTTTGGATGACAGATCAAAATAATTCAGAAGAAAAAAGGAAGTTTGGGAAAACTTTGTTAATTTTAGGCATTGTAATGGTAGTGGTTCAATGTCTTTGTGCTTTTATTTATATAGGAGTCGTTGCAGGTCTAGGGGTTATGAGTTATTAGAACGGAGTTTAAAAAGAACACTTTTTTAGGTGTTCTTTTTTTAGAACTAGGAAAGTGGTTTTCTTACGCCTTTTTTCAAATTAGAAGGATGGTGATACCATGGAAAATAAAAAAAACATTTTAATTGTAGATGATGAAAAACATATTTTAGAATTACTACAGTATAATTTAGTAGAACGTGGGTATCATGTTATTCAGGCTGAAACAGGAGAAGAAGCATTGGAACAATTAAAAAAACACCCCAAAGTAGATGGGATTCTCTTAGATTTACTTCTTCCAGGAATCGATGGATTGGAAGTATTACGAAGAATTCGAAGCCAAGACGAAACCAAACACATTCCAGTAATCATGCTTACAGCTAAAAACGAAGAGCTAGATACGGTACTTGGATTAGAGATGGGAGCCGATGATTATATTGGAAAACCCTTTCGTATGAGGGAATTATTAGCTCGGTTAAAAGCTGTACTTCGTAGAAATCAAAAAATTTCTTCTGAAAAAAAAGAAAAAAAGTATTCTTTTGGAAATTTAGAAATCAATGAAACGACAAGGCAAGTAATCAAAGATGGAGTTATCATTAATATGCCTTTAAAAGAGTTTGAACTTCTTTTACTATTAGCCTCTTATCCTGATCGAGTCTTTACTCGAGAAGAATTATTAGAAAAAGTTTGGGGATACGATTATTTTGGAGAAACACGAACAGTGGATGTACACATTCGTTATATTCGACAAAAGATAGAAGAGGATGATAAAAATCCAAAGTGGATTAAGACTCTTAGAGGGGTAGGATATAAATTTACAGAAGAAGGTTAAAGTCTATGAGGAAAAAATTATTGTGGAGCAATATTGTAGTGATTCTTTTTATTTCCTTAACATTAGGAAGTGTTTTTTTTTATACAGGACAAAAATATTATAGGGAACAAACAAAAAAAAATGCGATTGTTCAAATTCGGTTGCTCAAGGATCTTTTGGAAAAGGCCTCTACTTTTGATGCTGAAAATTTTATACAACAATATCATGAAATGGTAGAAGGGCGGATAACTATCATTGATTCCCAAGGAGTTGTTATAGCAGATTCCGATGTTCCTTGGATACAGATGGAAAATCATCAGAATCGAGAAGAAATACAGCAAGCTTTAAAAGAGAGAATGGGTTTTTCGACTCGCTACAGCCACACTCTTCAAACTTATTTTTTATATACCGGAATTTCTTTTCAAAGACAAGAGCTTTCAGGAGTTCTTCGCATTGCGAAACCCCTTACTCAAACTCAGCAAATGAACAAAGATATTTTACAAAATCTATTTTTATGGATTCTTATAGGGATCGGCCTCTCCTTTTTTATTGTACGCATGCTAGCTTCTAAGATCTTATCACCCATCCATACTCTTACTCAAGGGGTACAAGAAGTTGCCCAAGGGAATTATCATAAAAAAATATATATTGAATCTTCTGAAGAAATCATTCCCTTAAAAAATGCGTTTAATCAAATGACAGAACAATTGCAAAATACAATTTTGGAAATAAAAGATAAAAATATGAAATTAGAAATGGTTTTAAATAGTATTCAAACAGGGATCATTGCCGTTGACATTCAATATCGAATTATTTTAATCAACCCTAGTTGTTATTCCCTTTTAAACATAAAAAAACAAGAGGTGCAAGGAGACTATTTTTATGATGTAATTCGGGATCAAACCCTTTGGAAAACAATTGAAACCACCATGGAAACAGGGGAAATACGAACAGAAGAATTTTCTTATTCCAATCAACCAGACCAAATGTTAAAAATGGATGCCTATCCTATTTTGCCTCCTTGGTCAGAGGGACAACTAATAGGAACCTTATTAGTGATACAAGACATAACCCAATTACATAAATTAGAAAAACTTAGAAGTGATTTTGTTTCCAATGTAAGCCATGAATTAAAGACACCCCTTACATCCATTCGAGGATTTATTGAAACTCTTCAAGAAGGAGCCTTAGAAAATCCTAAGGTAGCTAGGCGATTTCTTGATATCATTGACTTAGAAGCAGAAAGGCTATACAGTTTGATTCAAGATATTTTATTGCTTTCAGAAATTGAAAACCGGGAACAAGAGCAAGAATACTTTTACTATGAATGGATAGATATCATACAAGAAGTAGTTCAATTGTTACAGCCCAAAGTCCAAAGGAAAGGTTTAGATTTAGTCGTGGATCTTTCGCCTTCCCTACCACCTTTTTATTGCAATAAAGATCGTATTAAGCAAATGGTAATTAATATTTTAGATAATGCCATTCATTATACAGAAAAAGGAGCTGTGGGGATCACTTGCTTTTTTCAACAGGACCAATTTTATATTCAAATATGGGATACAGGTATAGGCATTCCCCAAGAACATATTCCTCGCCTATTTGAACGTTTTTATCGTGTGGATAAAGGACGATCCAGAAACAAAGGAGGAACCGGACTCGGACTATCCATTGTAAAGCATATAGTTCAGTCTTATGATGGAACAATTGAGGTAGAGAGCCAGTGGAATGAAGGAAGTAAATTTACTATTATTTTACCTAGAATCCAAGGAGATTCGTAGCTTTACGTGAATTTAATATAGAGTTAATAAACCGTTGGTATACTAAGAATGAGTAAAGACAGATAGGAGAGAATCCATGATTTTTACCATTCAAAGAAAACTAACGGTTTTATTTTTGCTTATATATATGTTCTATGCTAAGTAATAGAAAGAACAAGAGTAGCAACGGTAACACGATGGATATGGATTTCAAAAAAATGAATGATAGAAAAAACTTTACATAAAATTAACAGAGAATAAAAATCCTCTTAACACACTTTTGGTATAGTCTTTATGGATAAAAAAAGAAATGATAAAAGTAGATATAGGAGGCGTAGATGATGAAAAAAAATAGTATCATTGCAATTGTTTTTATTTTACTTATTAGTTTTACAGGGTGTAGCAATACCAAACAAGAAGAAGGAGCAAACCGTCAAGTTTCCAATCAGTCGAAGGAAGAAGGTAAAAAACAAGGAGATATAGAACAAGAAATTGATTTTAGTAAAATGATCGAAATCAAAGGCTCTGACACCATGGTGAATTTGGGTCAACGATGGGCAGAAGAATTTATGAATCAATATGATAAAGCCCAAGTTTCTGTTACAGGTGGAGGGTCAGGAACAGGAATTGCTGCATTAATTAACCAAACAGCAGATATTGCCCAGTCTTCCAGAAGTATTAAAGAAAAGGAAAAAGAACAAGCCAAAGGGAATGGAGTAGAAGTTCAAGAGTTTATTGTAGGGCAAGATGGAATTGCATTAATTGTAAACAAAGAAAATGAAATCAATCAACTTACATTAGCGCAATTAAAGCAAATTTTTACAGGACAGATTACAAATTGGAGTCAATTAGGCGGAATGGATGCCCCTATTGTTTTATATTCTAGAGAATCCAATTCAGGAACCTATGCATTTTTTAAAGAATTTGTTTTACAAGATGAAGAATATGCTCAAGAAGCCTTACTTCTTCCATCTAACAGTGCCATTGTAGAAGGAATTAAGCAAGATAAAAATGGGATAGGTTATGTTGGACTGGCTTATGTTAATGATGAAGTTCGTCCCGTACCCGTTGCAAAAGAAGAAGGAAACGAAGGAATCTTACCTTCCTTAGAAACGATTAATACAGGTGCTTATCCTGTTGCTAGACCTTTGTATCTTTATACGGCAGGAGAACCGAAGGGAGCCATAAAAACATACATGGATTTTATCATGGGGGAAGTAGGGCAAAAGATTGCAGAAGACATCGGATTTATTCCTTTACAAAACTAATATGTTAGGTTATGAGTATGGATAAAGTCTTAAGGAGACAAGAAAGGAGTTTCTTATGCAACAGGTAAGCATACAGTGTAAAAAAACAATGGATACAAATAAAAAAGAAAACAGTATGCAGAAACAAAAAAACAAGAGAAAAAGAAGGCTAGAGAAATGGATCGAAAAAGTAATTGTCTTTTTCGGTCTTATTTCCATCATTATTATTGCACTTATTTTTATTTTTCTTTTTAAATCGGGTAGTGGTATTTTTAAGGATGTTTCATTAAAAGAATTTTTCTTGGGAGCCAAATGGTATCCTAATTCAGTCAATCCTCAATTTGGAATTCTTCCATTAGTAGCAGGTTCTTTATTAATTACCTTTCTATCTGTGCTTTTAGCCGTCCCTATTGGAGTTGGATGTGCTATTTTTATTTCAGAAATCGCACCACCTAAAGTACAGTTTTTTTGTAAGGTTGTCATTGAATTTTTATCAGCTATTCCGTCCGTTGTATTAGGATTTTTAGGAATTGTCATTCTTTCTTCTTGGATTCGTACCGTTTTTCATCTTTCTTCTGGATTTACAGCATTAACGGGAGCTATTTTAGTCGCTCTTATGGCTTTACCAACCATAATAAGTATTACTGATGATGCATTACGAGCTGTTCCTGATCATTATCGAGAAGCTTCCTTAGCTTTAGGAGCTACTCCTTGGGAAACCATTCGACACGTTATCATACCTGCTGCTTCATCTGGAATGATTGCTGCTATTATGCTAGGAAT
>JAAYNZ010000008.1 GCA_012520595.1 Candidatus Epulonipiscium sp. | reverse complement strand
TAGGTTTATTAAGCTTATTTAAAATATAGATTATAGATCGTTACATTGTATAAATACAGGATTAGTATTCTAATATTATTTACAAAATTATTTTTTAATTGTTTTCCAACAATTACTTGACACTATCCTCTTTGTGTTTTTTATTTGTAGATATCCTTAATTTTTTGTATAATACGTCTATAGTAATTTTTTTTGGAGAGGAGATAAAATGTGAAAGAACTTTGGGAATTATTTATTGTTTTTGCTCGAATCGGAGGTTTTACTTTTGGAGGTGGATATGCCATGCTTCCCATTATACAAAGGGAAGTAGTAGAAAAAAAACAATGGGCTACGGATGAAGAAGTTTTAGACTATTATGCCATTGGTCAATCCACACCTGGAATTATTGCTGTCAATACAGCTACTTTTATTGGTTATAAGCGAAAAGGAATTATTGGTGGTATTATAGCAACTCTGGGAATGGTATTTCCGTCCATCGTGATCATTACTACGATTGCTGCATTTTTTGAGCATTTTCAAGAGTATCCAATGGTGAAGTATGCTTTTGGAGGAATTCGAGTAGCCGTTGTTGCATTAATACTGGATGCTGTTATAAAAATGTGGAATAAGTCTGTTAAAGATTGGATTGGCCTTCTTTTATTTGCACTCTCTTTTTTCACCATTGCTTTTTTGAAAGTTTCTCCTATTGTCATCATTGTCCTTTCAGCTCTAATAGGAATTATCATTAAAAACAAAAGGATGGATAGTAAATGATTTATATAAAAATCTTTTTTGCTTTTTTTAAAATTGGTTTATTTGCCATTGGAGGAGGGTTAGCTACTCTGCCTTTTCTACAAGAAATTGTGGATAAATATGGATGGATTACATCCCAAGATTTATTGGATATGATTGCTATTTCTGAGTCTACTCCAGGTCCTATAGGCATTAATACGGCTACCTTCGTGGGGTACAAGACAGCAGGACTTTTTGGGGGGATCATTGCAACCTTAGGAATCGTAACTCCCTCCATTATCATTATTATCATCATTGCTCATTACTTTATGAAATTTAGTGAACACCCTATTGTGCGTTCTGCATTTTACGGTTTGCGTCCTGCAGTAGTAGGCCTTATTGGAGCCGCAGGATTTGAAGTGGCCAAGATTGCTTTATTCCATATTGATCAATATGTAGAAACACGTAATATACTCACACTATTAAACATAAAAGGGATTTTGTTGTTTGCTATTGTTTTTTATTTGTTGCGTAAATATAAGAAACATCCCATTTTATATTTAGTGGGAGCAGCCATTATAGGTATTTTATTTAAGTATTAAAGATAGGATTTGTCTCTATTTTTTTGATTATGTATGTTATGATCTTATAAATAAAAAAAGAATACAAGATTCCTGTTACTTTATTATTTAAGTAGCAGGAATTTATTTATAAAAGAGTGTTTAAAAAACGTCAAATAATGTCAATAAACATCAAAGAGAGTATTTTAAATATTTTACAGACGAGGAGACTAAATCAATATGAAAAAATAAGTACAAAGATAGTGGTTGTTATGTTAAGCTGTTGTATTACTATGACTATTTTAGTAGAAAAGACATTAGATTTAGACCGTATGAAGGATCAAAATTATATACGAGAATTTAAAGATTCTTTGAGTCCTGTTTTTAAAGACATTATCCAAAAAGTAGATGATTGTACGGGGACTTATCTTATTATTGATCCGAAAATAAATGGTAACTTGGAATATATTTCTTATATAGACAAAAGTGGAGAATTAAACTTATTAATTAATAAGTTTAAACTTTAATTGAAAAAAGTTATCAACCTCCTTAAAAAGTGGTATAATAAAGAAATAGCAAAGCTATAGAAAATGTAGGAGGTGCTTGTTTGATGCAAGAGGCAAAAAGTTCTAAAAGATATTCGAAAAAAGAAGAAATAGCTAATTGTGTGACCCATGGTATTGGAATTGTGGTTAGCTTGGTAGGATTAATCATTTTATTAATTTATGCGATTATGGAAAAAAGTGTACTTTCCATTGTTGCATTTAGTATTTATGGTTTTTGTTCCATTGCTCTATATGCTTCCTCTACGATTTATCACAGTATTCGAAATGAAAAGTGGAAAGCAATTAGTCGGATTTTTGACCATTCATCCATTTTTTTATTTATTGCTGGAACCTATACTCCTGTTGCTCTCTTGGCTTTAGAAGGATATTGGAGAATTGGCATATTAGCAGGAATTTGGATCATTGCTATTTTAGGTATTGGATTTAAATTTTTTACCTATCCTAATTTTGATCAGCATAAAGTAGCTTCATTACTACTTTATATACTCATGGGTTGGCTTATTGTAATTGCCATTCGGCCTATGCTTCAAGCCATTCCATTTGGTTTTTTTCTCTGGCTTTTAGGAGGAGGGGTGGTTTATACTCTAGGTACTATTTTTTATTCCAATAAAAAAATTCCTTATAATCACGCAATATGGCATTTATTTGTCTTATTAGGAAGTGTTCTTCATTTTGTAGGTATTTTTAGATATTTAGCATAAAGAAAATAGAGAAAGAAAAAGGAGTAAAGACATGGGAAAAAGATATTCTTTAGCTGAAGTAACAGAACAATTAGTAGCAGTGGCTCAAGGAAGGCAAGGAGCAGAGCTTGTTATCCAAGGTGGGAAATGGGTCAATGTGAATACAGGAGAGATCATAGAAAATACAGATATAGCTATTACCCATGGTCGCATTGCCTTAGTGGGGGATGCCAGCCATACCATTGGAAAAAACACAAAAATCATAGATGCTCAGGGATATTATCTTACACCAGGGTTTATGGATGGGCATATTCACGTAGAAAGCAGTATGATGACCGTTACAGAATATGCTAGAGCCGTTATGCCTCGAGGAACCACTTCGATTTATATGGATCCCCACGAAATTGCCAACGTTCTTGGGGTTAAAGGGGTTCGGGTGATGATGGAAGATGGGCAAAGGGTGCCTTTGCGAGTTTTTGTAACCATGCCTTCTTGTGTTCCAGCAACTCCTGGTTTTGAAGATACAGGAGCGGAGATTCATCCAGAAGATATTGAAGAAGCCATGATTTGGGATGGGGTGGCAGGATTAGGAGAAATGATGAATTTCCCAGGTGTTTTATCGGGAGATATGGATGTGCACCAAGAACTTCAAGCCACATTAAAAGCAAATAAAACCATTACAGGTCATTATTCTATGCCAGAAACAGGCTCTGGATTGAATGCTTATATTGCAGCAGGAGTATGATGCTGTCATGAATCTGTTCGAAGAGAAGATGCTTTAGCAAAAATGAGGCTAGGAATGTATGCTCAGCTTCGCGAAGGTTCTGCTTGGCATGATGTGGAAGAAACGATTAAAAGTATTACAGAAAACCGAATCGATACTCGATATGCTACTTTGGTTAGTGATGACGCTCATCCAAGTACTCTCCTTTCTCAAGGACATTTGGATCATATTGTACGCCGAGCCATTGAAGAGGGAGTAAATCCCATTACGGCCATTCAAATGGTTACTATTAATGTGGCTCAATGTTTCAATATGGATGGAGATTTAGGTACCATTTCGCCAGGACGTTTTGCAGATATTTTACTTTTGAGTGATTTAACGAAGGTGAAAGTTGATAAAGTGATCATTAATGGTGAATTAGTAGCAGAAGGTGGGAAAGTCGTTGTTGATCTTTCCAGGGTATCTTATCCAAATTTTACAAAGGAAACCATGCATTTGGCTCGTTCTTTAACTCCTGAAGACTTTAGCATTGAGGCTCCTGTAGGCAAAACCCAAGAGATTTCAACACGGGTAATGGAAATCATTGAAGCAAAGGTAGGTACTTATGCACGGGAGTGTATTCTTCCCATCCAAAATCAACATGTTTGCATTGATATAAATCAGGACATTATTAAAGTGGCAGTAGTGGAAAGACATAAAGCTACAGGAACGATGGGGAAAGGATTTGTTAAAGGGTTTCATTTAAAAGAAGGTGCCATTGCTTCAACAGTGGCTCATGATGCTCATAACTTACTGATCATTGGTACCAATGATAAAGATATGGCAGTAGCAGGAAATACCTTAGCAAAAGTAGGAGGGGGTATGGTTGCCGTAAAAGATGGTGAAATTATTGCATTACTTCCCCTTCCTATTGCTGGATTGATGTCAGAAGAACCGGTAGAAAAATTAGCTCCTTTAGTAGAAAAAGTTGACGAAGCATGGAAAAGGTTAGGCTGCGACTTGGTTTCTCCCTTTATGACCATGGCTCTTCTTTCTTTAGCAGTATTACCTGAATTACGCTTGACCAATCGTGGGCTAGTGGATACGGTAAATTTTAAAATGGTAAATTTATTTGAAAAATAAAAAAACTCTTTACAAAAAAATAAAAAAAGTGTATAATAAAAAACAATTATTTAAAAATTAGAAAATTAAATACATTCAAAAATCAAAGATTGAAAAGAGTAGTTTTATTAACGGGTTACAGCGAGCCGGTGTTAGTGTGAAGTCCGGTACCTTGGGAGTAAAATGAATGGGTTCATGAGATGCTAGGCGAAACGTAAGGAGTAGCTGGGGCCGTGTCCTCACGTTATAGAGGTAGGATATCAAGGAAACTTCGTATCTGAGACAATAAGATAAGTATGTATCTATTTTGGGTGGCATAGCGAAAATCCATTTCGTCCCTTAGGGGTGAAATGGATTTTTTTGTTAAACAAAATAAATAGGAAGGGTGTTAGTATGACTTATCGAGTGTACAGTATGGGGGTTTCTGGAGATACAGAAACCCCCATCACATTATACAAAAAAATAGTTGGAAAACAAAAAGGATTTCTTTTTGAAACTCAAACAAAAGAGGGCAAGTATTCGATCATAGGTATGCCCACCTATACCATTACATGGGAAAAAGGTTTATATCGGGAAAACATAAAAGGCGACAAAGAAAGAATAGGAACCCATATCAAAGATCTTCAGGCGTACATGGAACCTATGATGACTCAAGCAAATAATATTCCCTTTGCAGGAGGTCTAGTAGGAGGCATAAGTTATGACATTTTAGATCAATGGATTCCTCTTTCCAATTCCAGCCAAGATTTTTTGCACATCCCCCAGCTTCATTTATTTGATGTACGAGAATGGATTGTTTATGATCATCAAAACCAAACCATTTGCCTTGGTGTATTAGAAGAAGATACCCAAGAAGGTGAAGCAAGGGGAAAAGAAAAATTACGTATTCAAATGCAACAAATAGAACAAACAAAACAAATCGATTTTCTGACTATACCAAAAGATAAAAAGGTAGGTAGATTGAAAAAACATTTAGAAAAAGAGGTATTTATTGATAGAGTGAAGAAAGCTCAAGCCTATATTCAAGAAGGATCTCTAAACCAAGTTGTTCTTTCTTTACGTTGGAGTATAGAGGCAAAAGTTAATGGTTTTCAGTTATATCGACATCTTCGAGAAATCAATCCTTCTCCCTATCTTTTTTATTTCAATTTTGGGACTTATCAAGTTGCGGGAAGTTCTCCAGAAATGTTAGTGAAACTAGAACAAGGAACAATATATTATTGTCCCATTGCAGGAACCAGTAAAAGGGGCCAAACCAAAGAAGAAGATAGAGAAAAAATTGAAGCATTACGAAAGGATCCTAAAGAACAAAAGGAACATGGCATGCTTGTAGATTTAGGGAAAGAGGAACTAAAAAGGGTGAGTATTCCAGACAGTGTATTTCAAATTACTTCCATGGAGGTTAAAAAATATTCTCACGTAATGCATTTGGAATCCATGATGAAAGGAGAAAAAGAAAAAAATCAAAATATGTTATCCATTCTTACTACCTTCTTACCTGCAGGAACATTATCCGGGACACCAAAGAGAAAAGCAATTCAAGTTATCGATCAGCTGGAAAGAGAAAAGCGTGGTTTATATGGTGGAGGAGTTGGATATCTAGGATATAACAATCAGATGGATTTTGGGATTGCCATTCGTATGATGATCCTCCAGGGACAAAAAATCTATCTTCAAGCAGGAGCAGGGATTATCGAAGATTCAGAACCTGAAAAAGAATATAAAGAATGTTGCAATAAATTATTGGCTACTTTAAAAGCAATTGAAAGAGAAATAGAGATTATATCTTTACCGTTCAATCAAGAATAAAAGGAGGAAATAAAAGTGCAGATCATTATGGAGAAATTATTATCTGGCATTGATTTAAGTTATGAAGAAGCAGAAGAAATGATGGAAGTCATGATGGGTGGTAGTATGCAGCCTTCCCAAGTAGCGGCTTTTTTAACAGCCATGCGTATAAAGGGAGAAAAAGTCCATGAGCTTTCT
This sequence comes from Candidatus Epulonipiscium sp., assembly GCA_012520595.1. Lineage (GTDB taxonomy): Bacteria > Bacillota > Clostridia > Lachnospirales > JAAYNZ01 > JAAYNZ01. Next base: position 4,542 of record JAAYNZ010000008.1, on the reverse strand, counting down.
GCTTGTGCTAAGGTTATGCGTAAAAAAGCAAAAACCTTAACCATTTCCTATCCTACTTTAGATACCTGTGGTACGGGAGGAGACAGGTCAGGAACTTTTAATATTTCTACAGCCGTAGGTTTTGTATGCTCTGCGGCGGGTATTTCTGTTGCTAAACATGGTAATCGTTCTATTTCTAGTCAAAGTGGTAGTGCAGATGTATTAGAAGCTTTAGGGGCAAACATACAATTGGAACAGAATAAAGCAGAAGAATTATTAGAAAAATATGGATTTACCTTTCTTTTTGCTCCTCTTTTTCATCCTGCTATGCAAAATGTTGCCACTATCCGAAAGGAATTAGGGTATCGAACGTTATTTAATATCCTTGGTCCTTTATGTAATCCGGCTACCGTTTGTTATCAGTTAATGGGAGTATACGATGCCAACTTAGCCCCAACTTTTGCTCAAATACTACATGATCTAGGGATCCAGAGAGCCCTTATTGTGCATGGAATGGATGGCCTTGATGAAATGACCATCACCGATGCTACTTATGTAACAGAATTAAGGGAAGGTATAATTAAAAGTTTTTATGTTCATCCATTGGAATACGGGATACCTATAGCAACTTCGGCTATGTTAAAAGGAGGAGATGCTAAGCACAATGCAAAAATAATCACACATCTTTTGCAAGGGGAAAAAAGCCCCTGTTTAGACATTGTTGCTCTTAACAGTGGGGCAGCCTTTTATATAGCTGGAATTACCAAAAGCATCAAAGAAGGGATTCATTATGCTTATGAACTTTTATATAAAGGTATTCCCTATAAAAAAATGCAGGGTTATATTACAGCCACTAGGGAGGTGCCATCATGATTTTCGATAGTATTGTAAGTCATAAAGAAAAACAACTAAGGGAACTACTTCCACAATACAATTTAGAAGAGCAAATCCAGGAAGCAAAAAAGCTTCCACCTGGTCCAAATTTTACACAAAGTATACAAAAAAGCAACTTTGGTATTATTGGAGAAATCAAAAAAGCTTCTCCTTCTAAAGGAATAATTAAAGATAATTTTAATCCGGTGCAATTAGCAAAAGAATATGAAGGTGTAGTAGATGCAATCTCCATTCTTACAGAAGAAAAATACTTTCAAGGCAGCCCCCAATATTTAAAAAACGTTGCTCAGAAAACCACCATACCCTTGTTGCAAAAGGATTTTGTCATTCATCCTTATCAAATTGTAGAAGCAAAAAAAAACGGAGCTAGTGCAGTATTACTTATTGTTAGTATATTATTAGAAGAAACCTTAGAAAAGTATCTATCTTTAATAAAAGACCTAGGGTTAGAGGCCCTAGTAGAAGTTCATACAAAAGAAGAGTTACACAAAGTACTTTCTTTTCAAAATATATGGATTGGGATTAACAACAGAGACTTAAAAACTTTTCAGGTTCACTTGGAAACCACAGAGAAATTAATGAAATACATTCCGAAAGAACGAAATGTTATTAGCGAAAGTGGAATTTTTACAAAAGAAGATGTACGACGAGTCAAGAAAGCAGGAGTCAAGGGCATATTAGTAGGAGAAAGTTTTATGAAAAGCAAAAATATAAAAAAATTAGGGGAGGAGTTACGAAATGGTGCAGATTAAAATCTGTGGCATTACAAGAGAAGAAGAAATTTCAATTATTAATACGTTACCCATCCACTATATTGGGTTTGTATTTGCACAAAGCAAACGCAAAATTCAACCACAAAAGGCTCTTCGTTTCCAACAACAATTGCAACCTCATATACAAAAGGTAGGCATCTTTATGGACCAACCCATTTCCCAAGTAAAAGAAATTGCTAGGTATTGCAAGCTAGACATTATACAGTTACATGGAAAAGAATCCGATTCCTACTGTAAGGCTTTCCATTTACCTATATGGAAAAGTTTTACTATTAAGGAGCGAGCTGATATAGCCAAGATAAAAAATGAGATACAGAAAACATATATTCATATTGAAGGCATTCTTCTTGATAGCCGATATGGTGGAAGTGGAACCACTTTTGAATGGGAATGGATTAAGAGAGAAGCATGGTCTAGAAAACTTATATTAGCAGGTGGACTAAAAAAAGAAAATGTGAAGAAAGCCATTTCTATTGTTCGTCCTCAAATTATCGATGTTAGTTCAGGTGTAGAAGAAGAGGGGGTCAAAAGTCCAAGAAAAATAAAGGAATTTGTGGAGGTTGTGATTAATGAATAAGAAATTTGGAATTTACGGTGGACAATATGTAGCAGAAACCCTGATGTCCATCCTACAAGAATTAGAGAAGGAATATGAGAGATATAAAAAAGATCCTATGTTTTATAAAGAACTACAAATGTATTTTAAAACCTATATTGGTAGAGAAACACCTTTATACAAAGCAGAAAATATAAGCCAAAAATTAGGTGGTGCAACGATCTATTTAAAAAGAGAAGATTTAAATCATACAGGATCACACAAAATCAATAATGCTTTAGCTCAAGCACTTTTAGCTAAATTCATGGGTAAGAAAAGAGTTATTGCAGAGACAGGAGCAGGACAGCATGGTGTAGCTACAGCTACTGTTGCCGCTTTATTAGGTTTAAAATGTAAAATCTATATGGGGAAAGAAGATATCTATAGACAAAGGCTTAATGTAGATCGAATGAAAATGTTAGGGGCCCAAATAGTTCCTGTTACTTCTGGTAGTGGCACCTTAAAAGATGCTACGAATGAAGCATTACGACAGTGGGTTAGTCAAGCAGAAGATACTTTTTATATCATAGGTTCAGTAGTTGGACCTCATCCCTACCCAACTATGGTACGAGATTTTCAATCCATCATCGGAAAAGAAACCAAAGAACAAATCCAAAAAGCAGAAGGACGTCTGCCGGATGTTATTATTGCTTGCATCGGAGGTGGAAGCAATGCCATTGGTATGTTTTATCCTTTCCTAAAAGATCAAGTTCAACTGATTGGTGTAGAAGGAGCAGGAAAAGGGGTTTACACAGAAAAACATGCATCTGCATTACAAAGAGGAGAAGTAGGTATTTTTCACGGCATGAAAACCTATTTTTTACAAACCCAAGAAGGCAATATAAAGGAAGCACATTCCATATCAGCAGGTCTAGATTACCCAGGAGTGGGACCAGAACATGCTTATCTTCATGATACCCAAAGAATAAAATATGTAGCTGTTACAGATAAGGAAGCCTTAAATGCTTTTTTCTTGTTAAGTCAAACGGAAGGCATCATTCCAGCACTAGAAAGTGCTCATGGGATTGCCTACGCAGCTAAATTAGCTCCCACCCTAACCAAAGATCAAGTTATTATTATTAATTTATCTGGACGAGGGGATAAAGATGTTCATGCTGTAAAAAAAATAGTCAATGGATATCCACGTTGGAATCTAAAGTTCAAGTAAGCTCGTATATTACTCTTCTGCTCCAACTGTCCTTTTTAAGTGATTCATTGAATTTTAAAGAACAAAATTCAATCCTCTATTTAAGAAATCATAATTGAGTGTATTTACGATTTACTTCTAGTCTTTTTTTGTTTATCGATTTATAAAGATAGAAAGAAGGGATTTTATGATAAACCGTATTGATCGAAAATGGCTTGAGCTAAAAAAACAAGGTAAAAAGGCCTTTATTCCTTATATCACTGCTGGATATCCTACTTTACATGATACCATCCAACAGGTAAAAATATTGGAAGAAAGTGGAGCAGATATTATTGAAATAGGTATTCCTTTTTCAGATCCAATAGCTGATGGACCTGTTTTGCAAGAAGTGGCTACCATCTCTATAAAAAATGGATTTACTCTAAGTAAATTCTGGGAAGCTATGAAAGTCATTCGTATACAAACAACAATTCCCTTGGTCTTGTTAACCTATTACAATACAATTTATCATACAGGTATAGAGTGTTTTACCCATACTTGTAAAGAGATAGGGATTGATGGACTTATTATTCCAGATTTACCCGTAGAAGAACAAGAAGAGTTGCAACCCTATTTAGATTCTGCATTATATTTAATCCCCCTTGTTGCACCTACTTCTAAACAGCGAATGCCTACGATTCTAGCGAATGCCAAAGGATATGTTTACTGTATTTCTTCTTTAGGTGTAACAGGGACACGTTCTTTTAAAGACTTATCTTCCATATTTTTTTTACAAGAAGTACGCAAACACACATCTTTACCTCTTGCGATTGGATTTGGCCTCTCTACCCAAGAGGATATTCAGTATTTTCAGCCTTATGTAGATGGAATTATTATGGGAACAGCCATTGTCCAACATTTTAAAGAAGGTAATCGATCATTGAATTTTGAGGTTTTTAATAAGAAGCAAGAAAATCCCCTCTAATTTTTAGAGGGGATTACTATTTTTGTTTTTTAAATGAGAGATAGCCCGGCGATCATGGTTTTATGAAATGGGATGTTTCAATGGGTGGTTCAGTCAAACAATCAAGACTCCTTTTCTAAACTTGAGAAACAAAAACACTTCTAACACAATCTACACTTGGCTTCATTTACTCAACGATATTTCACTTACT
>JAAYNZ010000085.1 GCA_012520595.1 Candidatus Epulonipiscium sp. | reverse complement strand
TATCTGATCATCAAAATTGGCATTGGTGATGGTCATAAACAGACAATTGGTGATGTGCTTGCTTTCGGCATTCGTGTCCATCCCCTGCATTCTGGCTTCTATCGTCAAAAGAGACAAGCCCTGGCAGGCAAAAATCAACAAATCCTGCAGATTGGAACATTCTTCCGTTTTTCCGCAAACTCCTTTTATAGTACAACCTGTATTTTTGGCTGTTTCCTGACATTGATTACAAAACATAATTTTAAGTTTTTAGTTATTAAATCCCATTTCAGGGTTTTTCTCTCCAAATTTTTCGTGTAAAATATTAATAATTTCATCCCGTTTTTTACCTTTCTTTTCCGATTCTTTAATCAGAAGAAATACTTTAAAAAAGGATGATTGTGCAATCTCAGAAGAAAAATGTCCAATTCCCTGATTCCAAATAATCAAAGAAAACACCTCTTCTAATTGCTCCACTGTTATACCAAGATAATACGCTTTAATAATTTCCCGGGTTGCTTGTCTTATACGACCTAAACCTACCGCATTTGCCAACGAGATAAGAAGTTTAAATTTTAGTTCGATTGCCGGGTTTTCTTTATTCCAGATATTATCCCAAAAATTAACTGTTAAATCGGCTATTCTAGGGTCAATGTCTGCATATCGTGGCATTACTATTGGCTTAAGAGGTAATTCTTTGTCTTCTTTTTCAATTTCATTTTCCCTAAAAAAATAGCAGTAATAATTATTCTCTGCATCTTTTTCAATGTGATAATCAAAACCTAAATTCTTAATTGTACTATACAACGGAATCGGCTCAAAATTCTGGATTATAAGCAGCCCCTTGCCCTTTTTTGTTTGTTTTGCCTTAAAAACAATTGCCTGTAAGAAATTTCCTTTTAAAGTTCTTACATCAAACTCTTCAAAATCATTTTTGTTTTTAAACCATTCTTTCATATTATTCCCAATTTAATAAACGTTTTTCACCCTGCAAGTTACGAATTTCTGTAATATCTTGACTTACTTCGATAACACCTTTATAATTACCGTTCTCATCTCGTAAAGCAAAATATTGTATTAAAATGAATTTGCCTTTCATTTGAATCCAGAAATCAGCTTTGTCTTTTTTACCTATTTTAAATGCCTCAACTATTTTCTCTACAATATGCACGCTTTCAGGGGGATGACAATTCTGTACCAACCTTCCGACAATTGCAGGAGAACGTGGAAAAAAACGGTCTTTTGCCTTGTTAAAAAACAAAACTTTATCGTTTTCATCAACTATGGTTATATCCACTGGTAGATGATTGAAAGCCAATAAAACCTGTTCTGCGTTTAAACTTCCTGTATCGGAAATTATGTCTCCCTTTTTATTATTTTCTCTCCCTTTATTTAATTTACCGGCATCTGTATCTTTGGGTTTTTCAGGAGCTTCAATAAATGGAAAAGGATATTCAAAACTTTGTATATGCATTTGATTCCATGCTTCCTCATTTACCGTTTCGGTAGCTACAGGAAATATTATTATGTTTTCCTTTTGAATCATTCTGAAAACCAAAGAGAAATATTTTCCTAAGAGTTTGTTGAAATCTTGCCATCCTGTTTTGTCTGATTCGAGCATAGAAATCAATTCTTTTAATGTTTTCCTAATATCATCGTGCAACGACCACATTACTTTTAAAGGACGATAACTTTCCCAAAGCTGCTCAAGATAAGAAAAAAGAATATTTTCTTTCTTAATGTAGTGAGAATCAAATTCTTGAAATTTAATAAAATGTGACAACAGCTCGCTTTTAAGTTTATTAAATTCAGATTCTTCACGACCTTTATAATTTCTAATTACCTTTTTAACCTGATTCAACTTAAAAGTGAAGGCTTCATTTTCTAACATTAGATAAAACAGGAAAGAGCCATCAGAAGGTTTTTTCCATTTATAACTATCAAGGCTTTTAAAAAAGACATTTATTATTTTCTCAATATCTCCTTTAATTTGTTCTGGTGTTATTCCCATCTGCATCTGCTTGTCCTCTAATTTCAGCATATCGTGAGGAGTAATATTTTCAATGGCATCCTTGTATGTTTCTATCAAGGTTTTGCCATCCTCACCATTCATCATGCCTAATGTAAAAGCCATAAGAGCTTCTAACCGTTTTTCTGAGTTGTTAATGTATTCTGACATATGTTATGTTTTTAATTCGACATCATTTTCAGTCTGCTCTTCTATTATTGTTGCTAACATCTAATTTACGCAACAAATATACAACATTCGTATATATTAAACTTATAACATTCGTATAT
>JAAYNZ010000084.1 GCA_012520595.1 Candidatus Epulonipiscium sp. | reverse complement strand
TTTTGCAAAACACCATATAATAAAATACTAAAAAAAACAAGAGGAATCATTAAATCAGAAAGAAATAATACCCATTTCAATATGCATACACCCTTTCTAATATTTTTCCTACAATAATTCCTACCCCAGTTGAAATCATGGTAGCTAAAATGGCGGGTCCAATAATTTCTGCTGGATTCATAGAACCATATTGATCCCTAAAAGCAATAATATTCACTGGAAGAAGCTGAACGGAAGAAACATTTACAATCAAAAACATACACATAGCTCGACTAGCCGTATCTTTCTTTGCATTTAGCTCTTGCAGTTTTTCCATGGCCTTTAACCCTGCAGGTGTAGCTGCCCACCCCAACCCCAGCACATTGGCAATAAGATTCGTAGCTATGTATTTCTGTGCTGGATGATTATCTGGTACATCAGGAAATAAGAACCTTAATATGGGTCCCATCCGATGGCATAGAACTTGAATGAGCCCCCCTTCTTCTGCAATTTTCATCATCCCCATCCACAAAGACATAACTCCTAATAAAGTAAAACACAAGGTAACTCCTTCCTTGGCTGATTGAATCGTTGCTTGGGTCAATAGATCCAATCGTCCTGTAAATGTTGCTACAAGAATGCTAACAATAATCAGGCTCGCCCATAAAACGTTTAACATGTAAATCCTCCTTTTATCCTAAATGGTCATAAAAAAATTGCATAATCAACCTCTTTATATATGTATGATGAAAAAAGGAAAGTTAGAAATCATTAGGTCTTTGTTGTTTTTTGTCGAATTTTCAAAGGAAAATAAAGATTTTTTCCAAGTCATTTTTTTCTATTTTTTTAAATTATTTTAAAATTAATTTTTACTAGTTCTATTTTTTTATAATATTTAATTTTATTTTATATATTCAAATACATTTGTTTCTTTTATTTTCTCTAGAAATCTATTGTTTTCTACAATTTATACCCAAATCCTTATTTTTACTATTATTCATCTTGTTATCAAAAAAACGTTAAAAAGGATTGACTTTTATTTCTAATTATGGTACCCTAATCATGTAAGTTTTTGTCGAAATTCATAGAAATAGAAAGGGAGAGGATTTATTATGAAATCAACAGGTATTGTTAGAAAAGTAGACGAGCTAGGAAGAGTTGTTCTACCTATTGAACTTAGAAGAAATTTGGACATCCAAGAAAAAGATGCATTGGAAATCTTTGTAGATGACGAAAAAATCATCTTAAAAAAATATCAACCAGCCGATATCTTTACAGGTAGTATGGATGACCTTATTGATTACAAGGGCAAAAAAGTTTCTAAACAAACCATTATTGAAATGGCAAAAGCAGCGGGCTTAGAAATTAAATAAAGACTTTATATTTGGAGCACACAAATAGATGGTCTTAAAAAATAAAAGATGCGAAAATCGCATCTTTTATTTTTTAAAATCATTCCTTCTTTTCGAGGTTATGCCATAAAGCATACACTTCTCGTTTGGAAGTTCCCCTGTCTTTAGCTACTTTTTTCATTCCATCTTTCACTGAAAATCCTTGATCTAAATAAAAATTCATATGCTCATGAATACTCCATGTTTCCCACTTTTGTTGTTCTTCTTCTTGTAATTCAGCAACGGGTTTCCCTTCTATAATTAGCACATACTCTCCTCTTGGATCCCTTGCTTGGTAATGATCCACTGCTTCCGATAAAGTAGTAATAAAAACTTCTTCATATTTCTTCGTTAATTCCCTAACGATAGCTATTTTTCTTGTTTCTCCTAAGGCAGCCATTAATTCTTGTAATGTTTGTAAAAGTCGATGAGGAGCTTCATATAAAACCAAAGTCCGTGTTTCTTTTTCTAATAAAGATAAAATACTTTTTCTCTTTTTAGGATCCATAGGTAAAAACCCTTCAAACGCAAAACGTGAAGTGGAAATAGCTGATAAAATTAATCCTGTAATCCCTGCTACTGCTCCAGGTAATGCAGTAACAGAAATTTTTTCTTGATAGCACAACCGCACTAGGTCTTCTCCTGGATCCGAAATCCCTGGTGTTCCTGCATCTGTCACAAGAGCAATATTTTTCCCTTCTAGCAATTGTTCAACAAGCCATTTTCCTTTGCTTTCCTTGTTATGCTCATAATAGCTAGTGCTAGGCGTCTGAATATCATAATAATTTAATAATTTTTGCGTATGCCGAGTATCTTCTGCTGCAATTAAGTCTACCTCTTTTAAAACACGAAGTACCCGCAATGTAATATCTTCTAAATTTCCAATGGGAGTCGCGCAAAGATATAATGTACCAGGCATCACCCATCCTCCTTTTCCTTCCTTTTTAAAATGCTAGCGAGGTTCCATGCCATAGATATCATAAATTTCCTTAGTATATCCGCCTTCTTGATGATAAACAATTAACGGAGGGGATACTTGCAACATGGCTTTCCCATATCGCACAGCTTCAATTAAAACCATATTGGGTTCTTTATTAACCATAGGATGAACCAATCGCATCCTTTTAGGTTCTAATCGATATTGACGTAAAAGGGTTATAATCTCTGTTAATCGTTGAGGACGATGAACCATATAAAAACGCCCTGATACCTTTAATAAAAGGGACGCAACTCGAATTACATCTTCCAAAGTACACGCCACTTCATGTCGAGCAATGGACTTTGCCAGATCCATATTTTTTAAACCACCCTGGAATTGTACATAAGGAGGATTGGAAACAATCACATCAAAACTGCTTCGTTCATATTGTTGATCGCCCTTTGTCAAATCCCCTTCATCAATCCTAATCTTATGAGATAAATTATTTAATAATACACTTCTTCGAGCTAAGTCAACACTTTCTTTTTGTATCTCTACTCCTATAAAATAACGTCCTTTTGTTTTTGCTTCTAATAAAATAGGTAAAATCCCTGTACCCGTTCCTAAATCTAAAACCATTTCTCCTTCTTTTACTTCCGCAAAATGAGATAGTAGTACTGCATCCATCCCAAAACAAAAAAGTTTAGGATTTTGAATAATACGATATCCCTTACATCCAAGATCATCAATTCTTTCGTAGGAATGTACTTGTACCTGTTCCATTTTTATTCCTCTTCTTCATAAATAAGTTCTGTTTCCTCTTTTTCTTTTTTCCTTTTTGGAGATAAAAGTGTAATCTCATCAAGGGCATATACTCGAATATCTGTATCATCTTGATCTTTTTTTCGAACTGCAGCTTTTACTAACTGTCGAAGAACATGAACGGACAATACTTCTCCCTTACCATCAGGTGTTTGAATAAGATCCCCTATATTGGGTAACTTATCATTTAATTCTTCATAGGTTTCTTCTTCATATTTTAAACAACACATAAGCCTTCCACAAACCCCTGAAATTTTTGTAGGATTTAATGACAGATTTTGCTCCTTTGCCATCTTAATAGAAACAGGCTGAAAATCTGTTAAAAAAGAGGAACAACACAAAGACTTTCCGCAAATTCCCATGCCACCTAACATTTTTGTTTCATCTCGTACTCCAATTTGCCTTAGTTCAATACGAGTTCTAAAAATAGCGGCTAAATCTTTCACTAATTCTCGAAAATCAATCCGTCCATCAGACGTAAAATAAAATAAAATTTTATTGTTATCAAAAGTAACCTCTACATCAATAAGTTTCATATCCAATCCATGCTCTTTAATTTTTTCTAAACAAATGGAAAAAGCTTCCTTTTCTTTTTGTTTATTTTCTTGCTCTTGGGCATGATCCTCTTGTGTTGCAACACGAATCACTTTTTTCAGTGGCTGGATAATCAACTCTTCGTCTACTTCCCTAGGCTCAATAACGACTCGCCCATATTCTACACCTCTGGCTGTCTCTACGATAACAGCTTCTCCTTCTAACACTTCTATATCATCAGGATCAAAATAATAAATTTTTCCTGCTTTTTTAAAACGTACACCGATTACTGTGACCATGTTAACTCTCCTTTAACTTTAACAACATCATCTCTATAGTAAGTTGAAAGTTGGCATTTTTTGATAATTGATCTTTGGCCATCATAATACTATCTAAACATTGACCTATTCTATTATATGATATTCCATGGGCTTGTTTCAATAATATCTTCACTTGATCCTGATGGATAATATAGGGATTCTCCCCTAACTGTTTGATAAGAAGAAGATCCCGATACCAAGTATAAAATATATCTAATACTTCTTGTATATTGTCTTTGTATTTTTCAAATTCTTTTTCCATTTCGAATAAAGAAACTAAGTCTATTTTATTTATTTGGTTGGCCCATTGGATTACTTGATCTCGCATCATAATAAAGGTAGAATCCGCTGTCATCTCTTGTGCTTTTCCAATATTACCCTGAGCAAAACTGGCATATAATTTAGCCTGATAATCTGGAATCTGTACTTTTTTAATAAGGTAATCCTGTACTTGATGGAAAGAAAGAGATTTTAACTTAAGTATGGCACATCGAGATAAAATTGTAGGAAGAAAACGATTATAATTAGATGACAATAAAAAAATAATACCATAGTCAGGAGGCTCTTCTAACGTTTTAAGAAGTGCATTTTGAGCTTGCAAGGTCATGGTATCCGCATTTTCTACAATATAAATTTTATAACGATACTGGTATGGTTTAATGTCAATATCTTGTTGAATTTGAGTTCGAATATCATCCACTCCTATGGTTTTCCTTTTGGTGGCTTGTACTAAAATAACATCAGGATGGTTTCCCGAATCAAAGGTTTGACAAGAAATGCAATGGTTACAAGAATCAATTCCTGCCTCCATGCATTGTAACGTTTTAGCTAGGGTAAAAGCTAGGGTTTTTTTACCCATCCCTTCCTCTCCATCAATAATATAAGCATGGGATATTTTTTTGTGTGTAATGGAATTTTGCATATGATGGATAATATCTTGATGTCCTATAATTTCTTTAAATGTATACATGGGATTCTCCTCTATCGATATACCAATTTACATTTTTATATGGAGTTTTTCATGAGCCTAAAATAGAGCTCCCACTTATTTAAGTGGGAGTTTTCATGATCCATGAATATCATGTAATAATATCTAAAAGCAATCCTCGAATCTCATCTACTTTTTCTAATATTCGCAAATGATTTTTCTCTTTTTGAATCAATTCCTGTGCTAATTCATCGACTTCTTTATTAACTAACTTTACGATACCATAAACCCGGTGACGTCCCCGGCGATCCAAAAAATTTTCTCTTGAAAATTGATGGGAATGAGACACTGCTTCTTGGATAAATTCTGCAATCAAAACCCGATATTGCTTCATATCCTTAACATCCATATGATCTGCTAACTTTTTCCCTTGTGTAGTAATCTCTTCCATCAACCCTTGCAGCTTTTTTTGTAAATCTTTTTCTTCTATTTTACTAAGAAGGGTGAAGGAGAAATCATCTTCTGCTTTACGAGGCTGTTGTGCTTGCAGGCCTTTAACTTGTATGTCCTGCATGGGTTGTATTTTCATTTCCAACAGTTCCGCCTCCTAAATTTTCTTAAATTGCTCTACATCCACAACAAAAATAGTTGCGCCCCCTACCGTTACTTCAACAGGATAGGGAATATATCCCTCAGCCACATTGGCATAAGGATGATTGGCTGGTGTCATCTGGCGCCTACTTTTACATTCTTTTTCAATAATAGCTAGTGCTGCATCCACTCTTTCTGGATCAACCCCTAAAAAAACTGTTGTATTTCCTGATCGCAAAAATCCTCCTGTACTGGCTAATTTAGTAACACTAAATCCTCCTTGGTTTAATGCTTGCATTAAACGATGTGCATCATCATCATGAATGACAGCCATGATTAATTTCATATTCATAAGATAACCCCCTTTTTATTCTTTCCTTTACCTTACTCATGATTTGTTGATGGATGGACTCCACCTGATCATCGCCTGAAATACGATGGATCCGATCCGGATATTTCTTCCATAAAGCAAGATAACCTTTGTATACTTTTTGATGAAAATCCAATGTTTCCTTCTCTAAACGATCCAATTGGGCTTGATTTTTTTTCCTCTGTAAGCCCATAACAGGATCCATATCAATAAAGAATGTAATGTCTGGATTTAACCCACCTGTAGCATAATGGTTAAGTCCTTCCACCATATCCATCCCTAAACCTCTCGCTACTCCCTGATAAGCAATACTTGAATCTAAAAAACGATCACACAGTACAATCTTATTTTGTTCTAAAGCAGGTTGGATCAATTCCTTTACATGTTGAGCCCGGGCTGCTGCATATAAAATTGCTTCTGTCATGGGATCCATTGCAACATTATTCACATCCAAAATTACTTTTCTTATTTGCTCTCCTATAGAAGTGCCTCCTGGTTCGCGAGTCACCAATACTTCATATCCTTGCTTTTGTAACTCTTGCTTTAATAACTGGATTTGAGTTGTCTTACCAGAACCATCAGGCCCTTCCATTGTAATAAACCATCCTGCCATATTGCACCTCATTTTCTGTCTTTTAAAATCTGTAATGTGTTGCCTGTAACATCTTGCATACCTATAATGGATATCTTTTGTTTCTTAAGGTCTTGGATATGCTTCACATGCTCCCTTGTAATGACCTCTCCAGGAACTAACAATGGAATCCCTGGTGGATAAGGTATGATAAACTCTGCAACTGCTTCACCGATGCTCTCTTCCATTGGAAAACATTGGGCCTCCATAAAACTAGCTTCCCGAGGAGTATACCTGGCATAGGGTATGGATTGTATTATATTCTTTATATCGGTATGGATAGGAACTTTCTTTAGGCTCCTATCCATGGACTGTAAGGCTTTTATCAACTGTTGAAAACCCTCTCTATCATCAGCTACTGTGGTAATCCCAACCAGATGTCCCGGTCCTGATAATTCCATCTGAATTCGGAACTCTTTTCTTAATCGACTTTCTATCTCTGTACCCGTTTCCATACAATTTCTACAAGACAAAAGAATTTTTGAAAGATCCAATTGATCAATACTTCCTTGTCCTTCCACCTCTTGATCAATCAATTGGATTGTTTGTAAAGATCTTAGCTCTTTTCGTAAAGCATATAACCTACCAACAAAATCCGTAAAATCCCTAGAGCCTGTCTCTTGTAACTGATACCTACAATAATCCAAACCCGCCATTAATAAATAGGATGGACTACTACTTTGAAAAAGAGATAAACGTTCTCTAATCCTATCCTTAGAAACCCGCGGTCCCTGTATATGTAACATAGCACTTTGGGTAAAGGCAGGTAACGTTTTATGGGTGCTCTGAATAACAATATCTGCTCCTGCTTCTAATGCAGTTTTAGGAAATACATGATGAAATCGAAAGTGAGCTCCATGAGCTTCATCTACAATTAATACTTTATTTTGTTCATGTACGATCTGAGCAATCTTAGATAAATCAGAAGTAAACCCTTCGTAGGTAGGACTAACGAGAAGAACTCCTTTTGATTGTGGGTATTGTCTAAGCCCTTCATAAACCTTTTTCGGTGAAATCCCTCCCGTTAATCCATAACTTGAAAGTACATCCGGTACGATATATCTTGGTTGTACATCTGCCATCATCATCCCACTGTATACACTTCGATGACAGTTACGGGCAACTAACAGCATATCACCAGGTTGGCAAACGGTAGCAATGGCCGTTAAGATTCCTACCGTAGAACCATTCACTAAAAAATAAGTGGCTTCCGCTCCAAAAAGAGTAGCTGCTAAATCTTGTGCTTCCTTAATAGGTCCTGTTGGGGCATATAAGTTATCTGTTCCTTCCACTTCTGTTACATCAAGAGAAATAAGATCTGGAATCCAAAGTCCCCTTCCCTGCTTATGTCCTGGGGTATGAAAAGGGTACACTTTTTGGTCTCTATAGAATTGTAAGGCTTGATACAATGGAGCATGATTCATCTCATTACCTACTTTATAAAATAAATCTTATTTTGTAATACTTTATTGTCTATTTATAGTATAACAGATAATTATAAACCTGAAAAGATTTATCCTTTGTAATAAATGAAAACTTTTGAAATTTTCTGGGATATATCTAAATATTCTCGAATTTTTAATGGTATATCTTCCCAATATAGTTTTTTACGTCCTTTTTTATAACTCTCAATAAAATAATGACTGATTTCTAAATAAATCCTTTGGGTCACTGCATTTCGATGATAAGAACAGGGCTTAGGGTCTGCAAAAATTTCCATGCTTTTTTCAATGATTTTTTCTTCCTTTATGGGTAATGTATTTAACGGAAAACCGCCAAACTCCGTCCCTTCTATGGTTTCAAAAATAAGATAAATATTTCTTGGAATCATCTTTTTCCCTCCTTCCTAAGACTAGTCCCTCTTCTTATCATATGCAGAAAAAAGAATGTTAGTGCTATTGCTTTCATGTCTAAGTTGAATTCTTTTCTCAAAAAGGTTATACTGATAAAAGTTATTACGATGAAAGGAAGGATGCTATGATACGTAAATTTGTATCTTATTATAAGCCGCACAAAAAGCTTTTTATTTTAGACATGTTGTGTGCTTTTTTAGTAGCCATTTGCGATCTTTTTTATCCTATGATTACCCGAAATATTATAAATAAGTATGTACCCAACCGGGAACTACAGCTTATTATTCTATGGGCATTGGTTTTGCTTTTTATCTATATGATAAAAGCAATGCTAAATTATTTTATTCAGTATTATGGTCATGTAGTTGGAGTTCGAATGCAAGCTGACATGCGAAAAGAAGTATTCCGGCATTTACAGGATCTCCCCTTTTCTTTTTTTGATGAAAATAAAACCGGTATTATTATGTCACGTATTATTAATGATTTAATGGATATCTCCGAATTAGCTCATCATGGACCTGAAGATTTGTTTGTTTCTACCATTATGCTTATCGGTTCTTTTATTATTTTATGTACTATTAATATTCCTTTGACCTTAATTATTTTTGCTTTTCTTCCTCTCTTATTTTGGTTTGCCGTAAAAAAACGTATTAAAATGACAAAAGCTTTTACAGAAACTCGAATCAAAGTGGCAGAAGTCAATGCCAGTTTAGAAAACAGCATTTCAGGAATTCGAGTGGCAAAGGCTTTTGCTAATAAGGACTATGAAGTAAAAAAATTCCAAAGAAACAATCTTAATTTTCAAAAAGCACGTGAGTATGCCTATAAAGCAATGGCTGAGTTTTTCTCAGGAATGAACTTTATTGTTGATTTTTTAAATGTTATCGTTTTAATACTAGGTGGTTACTTTGTGTATCAAAGTCAAATTACTTTGGGAGATTATGTGGCCTATTTACTTTATATTAATTTATTTTTAGGACCCATCAAAAAATTAATTCAATTTATTGAACAATATCAATCAGGAATGACTGGCTTTAAACGTTTTGTAGAATTAATGGAAGCAGAAAAAGAAACTCATGTTCCTCATCCTATGATATTGGATAAAATAGAAGGAAATATTCAATTTGAAAACGTTAGTTTTCGTTATGATGAAAACACACAAATTTTGGATGGTATCAATCTTTTTATTGAAAAAGGAAAAACCGTTGCCTTAGTGGGACCCTCCGGTGGTGGAAAAACCACTTTGTGTCACTTAATTCCTCGATTTTATGAAGTAGATGAAGGTAAAATTTTAATCGATGGCACAAATATACAACAACTAGATCGGACTTCTCTTCGTAAAAACATAGGGATTGTACAGCAAGATGTATTCCTTTTTACAGGAACCATCAAAGAAAATATTGCCTATGGAAATTTAGAAGCTACAGATGAAGAAATTATGGAAGCAGCTAAAAAAGCTAATATTCATGACTTTATTATGAACTTAGAAGAAGGTTATGATACCTATATTGGAGAAAGAGGAGTTAAGCTATCTGGAGGACAAAAACAGAGAATCTCCATTGCTCGGGTCTTCTTAAAAAATCCACCAATCCTTATTTTAGATGAAGCTACATCTGCCTTGGATAATGCTACTGAAATGTTAATTCAACAATCCTTGGATCAATTATGCAAGGGACGGACAACATTAATTGTAGCTCATCGTTTATCCACTATAAAAAATGCAGATGAAATTATTGTACTAACAGACCAAGGGATTGAGGAACGAGGAACCCATCAAGAATTATTGAATCATCAGGGTATTTATGCTAATTTATACGAATCTCAATTTACTTTAGCATAATCTAACTCTTTAACAATAAAAACACTGGTATAAGATCTAAGATCCTATACCAGTGTTTTTATTGTTATCCTACTTCTTTGTCCTCGTAATCCTTTTACATAAACTCGAATACCTACACTCTCTTCCTGAAGATCTACTTGAATATTCGAATCACAAAATAAAACCTTACAAGCTTTTCTATTGATTTTCAAATCAATGAATTCATTTTCCATAGTTGGATCTGAAATTGCAATAGTAAGATGATCTCCTTCTTCTTGTATCATAACTGCCGCTTGGTGATCACAAGTAATAAAATCCACTTGTTGCTTCTTATTTTCCCAAAAAAGAATCCCCAAAATCTTTAATCCTTGATCATAAACAGCCTGTACTTCTTTTGTATTGGATAAAATCTCAAAATCACTATGAGCCCCATAACCTTTTGTCTCTTCTTTACTTCGATTAGGAAGAATAACATAGGCATAGGAATCATTGCAAGGCTGTTGCCCATGATCCAACCACATTTCAAAATAATGATGCGTAACAAAAGTCTCTACTGTAGGATCATAGAGAGCTTTATAGCTACCTGTTCTCTCCTTCCAATCCAAACAAAGAGAACCTGTCGTAGGAAAATAATAACCAATGTCTGAATGAGAAGTAGGACCTGTTACGTGAACCCAATTGGTTTTTTGGGTCTCTCTCTTTTCCCAAGTGAAAGAATGTTCTTCCTCATGATTTCCATAGAAAATAAGAATACATTCCTTTGGAAAAAACTTTCGATTTTCTACTATGGTTTCTACCCTTACTCCTTTTTTTTGACTAGAAATCCCAGCCCCCAAAGCAATGATTTTATCTTGGAACAAAAACCAACCTTTTTTAGCTGTTAAACTTTCATCCCAAGAAGCAAAATCCATTCCCCAAATTCCGTTGGTTCCAATCCATGTTCCTCCCACCCAGGATCGCCCTAATGGATTTTGCCCCGAATTTTCCTTTCGAATTTCTGTATCTTCTGTGGTCCCTGGCATTCGATAAGGATGTACAGTAATCCAATAATCCGTATAATGGGATAAATCCCCATTATATAAATAAGTCATTCCATCTCCGCTATACCATCCTCTTACATTTTCCCCGTTCATTCCCTCGTAATTCCCCGTACGTGTAGAATGGGAAGCAATGCCAAATGCAAAGTCTTTTTGATGATGGACTACACGATCCATATTTGGAAATTGCTTATGATCATTTTCTGGATTTTTAGCAAGGATCGCAGGATCCTCTACTATCTTTTTCGCTAACTGATAAAGCCCTATTTCTTCGATTCGTTCCAAATAAGGAACAAAGGTATCTGATTGAATCATATATTTTATAAGGGCTTGATACTCTTGGACATAACTGGTAGGAGCTGATTGACATAACAAAAGAATGGAGTGAATGATTTCTCTTCCCCGACCATGATCTCCTTGTCCGTACTCTCCTTCTTTACGAGTGACCGACCGACCACTGACCATATCCATGACAGCTCCTTTGTATAAAAAGGGAGCAAAAGAAGTCAAAACCCATTGATAAATCCGCTCTACATGGGGACCCTTCATTTCCCAAGGCGTGTCTTTTAAAAACAATAACAATTCTACTACACCCCGAAGGAGTACATTGCCATATGTTCCTGTATACGGGATATTTCCATGTTGAATAAAAGAACCATCCTCATAAAAGCCATCTTTTTCTGTTACATATTCAAAGACTTGCTGAATGGCTTGGCTAGCTAGGGCAATTTTTTCTTCTTGCCTCATAATGGCACCTCGAATTGCTACCACTTTACAAATGTCTACCCGATTACCTCCTGTGGCTTCACGATGATGGGGGGCTGTTGTTCCTTTGGCATTAGCACCAGAATACCTTGGATCGGGTTGAAAGTATTCAATGGCATCCATATACTTTTTAATCCGTTCTTGTCCTAGTTCATCATATAGTAAAATGGTAATATCGTTAAGTCGTAAAGGAATCCCTATTTCCCAAGGCCACCAATTCCCATAGGCCTGTTTTCCTGCATGATAATGCTCTTCATAAAACCAATCCAAAGCCCCGATAAGATCTTGTAATAAAATAGAATCCTTTTCCAAAGAAGAACCTGGCATGGCATAGGCTGTTGCCATTTCTAATAAATACTTTGATATGCTGTGTAATTGTTCCGGATTTTTTCGACTCTTTACATGTTCCCATAAATAGTCTCGATCCCGAGCCTTATTCATGCCATCCCATATTTCCTTTGCTTTACCTGTCTTTTTTTCTATGATCTGTTTTACTTTTTTATCTGCTGCATCATAAGGAGTACCTAAAATAACTTGTTTCCATTTGTTAATTAAATCCATTTTCTCCTCTCCTTTTATCCTTTGATTGCTCCAATCATAATACCCTGTACAAAGTATTTTTGCAAGAAGGGATAAATGAGTAAAATGGGAAGAGTAGCTACAACAATAACAGCATGTTTGATCGTTTCCCCTATAGCTTCTTGATCGACCAAACCAACGCCTCCCGTCATTTGGCTGGTATCATTTTGAATCAAGATTTCTCTTAAAATCAATTGTAGAGGAAATTTTCTTCTGTCTTGTAAAAAGATCATAGCATTAAACCATCCATTCCAGTGACCTACCGCATAATATAAAACCATAACAGCCATAACCGGTTTAGCTAAAGGAATAATGATTCTAAATAAAATCGTTAAATGTCCTGCTCCATCAATCTTAGCTGATTCTTCCATACTATCTGGTATCCCTTGAAACCCAGTTCGCATAATAATCATATTATACGTATTAATTACTCCTGGTAATATTAAAGCCCAATGATTATTATATAATCCTACTTTTCTTACCGTTAAATAAAAAGGAATAAGCCCTCCACTAAAAAACATAGTAAAGGTAATAAATATCATAATAGGTATTTTAAACATCACATTTTTTCTAGATAAAAAATAGGCACAAAAAGCAGTCATTAAAATATTACATAAGGTTCCAACCACAACAATAAAAATAGTATTTCCATATCCTTTTATAATCATTGGATCCTTAAAAACCATTTTATAAGATGCTAAATTAAACCCTAAAGGTTTTAACAAAAGACCTTGGTGCTCCATGAAAAGGTTCGCATTACTAAAGGATGCAAAAAGAACATAAAGCATAGGATATAAACAAATAATCATCATGCTAATCATAAATAATCCATTAAAAAATCGAAATATTTTTCTACTTATACTTTCCTTAATCATCACACCATCTCCTCACCAAAGACTGGTTTCATTTACCTTCCGACTAATACTATTTGCAATCAGCAGCATACTAAAATTTAAAACAGAGTTAAATAAACCAACAGCTGTACTAAAACTATAATTGGCTTCTAACAATCCACGCCGATACACAAAACTAGAAATTACATCTGCTGTTTCATAAATAAGTGGATTATATAATAAAATAATTTTTTCATAACCTACGTTAAATATAGATCCCATTCGTAATATTAATAGAATAACAACAGTAGGTAAAATACTCGGTAAAGTAATCGCTAATGTTTGTTTCCATCTTCCTGCACCATCAATTTCTGCTGCTTCATATAGTTCTGGATCAATGGCTGAAAGGGCCGCTAAATAAATAATCGACCCCCAACCTACTCCTTGCCAAATATCTGAAAGGACATAAATGGGAACAAATAAATTAGGAGAATTTAACAAGGCTCGTCTTTCTCCACCAAAAAAAGCAATAAAATCATTAATAATTCCATAGTCGGCTGTAAAATCTTTAATTAACCCTGCTACTACAACTAAAGAAATAAAATGAGGTAAATAGGTAATGGTTTGAACTGTTTTTTTAAATCTTTGTCTTTTAATTTCATTAATTAAAAGGGCCAAAATAATAGGAGCTGGAAAACCAAAAATAAGTGTACTCACATTAATAACAACTGTATTTTTAAAGATACGAAAAAAGTAATGACTTTGAAAAAAACTGATAAAATGTTTAAACCCTATCCAATCACTACCGAATATCCCTTTTTTAGGAATGTAATTTTTAAAAGCAATGACAGCTCCTACCATGGGAAAATAATGAAAAATTAAATAATACAAAAGAACAGGAATAATTAGTATATATAAAGTCCAATTCTGACGCATATCTTCCTTAAATCGAATAGAAAAGCCTTTTTTATAATTTTGTTCCACACTCATGGTCTTTTCCGCTATTTTCATATTTGCATTCATTCCTTTCTTAAGATACAAACAATCACAAATAAGATTAATTAAGACTCTTTGCAACGAAAGAGTCTTAATTGGCTTTTATCTCCAAAAATATAACTTTTATTATCTGTTATCGTATCTCTCAAAGGCTGCTTGGTTGATTTCTAAAGCACGATCAATACCCATTTTTTTGATTTCTGCCACATACTCTTCAAATTTATCTAAGGGTTCAACTCCCATAATAAATTTTAACATCATTTCTTCTTGATACGTTGCAATATCATTCATAATTCCGGCCATTTCAGCACTTTCCTCTGGTGTTGGAGTAATGGTTGGTAAGATATGTTTATCTGCATTGGTATCTTGCCACATTTGAATCGCTTCCAATTGAGAATCTAATTGGAAATATCCATCTGCATAATATCCACTTTGAATCATTGGACCATTATAGTTCGCACGAATATATTTAGACATAGCATGGGCAATAGACAAACCATCTGGGTTTTTCAAAATTAAATCTGTATAGGTAGGGACTCCATTTACAAAAGTGAAAGATTTTCCTTCTATACCAAAATTGTATAAATTCATTCCTGCTTCACCATAACCATAGTCTAGTAGTCTAGCTGCTGCTTCTACATTTTTACAAGAAGTAGTAATCGCTGTTGCATTACCTGTTTCATAAGTCAAAGATTTTTGCCCTGTCATAGGAGTCTCACCTTTATTAACAACAGGATATTTTAATCCTGCTAGTTTATAACTAGGATCATCTGCTTTGGCTGATGTCCAAGCTCCAATTCCACTACCTAAATATCCTAAAGTAATACCTGCTCGACCATTTAAAATATTAGCTTCATAAGCTTTTTGATCCATCGTAGCAAAGTTTTTATCAATGAGTCCTTCACTATACCACTTATTTAAAAGTGTAAGGTAGTCTTTATAGCCTGACTCAATAAATCCATATTTCACTTTTCCATTATCTTGATAAAATCCACTTTGAACTCCGTAAGCCCCCATAAATATACTACTTAAAGTTATATGAGCAGGTCTTGCACTAAAAGCTGCCTCTGCTCCTTTTTTATCACGAAATGCTTTTAATACCTCCTCCCATTCTGCTATTGTTTCAGGTGTTGTTAATCCAAGATCATCCAACCAATCTTGACGAACAACAGGACCAAAAAACACACGCAATTTATCTTCTGATCGGATAAAAGGAAAGGCATAGAAATCTCCATTATCTGTTTTAATCATTTTTTCAACTTCAGGTTCTTTTTCAAGATAAGCCTTTAAATTAGGTGCATATTGATCAATCACATCATTTAAAGGAATAATATATTCATCTTGAATCGCTTTATCGGGACCACCAGGAAAGTTATACCAAGGTCTTTCAATAATATCTGGTAATTCACCAGAAGCTAATAATAAATTGAAGGCTTCATCTTCACTTCCCTGGGCTGGATGAATATATTCAACCTCAACCCCTGTTTGTTTTTGTAGCTCTGCTGCAAAAGGTGTATCTCCTAAACTAGCTGATGTTGCTGATACGTTAGGATTTAATTGCAGCCACCATGTTAAGGTAACACTACCATCCATAGGATAAGAAAAATCTTCTTTTTCATCCTTGCTTGTATCATTATTAGTACTAGGCGTGGTTTTTGAATCACTCTCATTTGTAGATACTTTCCCACCTCCACCACAGGCCGCTAATATCATCATAGTTACCATCATAATGGCTACAATGTTATAAATTTTTTTCCCCTTCTTCATAAAACAACACCCTTTCTTTTATTTTCTTTCTTGCTTCCATACTAACTCACCCTTTATTAATATTCCACGTACAAAATATAAAATATTATGCTATTTTTTAAAATTGCTTTTTTGCAAAAAAAATCTCTTACCTAAGCAAGAGATAGAATATAAGCTAGATGCAATATTTCTAAACTAGATGTTTTAACAAATGTGACAAAATCGAAACTACATTCACAAATTCATATATTGACCAGGCGTTACCCCTTCATAGCTTTTAAATATACGCATAAAGGTTCGTACATTACTGTAACCAACAGCTGTGGCAACGTCTTCTAATTTTTTCTTTTCTGACCCTTTTAAAATATCTTTTGCAGCCTCAATCCGTATTTGATTGATAAAATCTAATAGACCCATTCCTGTTTCTTCCTTAAACAACTTTGATACATAAGAAGGATGGTAACCCACTTGATCTGCAATAAAAGAAATATTTAATGCTTCATTCTGATAATGATTTTGAACAAACATTTTCACTTCTTCGCTAAACTTAGTTGAGTTTTTATTTTTACATTGTATAACCTTCTCACAAGCTTCTTCAATAATTTCTTGAATTCCATTCTTAAAGCCTAACAATGTCTTATATCGATGAAAATTTTCTATTATATCTAGATTTTCTATTGCTGGCCCTTCTTGACCTAAAGATAAATCATAAAGAGTTTTCATGATGGTAGCTATAATATCAAAAAATAAATAGCGGCTTAATAAAGGCTGACTAGAGATTAGGTGATGATTTTTAAAAAGAATCATTTCTATTATAACCATAGCCTGTTGATTATCTCCTGCTTTAATACAGTTAATGATCTTTTGTTCTTCTTCCATAGGATAATAATATTCACGTACTTCTTCTGTTTTTGTTGACTCATAATACATTAGATCTGTTTTACCTACTATAAAACCATACTCTAGAGTATCTAAAGCTTCTTGATAGGCAGTAGGAATCCTCTCTCTTCCTTCATGAATATTACTTAATGTCCCCGTACAATAAATTTGAAAATACTCTTGTAAAAAATTTTGTCCTTCTTTAAAAGCTTCTTCAATATCCTTTTTATATTCTTGCTTTCGTACTGGATCAAAATTAATTAAACAAAAAATCATATCATTAATCTCTGTCATAAAAGAGGCATGATATTTTCCTATGACTTCTTCCATCACATTCATAACCGTAAATTGAATTAATTTCATTTGCTGAAAAGGAGATATTTCTATATGAAGTTCTTCTAATTGATCAATATTTTCAATATAAATGCTCATAACAGCAAAGTCCGATGAAATAAAAGAAATCCCAAAGGAAGTAATTTGATCATCTATACTTAAATCTTTTCTAGTTCCCTTTAACAATCGCTCTATAATATGTTCTTTTACAATATTTTTTTGTAATGTTAATTGAGAGATTAAATTTTGTTTTTCTTTATAATTTTTATCAATTTCTTGAGAGATTAACTCATATTCATTATATGTGTGATAAATATCATAATCCATGCCTTGATATAACTCTTCTAATAGATCATGAAGGGGATTATAGTTTTTTCTAATTAAGAAAAAAGTAAGAATCATACCTATCAGTAAAACTCCTACAACCCCTATGGCAAATAGTTGATTCATTTTATTTAATTGGCCTAAGTAAACACCAGTGGGAGTAGCAAGAACATAGTGCCAATCTTGAATTTTTGATGAGATTTTGGAAATCATCCATTCTTCTTTTCCTACCTTATAAGAATAGGCATCTGTACTTTCCCATTTTTGATCAATTAATCCTTCTATTGGGATTGTATCTGAAGTGGAAAATAAAACTTCACCTTGTGAAGTAAATATATATAAACTACGTCCTTCTAAAAAATCCATAGATAAAGCTAGTTCATCAAAAAAACTAGATGAAAGGGTAATAAAAATATTAGCATCACTTTCACCTTTTTGAATCAATGGTAAGTGAAATATATAGCTTAATACGGGGTATTTTGAATCTTTAGATAAAAATAATATATAGTTACTCTTTGATTGGGAGAAGAGAGCTTGATTCCATTGATCATAATCTAATTGGCTATAGTATGTATTAAAAAAGACATCTGAGTCTAAAATTGCATGATTACTAACAACTAGATCATGATGTTTAAAATAAATATAAATTTGTTCAATAGCCCCATTCGCATTGGTATATACCTGTAATTCTTCAGCGAGCTGATGAAGAGAATAAGGATTAAAGTGGAAACCTTGATTTTTTTTGGCTAAAATAGAAGTAACGATTGGATTTAAAGCAACCTGAACACCTACTTGATTAATATTTTTCCAAACATAGTCTAATTCACCTTGCATTCTTTCTAAGATAAATTGATTAGAAGATTTAACTTCTTCTAAAAATAACTTTCTTGTGGAATACTGATTGGCAATGGCAAAAATCAAGGGAATAATTAAAATTAATATATAAGAAAAAAGCCAGATATAGATAACAGATTTTCGTTTATATGGCCAGACTTTTTTTCGTTTTTTCATCTTGTAACTCCTATCTAAATGATAAAAATAGTTAAATAAAATTCAGATGAAAATCATCTGAATTTTTACTATTATAATTATGTATTATAACACATTATTTTCCTATAAAACAGATCCATTACCAATACAAATCCCAATCTTTTAACAATCGAACTAAAGCTTCCATATAAAAGTAATCACCCCAAATATTACATTCATCCACACCTAAATTTTCTGGCTTTGCATACACAGCATGAAGTAAAAGCCCATTGGAATTAGGATCTTCTTTTGTTGAATACCTTTCGATCAAAGATTTTAATATCTCCTTGGCTGCATTCTGATAAATTTTTTTAAAAGGATCGGTTTCGTCTAACCATTTATCAATTTCTAATAAAGAACATACAGCAATGGCCGCTGCCGAACTATCCCTAGGCTCATCCCCAGACATAAAATCCAAATCCCAGTAAGACACATGATCTTCTGGTAAATGATTCAAAAAATAATGGGTTACTTTTTTATAAAGATCAATAAGATCTTTTTCTTTGGTATAAACATAACTCAGTAGAACTCCGTACATTCCCCATGCCTGTCCTCGTGCCCAAGCCGAATCATCTGAATGCCCTTGGTGAGTAACACCTTTTACAGGAGCTCCTGTTTCAGGATCAAAATAAAAGGTATGGTAAGCAGAAAAATCTTCTCTAAAAATATTTTTTACTGTTGTCCTCATATGATGATACGCTTTTTGATAATAATGATCCTCTTTTGTTACCTCTGCTGCCCAATACAAAAGAGGAATATTCATTAAACAATCAATGATCAATCGATAGGCTTTCGGATCATCGATATCTCCCCAAGCTTGAATAAACTGGCCTTTTTCTCGGTACCGACTCACTAAGTGATCAGCTGCTTGCAGTGCAGCTTTTTTAGCGGCTTCATTTCCTGTAAGACGGTAAGCTGATATACAAGAAAGACTGTATAAAAAGCCCATGTCATGATGATTCACTCCAATTTTCTCTTCAATCCGAGTTTCAAAGGTTTTTACTTGCAATTCGGCTACTTGCCGATATCTTTCATCCCCTGTTGCTTCATAAGCAAGCCAAAGAATCCCTGTCCAAAATCCCTGTCCCCAACCACGATCATTATCAATAGGCACATATCGATTATTGATACTACTTTCACTCGGAAATTGATGCGTAAAAACAGCTAAATTTTCATCAATTTTTTTTAATGCTTCTTCTAATGCTATTTCAATGTCCTTTTTTGTTAAATGACAAGAATTTTCATATTTTGTCTTTGTATAAATACTTTCATCTGTGTTTTTTTTCACTTTGATTCTCCTTTATGATTTTATTTTAGTCTACTATCTCTCTTTTTTAGCTTATCCTAGGCACTTCAAAAGAGCAATGGACAATTCCTAAAATAAGATCATAAAAGTAAAGATCTTTCTTATGGTCTAAAATTCATTTTAAATAAAATCGCTTGTTTACATCTACATTCGAAAGATAGCTGATTTTTTTCTAAAGAATATAGAATATCTTGACCAAAAATAACTTCCATTTGATCTTGATCAATA
>JAAYNZ010000083.1 GCA_012520595.1 Candidatus Epulonipiscium sp. | reverse complement strand
TTTAATAAGGAGTTGATCAACTTTACTACAGGAGCATTGTTAATTTCTTGTAAGGTTTGTTCATCAATGTCTGTCAATTCGGCTTGATAATTTTGTTTTAATTCTTCCAATGCTTTTTCTGCATTTTCTGCTTCATAATATTGTTCAATAGCACTTAAAATATCGCTTTTCGTAGCAATGATTGGTTTTACCTTAAGGCTTGTACTTAACTCAATATCATCAATGGCAAAAATATTTAAAGGATCTACCATGGCTACGGTTAAGGTATTTCGCTCTTTTTTTATAGGAATAAGGCCATGTTTTCGAGCTAGATTTTCAGAGATCATATGGGGAATTTTAGGATCGATAAATATTTTGTTGAGATCCATATGGGGAATTCCCATTTGAAATTCTAAGACTTCGATTATTTGCCTTTCTGTAACCATGTTTTCTTGGATCAATATTTCTCCTAATTTTGCACCTGTTGTTTTTTGAATCTGCAGAGCATGCTGTAATTGTGCTTTTGTAATGTATTCTGTCTCAACTAAAAGGTCTCCCAATCGTTTGGTTTTCATCTAAAATACCCCTTTACCTTTCGTAGATTCAGGACAAAATGAATAAAAAAACATAAAAAATACCGACTGAAAATAAAGATCAGCCGGTTACGCCACTACATCCCTACAGTATAAGGCGTCCATCTATAACTGTAGTTCATCTGTTCTATATTATATTATTAATTTTTTGTCACCTTTTATCGACTTGAAGTACTTTTTATAGATATTATTATACTCATAATATCCATAAAAAGCAAGATAAATTAAAGCTTATTGCATTTCTTCACTTAACTTCTTGATTGCTTTTTTTTCGATTCGTGAAACATAGGAACGAGAAATACCTAAAATCTCAGCAATTTCTCGTTGGGTCTTTTCTGTTCCATTGACTAATCCATATCGCATTTCTAATACTTTGCGCTCTCTACCCTTTAAAATTTTAGACATTTGATTGTATAATTTTTTTATTTGAATTTTGAGATCAACTTGTTCTACTACCGAATCCCCTTCATGACAAATTACATCTAATAATGTAATGGAGTTTCCTTCTTTATCGACACCAATGGGGTCTTGAAGAAATACTTCTTGTTTTTGTTTTTTATCTGATCGAAGCATCATTAAAAGTTCATTTTCGATACACCTTGCCGCATAGGTTGCTAATCGAGTACCTTTACTACTGTCGTAAGAAGAAATTGCTTTAATTAAGCCAATGGTCCCAATGGAAATTAAATCATCTGTATCTCGATTTACATTACTATACTTTTTTACAATATGCGCTACAAGCCTAAGGTTTCTTTCAATTAAAATGTTTCTTGCTGCTATATCCCCTTTTTGACATAATTCTAAATAATGTTTTTCTTCTTCTGGCGTTAAGGGGTGTGGAAAAGAATATTGATTCCCTGTGACATAGGAAATGGCAAAGATCTGTTGCAATAGATATGCCAGCACACAAAACACCTCCAAAATAGGATCCTTCTTTATTCTATGAATCATATTTAGAGGATGTGTATGTCTCATTTAAAATTCTTTATTCTTTTTTACGTAAGATATCATATTTTTGAACGTTTTGATCGATTTTTAATTGAATTACTTGCTTAGGATGAGGTGCTGCTGATATTTCTTGGCCTTCTTCATCCCACATTTGATTTACATGATAAATAAAATTATCCTTTTTTTGGCGTACAATTTCTAATTCATCTCCTATGGCGAATTTATTTCTTTGTTGGATAGTGGCTATCTGCGTGTCTTCATTATAATCTATAACCAAACCTACAAAGGTATAATCACGAATATACGTATTATTATCATAAATTTGCTCTGTAGCTTTTGGTTTTTGAATGTAGAATCCAGTTGTAAAAGGACGATAATTACATTTTTTTAACTCATTTACATAATATGGTTTTTTCTTTTCGTATTGCAAAGAATCTTGGAAAAAATCATCGATGGCCTCCCGATATGTTTTTACAACTGTAGCCACATAGAGAGACGTTTTCATTCTTCCTTCTATTTTTAAACTTTGAATTCCTGCTTGAATTAACTCTGGAATATATTCAATCATACATAGATCTTTTGAGTTAAAAATATACGTTCCCTGTTCATCCTCAGTAACTGGCATATACTCTCCTGGTCGAGTTTCTTCTACTAAATGATACTTCCATCGGCAAGGATGAGTGCAAGCTCCTAAATTGGCGTCACGCCCTGCCATATAATTGCTTAATAAACATCTGCCAGAATAAGAAATACACATGGCACCATGTACAAATGCTTCTAATTCTAATTTTTCAGGTGCTTTTTGTTTGATTTCTTTGATTTCTTCCAATGAAAGCTCTCTGGCCACAACAATCCGTTCTGCTCCCTGCTCATACCAAAAGCGGGCACTTTGATAGTTGGTATTGTTAGCTTGGGTACTTATATGCAAAGGAAGGTCAGGCACCGTTTCTTTAGC
>JAAYNZ010000082.1 GCA_012520595.1 Candidatus Epulonipiscium sp. | reverse complement strand
CATTTTGGACTTAAATACCTCTGTAATAATATCATTTTTATCTGCTATTCCTGCATTATATAACTTTACTACCATATGAGGAGCTGTTGTACGAATCCCTTCTGCAATGGCCTCTGCCATCTTTCTGGTTCCGTTCCACATGGTCTCATATACAAGAGTAACCTGTTCTTCTTGATAAGCTCCCGCCCATTCCATATATTGATTTACAATTTGAAGTGGATCTTCCCGCCAAATAATCCCATGACTAGGACAAATCATATCTACGGGTAAATTTAATGCCAAAATTTCATGAATTTTACGTTCTACTAGACCACTAAAAGGAGTGAGGATATTGGCATAATACTTGATTGCTTCTTGATACAATTCTCCCTGATCCACTAAATCATTATACATCTGTTCCGATGCATAATGTTGACCAAAAGCATCATTACTAAATAACATATTTTCACCGGTCATGTATACCATCATACTATCGGGCCAATGCAACATTCTCGCTTCCACAAAAATTAATTTATTTTCTCCGATATCTAAAGTATCCCCTGTACTTACTTCTACAAAATTCCAATCTTCATGATAATGGCCCTTTAAAGATTGAATAGCATTTTTTGTACAGTAAATAGGAGTATCTGGAATTTCTTTCATCAATTCTGGTAAGGCACCACTATGATCAATTTCTCCATGATTTGCAATGATATAATCAATCTTTGTAAGATCAATCTCTTTTTTAAGATTTTCTATAAATTCTTTAGCAAAAGGTTGCCACACTGTATCAATTAAAACTACTTTTTCATCTTGAATCAAATACGAATTATAAGAAGAACCTCGATGAGTGGAATACTCTTGCCCGTGGAATTTACGAAGTTCCCAATCAATTTTCCCTACCCAAGTTACCTTATCATTGATTTTAAAACTCATATAGACACTCCCTTTCTTCATCTGCTATTAACATCCATCATTAAAATTAATATATCGATAGATTTATTTATTCGCATTTTTTTCTTTTTCATTCAAACTTCTATCCTCATGTATTGTATCATTGACAAAATTAGGAGTCAATAAAAGAGAGCCATCAAAACCTAAATTCAGTTTTAATGGCTCTTTTACGTGGGAATAGATTGTTTTAGTTACAATAAGAATTTTACTTGAGAAGATCTTTTAACATTGAAAAAGGAATTTTAAATTCAGGAGTTCCCATAAATCCTGGTGCAATACTGTATTTTGGAAATGTAATCACTACAGAATCGCCTTGAATATAAAAAGCTTGAGTAGCTGAAATATTTTTATATCCTTTGTTTCCTTTAAAATAAACCACTTTATTATCCTCTTGTGCTTTGATTTGCTTTTCAATTTCAGCTACAATAATTTTCTTGTAGTCGGATCCTTCTTTAAATAAATCTTTTAACTGAAGGAGTTGATTGCCTTTTTCATCAATATTATAGGAATCCACTCGTTCCATTGAATTGTTTCCATAACTGACCCCTGTCGTTATGGTAAAAGATAAAATATCTCCACTGGATTTAATATCATAATCAACTTGTAGCTTATAAGGTGAAATCTTTAGATCTTGTTTTTTTGCATCATGTAAATACTTTTTGACTTCTTGTTCCATGTCTTTTTTATCTTTCATGATTTGTTTTTCAATGGTATCATTTAATTTTTTTTGAAACTTTATGTCCGTAAACCCCTCAATAACTGGAATACAAATATCAAGAACCAATCCATCTTCCGTTGATGTAATTTTTTTCGTTGTAAAACGAACCTCTTTCACCTGATCTTTTTGCACAGCAACAACAGCGGGTTTTCCTTTCATTGGTCCTCTTGGTTTCGTATTTCCTTTTAAAGGTTGAGCTGCATATAGTGGCTGACTAAGAAGTACACAACTAGCTAAACCTAAAGCAATCACCTTTTTACTTTTCATACATTATCCCTCCATTATTTCATTGATTATCAAGTGACTACTTATAGTATATCTCTTTTATTGGCTTTCTAAGTTACAGAACAATAACAACTAAATAAAAAAAATATTACAAAAACATCTTCTCCATCCGATCAAAGGCTTCTTCTAATGTAGAAAGACCTACTGTAAGAGCTATTCGAACATACCCTTCTCCACTTTCTCCAAAGGCATTCCCGGGAATCACAAGTACATGAGCTTCTCGTAAAAGTTTCTCAACAAATTGGTTCGAGCTTAATCCTGTTTTTTTAATATTCACAAATAAATAAATACTGCCTGCCGGTGGTAATACGTGTAAGGCTTCTATTTTTTGAATCCTTTCATAAGCATAGTACACTCGACTTTTAAACTCTTCTACAATAGGAGGTTGAACTTCTTCACGCATTCTAAGAGCATGTAAAGCCGCCCTTTGGGATATGGAGGGAGCCGTAAAAACATTGTTTTCGTTTATATCTACCATAGTGTTGATGATAAAAGGCGGAGCCAATACATACCCAATTCGCCAACCTGTCATACAATAATCTTTAGAAAAACTACCAATAGTAATGGTTCTTTCTCTCATTCCTTCGATGGTTCGAATGGGTATAAAAGGTTCTTGAAAACTAAAGGCAGTATAAATGTCATCGGCAATCACGATTAAATCCTTCGCAATGGCTACCTGAGCAATGGCCTCCAAAGTACTACGACTAAAACAGGCACCGGTTGGATTGTTAGGAGTGTTAACAATAATCGCCTTGGTTCGATTGGTAATCAAACTTTCTAAACGCTGAGGGTCAATCTGAAATCCATCTTCCTCATCGGTTTTTAAAATTACAGCCTTACCCCTAGCCAACTCAATTTGTTGAAGATAGGGAGTAAAATAAGGTTCATGAATAATGACTTCATCACCGTCATCTAAAATGGTTTCTAATACCAACCACATGGCATGACATCCACTGGTTGTAACCATACACTCTTCCAACTTTACATTGTGAAGAAACGTATTTTGATAATAATTACAAATTTCTTGCCGTAACTCCATATATCCCAAGCTATCCGTATAATGAGTATGTCCTGCTGCCGCGTCTTCAAAAGCAGCTTTGATAATTCGTTCATCAGTGGTTAAATCAGGATCTCCTAAACTTAAATTAATCAGATCCTTATATTCCCTTGCAAGGGCTACACTTTTACCCATGGGGGTAGAAATGGTATTCCAGTATCGTTTCGATAAAAACGGATGTTTCATCCTCTACATTCCTTTCTTATCTTTTTAGCAAATCAAATGATCATTTTACTAAAAGATTGGCCAACAATACAATAATAGGTAAACTAATAATGGTTCTTTCTAAAAAGATAATCAATAAATCCTTTAATTTTAATGGTACATCGGATTGAATAATAATGACCCCTACTTCTGTTACATAAATAATTTGAATCAAAGAAAGTACGCCAATAATAAATTTGGTTTTAACAGAAGCAATCCCTGTAACTAAAATGGCTGGAATAAACATATCTACGAATCCTACTAAAGTTGCTGGAGCCACTTCAAAAGCATATTCAACTCCTAACACTTTCAAATAATATCCAAGAGGGTAGGATAACCATTGAAAAACAGGAGTATATTCTACAATAATTAAACTAAGGGTTCCCCAGGTAATAACCACAGGGATTAAGCTAAATAACATACTAAAAAGCACACTATTTCCGCCACGAATTAAATCATTAATCGTAAACTTATTGGCTCGATTACAGCTTTGTTCAACAGCCCATCCAAAAATAGAATACCCTTCTGGAACATTTTCCTCTACCTGTTTTCCTGTTTTTGGATTAAATTCATCAGGAATTTTCCGAAGGGGTGCAATCCTGGGCATGATCAGAGCCAATACAAACCCTACAATACAAATCACCAAATAAAAAGCAGGAAACAGATTTCCAATCCCTAATATATTAGCAATGATCAAACAAAAGGGAATGGATACGATGGAAAAATTGGTCATGATCACTGCTGCTTCTCTAGCCGAATAAAACCCTGCATCATATTGCCCTTTCGTAAGAATGACGGCCGCATTCGAAGCACCTAACCAAGAGGCAATAAGATCAATGGAAGCCCGACCTGGTAAGGTAAATAAAAATCGAACAACGGGTTTTGTAAGAATTCCTACAAACTCCATAATACCACAGTCTGTTAAAAAGGGTAATATATAACTAAGAGAAAAAGCAATCACCACTAATGTGGTGGCTAAACCCACCATAGTTGCCCCTGTTCCTTCTGAAATAATGATTTTAGGTCCTAGACTACTATGGTAATAAAAACACTCAGAATTCGACTTCCTAAATACAGTGGAGTGGTTACAAATAATCCTTTTAAAAATTCATTTTCTACAATCTTTTTAGGCTTAAAAAAATAAGTAATGGTTGATATAACAGCCCCTAATGAAACAACTATAATCAATAGATAAGGCAAAAAGACCTTTAGCTGACTACTTAAAAAATCGATCACAATTCCTAACGGTGTAGAAAAAGCCTCTTGGTAAGAGACAGGTAGCAAAAACATAATCGCTCCAAAAGAAGATAATAGAATAAACTTTACTAGATCCAACAGTGAAACATTCACTTTATTTGTTTTTTTCACTACTTCCATTTAAATTCCCCCTTATTTTTTATTTTTCATTTATACTTTCTACTTTTTGAATGGCTTCAAAAACCATATCTTTCGTTACTTTGTAGGGTAAATATTTCATATCTGGTCCTTTTATGGTTTCTTCTAATACAGATTCTAAATATCCTCGATGATTTTCCACTTCAATATCTGCTAAACAAGTAGGAAGTTGTACTTTTTTATAAAAATCATAAAGTCGCCTTAGTTCCTCCTCTTGGTTATCCATGGCCAGTTGTACTAAAACACCGTAAGCAACCACTTCTCCATGTAAATGTTTTTTCTCAATATGTTCTAATAGGGTTAAACCATAAAATAAAGAGTGAGCCAATGCCCCATTGTATTTCTCTTCCACTAACATAGAAACCAATCCTGTACTTACAATGTTATTTAAAATCACTTGTTCAACTTCAAAGGAATTCAATCCCCTACTACAATCTTCCAAGGCTTTCTCGCCATATTGTAAAATGGGTTGTACACACATTTTACTGATCTCAATTCCCATCCAAGAACGATGGTCTAGTTGATCCCCTCTGGATGCAAAGGTACATTCATAATATTTGGCTATGGTGTCTCCCATGCCTGCCCATAAATATTGTACCGGAGCCGTAGCAATGATATCGCTATCCATAAAACAATGGGCAGGTGGCTTATCAAAAAAAAGAAAGGACTCAAAGTCACCTTTCGAACTATACACTACGGATAATTTAGTTATGGCTGCACAAGTAGAAGCAATGGTGGGTATGGTGAATACGGGAATCTGCAATTGATCTGCTGCTGCTTTTGCTGTATCGATGGCCTTCCCTCCGCCTATCCCTAGGATCAGATCCACTTTCTCTTTTTTACCCTTTTCTACCACCCTTTCGATATTTTCACGAGAACATTCTCCCCCATACCAGATGGTATCCACAATTTCTAGTGGACTGCTTTGAATAATGTGTTCTATTTTAAGTTTTGCTTTCATAAGGGCGGTTTTCCCACCTACTAGTAATATTCTTTTCCCATAGGAAGTACCTATGTCAACCATTTTTTGCAAGGCGTCTTTACCAATTGTATAATCTGGAAATGATACAGTTGTCTTATTCATGTCAATTCTCCTATCCATAATCCCCATTCATTTTACTTTCGTATTATTATACATGCTTTATTATATTTATGCAAGCCTTTTTATAAAAAAACATCTACTCTTTACTAGATTCATTTTATGGTACAAAGATATTCTTATTTGATAATAACTTAACTTATAGGACAATTATAAATCTAAGATTCTGTTGTTCATACCTCTAAATATGTTGTTCGTTCGAAAAGACTGAAATAATATGAAAACTTATTCATTTTTACTTGCAACTTTAAAATGTTTAATCTATAAATATGCATTAATGGAAATCCATAGTAATCATATAATTAGTTACTATATTTATAAAATACACTATATCGACTAAGGTTATAGAATAATATTTTACATATACCTTTTACTCGTTGAGATAACGCATAGTAGCTTTGCGATATAACCAATATAAGCTCTTTGATTCATTATCTTTACAAGATTGCTTATTGGGCTTTTCTTCTACCCATGCTATAATAAAAATATATTGAGATGAGGAGATGCCGTTTATGAATCACAAGAAAAAATATGCATATATAATTATCAGTTCTCTCATAGCCTGCATTTTATTATATTATGTAGAACAAATAGTAATGGCTAATTATGTAACAAAAACACTAGTAAAAGTAGTCTT